>NZ_NKUG01000180.1 GCF_014845095.1 Methylobacterium bullatum | reverse complement strand
GGCGAGATCGGCCTCGAAGGAGACGAGGGCCGCCACCGCCTGGGCATGGTCGCGCACCTGGACCGTGAACGAGACGAGAGGATACCGCGCGCGATAGGCCCGGACCTCGTCCGGCACGATCTGGTTCACGAAGGCCTGGCTGCAGGCGAGCGCCACATGGCCGCGCCGCACGCCGGACAGGTCGGCGATCTGCGAGCGGACGCGCTCCATGTCCGCGACCTGATCCCGGATATGGCGCACCAGCAACTCGCCGGCCGCGTTGAGCCGCATGCCCTGCGCCAGCCGCTCGAAGATCGGCGTGCCGAGCTCGTATTCGAGATCCTGGATCTGCCGCGTGAGCGCCGAGGGGGCGATGTTCAGGGCCTCCGCCGCCCGGCGGATCGAGCCGCGCCGGGCCACCTCGGAGACGTAGGTGAGGGTTCGCAAATGCTTCATGGCGCCTGTTTGATCAGGGTTCTCAGCCGCGACTCGCGCTCAAGTCGATGGTCCCATCAGACCACCTCATCCTGAGGTGCCCGCGTCAGCGGGCCTCGAAGGAGGCCTCCAGATGCCGCAGCGATCCCTGGAGGGCTCCTTCGAGGCCGCTCCGCGGCACCTCAGGATGAGGTTCAGGCCTGGGATAAACTACTCAAACATGCTCGCGGCGGACGATCACTAAGACGCGGTCACCAACTACTCCGCGTGTTGCGATTTTCGCAACACCATAGTCGATAACCAGCACTCGTTTGCAACAGCCTCCCGATATACCCTGTCCGGGTTCACATCATGTCGGAGCCGGCTCAGATGATTCGTCGTCGCACCTTCCTCGCCGGCCTCGGCGCCGGCGCCCTCGTCGGGCCATCGGCCCTGCGGGCGGAGACGCCCACCGTGATCCGAATGGGATCGCTGAAGCTGATCCATTCCATCGCGCCGTATTTCTACGCCCAGTTCGCGCCGCCCGGCGTCACCGTGGAGGTGATCCCGTTCGAGAGCCCCACCGAGTGCAAGAACGCGGTGGTGACGAAATCGGTGGATTTCGGGACGTTCGGCATCGCCGCCGGCACCCTGGGCGCGGCGGCCGGCGAGCCCATCGTGGTCATCGCCTCCACCTGCAATCGCGGCATGGCCATCATCGCCAAGACAGGGTCGGGCATCGAGAAGGTCGCCGACCTCAAGGGCAAGCGCGTGGCGATCTGGCCCGGCTCGACCCAGGAGGTCTTCGCTCTGGAACGGATGCGGATGGAGGGCGTGAGCGTGAAGGACATCACGCCGGTGCGCATCTCCTTCAGCGAGATGCACATCGCCCTCGCGCGGGGCGACGTCGACGCCTATGTCGGCGCCGAACCGGCCCCCGGCGTCAGCCTCTCCACGGGAATCGGTACACTCGTCGAGTATCCCTACGGCACCGAGATGGGCTCCCTGAACATGGTGTTCGGCGCCCATCGCGACACGCTCGCCGAGCGGCCCGACGTGGTGAAGACCATGCTGGAGATCCACCGCAAGGGCTCGGATTTCGCGCAAGCCAACCGCGACGCCACCGTGGCGATGGCGGTGCAGAAGCTCGGCCAGAAGCGGGAGGCGATCGAGCTCTCCGTGCCGAACGTCGAGTTCAAGTGGAAGCTCGGAGAGACTGAAGTCAAACAGGCCAAGGCCTATTCCGAGCACATGCTGGCCGCCCGGCAGATCAAGCGCCTGCCCGACTTCTCCACTTTCATCGACACCCGCTTCGTCGATGCGATGAGGGATTCGTGAGCGCGCCGGCCGTTTCCGCCCCTGTGGTGGCAGAGCAGGCGCCGCGCCGCGCGTTGCCGAGCCTCGCGCGCCTGCGTCAGCCCCTCCTCGCCCTCGCGCTTCCGGTGGCCATGGGCATCGCCTGGCATTGGCTCACGGTGGGCAAGCCCTACAGCCTGATCCCGCCGCCCGCGGAAGTCTGGACGGCGATGGTGGATCTCGCCATCGGCGGACTGGAGGGCGACGCTTTCAGCGGCACGCTGCTCACGCATCTCGTCGCCTCGCTCACCCGCGTCTTCGGCGGGTTCGGTCTCGCGGCCCTGGCGGCGGTGCCCCTCGGCCTGCTCATCGGCCGGGTGCCGCTCATGCGTCAGATCCTCGACCCGACCCTGCAGATCCTGCGCCCGGTGCCGGTCACCGCCTGGCTTCCGCTGGCTATGATCCTGTTCGGCCTCGGCCCGCGCTCGGCCTATTTCCTCGTCTTCCTCGGCGCATTCTACCCGATCCTGGTCAACACCATCTTCGGGGTCCGCTCGGTGGAGCCGCGCCTGTTCGAGGCCGCCGCCATGCTCGGTTGCCGGGGGTCGGCGCAGTTCGCCCGCGTGGTGCTGCCGGCGGCCCTGCCGTCGATCTTCACGGGGTTGCGCCTCGGCCTCGGCTTCGCCTGGGTGGTGATCGTCGTCGGCGAGATGACCGGCGTTCCCACCGGCCTGGGCGCCATCATCATGGAGGCGCGGCAACTTTCGCGCACCGACATCGTCATCTGCGGAATGATCGTCATCGGCGTCGCCGGCTTCGTCTGCGACCGGGCCGTGATGCTGGTCGGCCAGCGCCTTCTTGCCTGGAGCCCCTCCCATGGCTGAGCCCACCGTGCCGATCCTCGACATCCGCGGCGTGTCGAAATCCTTCGCCGTCCAGGGCCGCACGGTCCAGGCGCTCAGCGGGGCCAACCTCACCGTGGCCAAGGGCGAGTTCATCTGCCTGCTCGGCGCCTCGGGCTGCGGCAAGTCCACCCTGCTGCGCATCGTGGCCGGTTTCGAGACGGCGACCGCCGGCGAGGCTCTGATGTGGGGCAAGCCCATCGAAGGCCCCGGCCCGAGCCGGGGCATGGTGTTTCAGGATTATGGCCTGTTCCCCTGGCTCACCGTGCGGGACAATATCGGCTTCGGCCCGAAATCGCGCGGTCGGCCGGCGGCGGAAATCCGCGACACGGTGGAGCGCTATCTCGCCCTCGTCGGGCTGCAGCGCTTCGCCGACGCCCATCCGCACCAGCTCTCCGGCGGCATGAAGCAGCGGGTCGCCATCGCGCGGGTTCTGGCGAACGACGCCGAAATCGTCCTCATGGACGAGCCTTTCGGGGCGCTCGACGCCATGACCCGCGAGCGGCTGCAGGACGAGCTCCTCGACCTGTGGAGCCGCACCGGGTTGACGGTGCTGTTCGTGACCCACGCCATCGAGGAGGCGATCTTCCTCGCCGACCGGGTGGTGGTCATGTCCCCGAGCCCCGGCCGGATCGACGCGATCCACACCATCGACCTCGCCCGCCGCCGCGACCTGTCGAGCCCGGCCTTCAACGACGTGCGCCGGATGCTGTCGGCCCAGCTCCACAGCCACCACGCCCCCGTGGCCGCATGAGCGGACCGACGCCGCCCTCCGGTGACTGGCGCCGGATGGACCGGAAGACCCTGACCCGCGCCTACGACAATACCGGCGCCGTCGCCGACAGCGCCGCCCGACTGTCCGGCTGGCGGACCCGGAGCGCCGCGTTTCGCGCGCTCCACCCCCACGCGCTCGACCTTCCCTATGGGCCGGCCGAGCGAAACCGGATCGACCTGTTCCGGAGCGGGGCGGAGGATGCGCCGCTCCTCGTCTTCATCCATGGCGGCTATTGGATCAGGAATACGCGCCAGGATTTCGCCTGCATGGCCGAAGGACCGTTGCATCACGGTCTCGATGTGGGATTGGTGGGATATACCCTGGCACCGGAGGCCAGCCTCACCGAGATCGCCGCCGAGATCCGGGCGGCGCTGGTGTTCCTGCGCGGTCTGGAGGAGGGGAGGGGGCGCCGTCGCCTCGTCGTCTCCGGCTGGTCGGCCGGCGGGCATCTCGCGGCCCTCGCCATGGCGTGGCCCGAGGTCGATGCGGGCCTGGCCATCAGCGGCGTGTTCGATCTGGAGCCGATCCGGCACACCGAACTCGACGACCGCCTGCACCTGACCGATGCGGAAATCGAAGCCCTCTCGCCGATCCGGCAGGTGACGCATTCGGATAAGCCCCTCGCCATCGTGTGCGGATCGAACGAATTGCCCGAATTGCGGCGGCATTCCGCTGATTACGACGACGCGTGGCGGTGCGCCGGCAACGCCTCGATCGTCGCCGAACTGCCCGGTCACGACCATTTCTCGATCCTCGACGAGTTGATCCGCCCCGACGGCGCACTGACCGCCCTCGCCGTGAAGCTCGCCGGGACGAGTCCCTAGCCCTCGCTGCGCAGGCACGCTTCCTGTGCCTCGGCCGCCCGCCGCGCACTCCTGGCGAACCGTCCGACCACGGCCTCCCCACGGATCGCCGCGTGCTTCGCCGCGACCAGGTCCGGGTCGCCCCAGCGCGCGAGCAGCGCCTGGAAAGCCTCGTGACGCGCGCGCTGAAAGGAAATTCTTCTACCCGCACCATCCCTGCACGGGTGCGGTGGATGAATCGCACCGCAGGGTACCCAGCCGGAGGGGATCGGCGCCGTGGCGGGGTGGGTCCGTCCCAGACGCAGGATGTGCGGCAGGATGTGCGTCCGCGGACCGACAGAGCCGGAGTTGGGATCGGCCCGGATCGGAGTGAACACCTCGATCCGCCCGATCCGGGTGACGAAGACGCGATGAGGGCCGGCCGCGACGAGCTGTGCCGCGATCGTATTGTCGGGACTGAAGATTTCCCGCCCGGCTCGGCTGCGGAGGAGATCGATGAGGGCGGGGTCGCCGGTCCGGATGCAGACATCCACGGCCAGCAGGTTCAGGCCCAGATCGAACAGGATATGGTCGCGATGCGCGATCCCGGCGGCCTCGCGATCCGGCCCGAGTTCGGTGACGACGGACCGTCGTCCCATGGCGCAGGCATCGCGCGGCAGGCACAGGGCCAGGGCATGGTTCCAGCCGAAGGCGAACCCGGTCTCATAGGCCACGGGACGAACCAGGGCGGCGGGGTCTAGGGCGATGGCCCCCCGCGCCGTGACGAAACCCATCCGGGCATCGGCCAAGGGCATCGCCACCTCCTCCGGCTCGCGGAGAAAGCTCGCGACGGCGCCGAAACTGCCGAGGCTCCATGTCGTCAACGGGTCGCCGAGGGCGCTCGCCAGAAGACTCGCGACGGCTTCATGCTCCATCGCCGCAGCTTAGCGGGGCGGACCGAAGCGCGCGAGATGCGATTCCGGGCGGCACTGATTTTGCTCCTCTGACTTTGCCCCAAGCACGGGTGCCCTCGCTTCGCCCGCGAGCTTCCCATCACCCTCTCGACCGGGCAATCTCGCCGCGTGCTCGACCCTGGATTCCAACGATGGACCTGAACTCGATCGGCTCCGTCGCCGTGCCGCGGAACCGCTCCGACCTCTCCGGGTGGCGGGACGGCGATGCCTGGCTGGCCGGAGGGACGTGGCTGTTCTCCGAGCCTCAGCCGCGCCTGCGCCGCCTCGTCGATCTCTCGAGCCTCGGCTGGCAGGCTCATGAGGTGAGCGAACGGGGCCTTTCGCTCGCCGCGACCTGTACCATCGCCGAGCTGTTCCGGCTCGATCTGCCCGCATCGTGGAGCGCCGCTCCCCTCTTCGCGCAATGCTGCCGGGCGCTGCTCGGATCCTTCAAGATCTGGAATATGGCCACCGTCGGCGGCAACGTCTGCCTCGCCCTGCCGGCCGCGCCGATGATCGCGCTCGCCACCGCCCTGGAGGGAACCTGCCTGGTCTGGACACCGGAGGGAGCCGAGCGCGAGGTCGCCATCACCGATCTCGTCCTCGGATCGCAATGCACGTCGCTGGCACCCGGCGAAATCCTGCGGCGCATCGATCTTCCCCTGGCCGCGCTGAAGCGCCGGACCACCTTCCGCCAGGTTTCCCTGAGCCCCAACGGACGCTCCGGCGCCCTGCTGATCGGCACCCTGGATTCCAACGGCGCCTTCGCGCTCACGATCACGGCCTCCACGCGCCGCCCGCTGCGCCTGATGTTCCCGACGCTCCCCGATGCGGCGGTCCTGGCCATCTCGATCACCGAGGCGGTTCCGGTGGCCCTGTATCATGACGACGTTCACGGCACGCCGGATTGGCGCAGGCACATGACCTTCACCCTCGCCGAAGAGATCCGGCGCGCGTTCGAGAACGAGGGCCGCGCATGATCCTGCACGTCAACGGACACGAGCAGGATGTGTCCCCACGTCCGGGCCAATGCCTGCGCACGATGCTGCGCGAGCTCGGCTGGTTCGGGGTGAAGAAGGGCTGCGATGCGGGGGATTGCGGCGCCTGCACGGTGCATCTCGACGGGGAGCCGGTGCATAGCTGCCTGCTGCCCGCCTTCCGTGCCGAGGGGCGCAGCGTCACCACCATCGAAGGCCTCGGCGGCCCCTGTCGGCCGGGGGAGGGGGGCACGCAGCCACTTCATCCCATGCAGGCGGCCTTTCTCGGCGCCCAGGGTTACCAGTGCGGGTTCTGCACCCCCGGCATGATCATGACCGCAGCGGCTCTGGACCAGGGGCAGATCGGCGATCTCGCCACCGCCCTGAAGGGTAATCTGTGTCGCTGTACCGGCTACGGCGCCATCGCCGACGCCGTGGCGGGCATAGCGCGCGTGGAACGGCCGGAGGATGGGCGCGGCGACCCGTGCGGGCGCAGCATCCCGGCCCCTGCCGGGCCTCGGATCGTCTCGGGCAGTACAGCCTTCACCTTCGATCTGGCCGTACCGGACCTGCTTCATCTCAAGGTCTTGCGCTCGCCTCATGCCCATGCCCGCATCCTGCGGGTCGACCGGGCGGGAGCTCTGGCCGTGCCGGGTGTGGTGGCGGTCTTCACCCACGACGATGCTCCCGCCGGACGGTTCTCCACCGGGCGGCACGAGAATCCCCTCGACGACGCCCCGGATACGCGGGTGCTCGATCCGATCCTGCGCTTCGTCGGTCAGCGGGTGGCGGCGGTGGTGGCGACGAGCGAAGCTGCGGCCGAGGCCGGATGCGCGGCGCTGACCGTGGATTACGAGATCCGCGTCGCGGTGTTCGATCCGGACGAGGCCCTGCGGCCGGGCTCGCCTTTGGTTCATGACGGCGCCGACCAGCCCGGCGAGGATGCGCCGCCGCGCCTCTCCCATCCCAACCTCGCCGCCGAGGTGCATGGAGAGGTCGGCGACGTCGCGACGGGGTTTGCCGAGGCTGACCTCGTCCACGAGGCGGCCTACGATTCCCAGCGGGTCCAGCACGCCCATCTCGAGACCCACGGGGCCGTCGGCTGGCGCGACGAGGACGGACGCCTCGTCATCCGATCCAGCACGCAGACACCGTTCCTCACCCGCGACGCTCTGGCGAACCTGTTCGGCCTGGAGCGGGATGCCGTGCGCGTGCTCTGCGGCCGGGTCGGCGGCGGCTTCGGCGGCAAGCAGGAGATGCTCACCGAGGATCTGGTGGCCTTGGCGGTGCTCGCCACCGGTCGCCCGGTGAAGTGGGAAATGACCCGGCAGGAGCAGTTCACCGCCACCACCACCCGCCATCCGATGCGGGTGACGGTCAAGATCGGCGCCCGCCAGGACGGCACCCTGACGGCCATCGCACTGCATGTGGTCTCCAACACCGGCGCCTATGGCAACCATGCCGGCGGCGTCATCCATCACGGCTGCAACGAGGTGATCGGCGTCTATCGCTGTCCCAACAAACGCGTCGACGGCTACGCGATCTACACGCACACCCTGCCGAGCGGTGCCTTCCGGGGTTACGGCCTGAGCCAGACCATCTTCGCGATGGAATCGGCCATGGACGAAGTGGCGCGCGGCCTCGGGCTGGATCCGTTCGAGATGCGCCGCCGCAACGTCGTGCGCCCGGGCGACCCGATGGTATCGAACAGCCTCGAACCCCATGACGTGCAGTACGGAAGCTACGGGCTCGACCAGTGCCTCGATCTCGTCTCATCCGCCATGGACGAACTCGGACCCGCCGAGATTCCGTCCGGTGACTGGCTCGTCGGCAAGGGCATGGCGATGGCGATGATCGACACGATCCCGCCGCGCGGGCATTTCGCCGATGCGCGGATCGCGCTTCAAATCGATGGACACTACCACCTCGATGTCGGCACCGCCGAGTTCGGCAACGGAACGACCACCGTCCTTGCCCAGATTGCTGCCTCGGCGCTCGGTACGAGCCCTGAGCGCATCACCCTGCGCCACGGCGATACCGACCGCGTCGGCCACGATACCGGGGCCTATGGATCCACCGGCATCGTGGTGGCCGGACAGGCGACGTTGAAGGCCGCCCTCGCCTTAGGCCAGGCCCTTCGCGAGGTCGCCGCCGAGAGGGGAGGGGGGGCGCCCTCCGAATGCCGCCCGCACCGAGATGGCGTCTCGACTCCCAACGGCGAGATCGATTTCGCCGAACTCGTTTCGAGCGGTCCAATCGAGCGCGCCGCGAAGGCCGATGGCTCGCCGCGTTCCGTCGCCTTCAACGTTCAGGGGTTCCGGGTCGCTGTCCATCGGTCGAGCGGGGAGGTGCGCATCCTCGACAGCGTACATGCCGCCGATGCCGGCCGCGTTCTCAACCCCATGCAGTGCCGCGGCCAGGTCGAGGGCGGTGTCGTGCAGGCGATCGGTGCGGCGCTGTACGAGGCAATGCGGATCGACGGAGAGGGTCGCGTCGTCACACAGACCTTCCGCAACTATCATATCCCCGCCTTCGCGGACGTGCCGCGCACCCGCGTCCTGTTTGCGGACACCTATGACGGCATCGGTCCGCTCGGCGCCAAATCGATGAGTGAGAGCCCGTTCAACCCCGTCGCGCCAGCGCTCGCCAACGCCATCCGCGATGCCACGGGAGCGAGGCTCACCGCGACTCCCTTCGCGCCGGACCGCATCTACCTCGCGGTAATGGAGGCGGCACGGCATCGGGACGGGTCGGTGTGATCCAGGCCTGCCGCCGGGATTGCGCGTCAGTGACTAAGAGCGCCTAACAGAACGGCACCGAACGTTGCTTTCAGCGTTGGTTTGGCATGGCCAGACCGCTTCTCCCCGAT
>NZ_NKUG01000018.1 GCF_014845095.1 Methylobacterium bullatum | reverse complement strand
TCCCGCCCCCTTGCCCGCGCGGCCACCACAGATAGGTGCCGGTGACGACGAGGATGATCGCGAAGCCTGCCACCACCTCCACGATGCCGTTGGCGACCGTGCCGAAATAGCTGAGGCTGTGCAGGCGCCTCACCACCATCATCGGGTCGCTCTCGGTGTTCACGACGTCGAGCACATCGGCGTTGTAGGGGTCGAGGTAGACCTGAATCCGGCTGCCGCCCTCCCTCATGGTCACGAGGGCGGAGGCGGTCGCGGAGGCCGGGCCGGTGAAGGAGACCGGCACACCGCCCGGAACCGCTTCGGAGGCGGTGTAGACGAGGCGGCTCGCGCTCACGGGCGCCCGGTTCTGCGCCGCCACCTCGGTGCGGTGGGCGAAGAGCGCGGCGTTGATCTCGTCCTTGAACAGGTAGATCGCGCCGGTCGTCGAGAGCAGGACGAGGAACGGCAGGCACAGCAGGCCGGCGTAGAAGTGCCAACGCCAGACGGCGCGATAGATGCCGTCGCGCGACGCGCGCATGGCGTCGGACCCGCGAAATGCGTGGGCGCCGCCCTGGGACGATGGGGTCATCGGGGTCAATCCGGGTCTGAGCGATCGAAACGGTCTGATCTCTCAGGCGGAAGGCGGACCTCGCGATCCGATGGATTGGTCGGGCGGTGCCCGCGCGGCGGGGACCGCCACGTCCGCACGTGGCGCAAGCGGGGCGGGGCGAGCCTGCCAGACCACCGTTTCGAAGGCCGTGTCCTGCCCCGGCGCCTGCGGTCCCGCATGGGCCGCCGTGCAGCACGCATGCGCGCAGGCCGGGCTCGCATCGGCAGGATCGCCCGCTGCGTCATGCCCGCAAAGGGCGCTTTCCCATCCCGCCTGGGCCGGTGGCGTCATCGTGACGAGGAACGCCTGGAGGCACAGGCCGTAGAGCGCGATCACGGCGATGATCGCGCGCAGGCCGGCCGTCCCTGGCGAGAGCTTCCGCATCACGTGGCCTTACGGCACCGCTTCGCGCGCCGTCAACGTGGCAGGTGGAACGGTGATGTCCCGGTGTGCGGTATGGCTGTGGGCGACGGAGCGGGTGATGTCTTTCCTTTCTGCTGTCCCGAAAGGATGAGCTGAAAGCGCACGTGCCGGCCCTACAACTTGCTGTCGCGCGTCGCCAAAGCCAGCGCCGCTTCTTGCGTGACCTCGGAGGTGGCCGACACATTCGGGCTCACGCCGACACTGCCCCAGTTGCCGCCCGTTATCGGATTTTCTGCCCTTCCGGTCGGCACGACGACGAAGAAATCTGCCCCGAGCTCGGTGAGGCCACCTGGATTGGCGCCCCCGCGCGTTTTCTCGCCGACGATGGTCGCACGCTTCAGGGCCTGTAGATCGTAAGCGAACTCCTCGCCCGCCGAATAGGTCTTGGGACCGACCAGCACGTAGACCGCCTTGCCGAGGTAGCTCACCTGGGTGGGCGAACTCCAGAACGACTCCGTTCGGAAACTCGTCGTCCCGCGATTGCGCCAGATCAGATCGTTGATGTGAACGCGCTGGCTTGGATCGAGAAAGAAGCTGACGAGATAGGCGACGGAAGCCGGATGGCCGCCGCCATTGTCGCGCATGTCGACGATGAGCGCAGAGGTATCCGATAGGTCCTGCATCGCCTTGTCGGCGGCCGGCTTGAAATCCCCGGGGGGAACGAAGCTGGCGAGGTGGATGTATCCGACATTGCCAGCCAACCGCTTGACCTGAAAGCCGGACCCCTGCCTGTCCGAAGGCTTGGGCCGGTTCGCGAAGGGATCGCCATGGATCACTCTCACGTGGTTATCGCTGGTCAGCGACCGCAGGCGTTCGGTCAGTTGCCTGGCGAACTCGCCGGGATCGTCCGCCATCGCATAGGCATGGGCGTCCAGATCACGTTGGATTGCATCCGCGGCCTGCTTTCCCAAATCGGGAAATACGTATCCTTCTCTCAGCTCGGCGGCGATGCCATCCACGACCTTCCTGACCGTGTCTTGGGCGAGGGGCGCACGCTTCAAGTTTTCCGTTGAGATGTCGGCTTTGGAAACGGAGGGTTCCGCCACGATCGCCAGTACAGTTGTGCAAAAGACTGCTGCGACAACAGATCGGCAACGGCGCATGGCTAAACCTCGAACGATTCCCGGCAACCCCATTGTCCGGCTTGGACAATGGCCAGCGGGGTCGCCCGACCTCTCGTAAGGGGCGAACTCCGCCCCTTGCCCGGAGCAAATTCCAAACCAAAGCACGACTGGCGGACTCATCCGTCCGTCGTCGCGATTGATCGCCTCACGCACCGGCATGTTCGGCGATGTAATGGCCGATGGCGCTGGCGGCGTTGAGCATGTGGGCGCGCATCCGCCTCGCGGCGGCGTCGCCGTCGCCCTCGGCGATGGCCGCCAGGATCTCGCCGTGCTCGGTGCGCGAGCTCCGGATCCGCTCGCCATGGCGCAGCTGCGTGCGGCGAAACCCCGAGAGCCGCGTGCGCAGGGCGAGCGCCTGTTCCAGCAGGAAGCCGTTATGGGTGGCGCCGTAGAGGGCCTCGTGAAACCCGCGGTTCAGCGTGTCGTAGGCGTCCACATCGCCCGCCTCCACCATCGCCTTCGATTGGGCATGGAGGTCCATGAGGTGGCTGCGTTCGAGCGGCGTCATCCGGTAGGTGGCGAGGCGCACGCACATCGCCTCGAACTCGGCGGTCGCCTCGAACATGTCCATGATCCGCTCCGGCGTCATCCGGGTGACGACGACGCCCCGGCGCGGGCGCAACTCCACGAGACCGTTGAAGGCGAGCTGGCGCAACGCCTCCCGCACCGGCGTCCGGGAAGCGCCGAAGCGGTCGGCGAGATCCTGTTCGTCCAGGGCCGTGCCCGCGCTCAGGGTGCCGGCCGCGATCTCGTCGGTCAGGGCGTTGCGGATCAGGTCGGAGAGAAGCCCCCGCTCCTCGGCGATGCCGTCCATGGTCGTCGTCCCCTCCCCGCTTGCGTTGCCGGCCCGCCTTACGATGTCCCTCATCGCAGATGGGGCGGATCGTCAAGCGGGATTGGGATGCTCCTAGCACGTCCGGAATGCCGAGGCCTCGTCCTGTCGCCATCTCGTATTCTTTACCTCGCCGATAACCCATATCGGTATACCCAGAATTGACTTGGTCACCAGACGGGGTACGCATGGTGCGATACGGGACGGTCCGCGACTTGTCGCTGGCCGCGCGTTCCCACGGTCTCCGCCGATGCGGGGCCGGATGACGAGAGGCGGATCGGATGGCCGATTGGCGGGTGCAGCGGAAGGCCAGGGACGCGCGGATCGAGCGCGGCCGGGTCCATGCCGAGGGCAAGCTCGTGGCCGCGTCGGCGGTGGTCGACCTGCTGGAGGCGGTGCTGCTGCCCGGCGACCGGGTCTGCCTCGAAGGCGACAACCAGAAACAGGCGGATTGTCTCGCCAGGGGCTTGAGCGCCTGCGACCCGGTGCGGGTCCACGACCTGCACATGGTCCAGTCCGGCATCGTGCTGCCCGAGCATCTCGACATTTTCGAGCAGGGCATCGCCCGGCGCCTGGACTATTCCTATTCCGGGCCGCAAGGCGCGCGCATCGCCCGGATGCTCTATGGCGGGCAGATCGCGCTCGGCGCGGTGCACACCTATCTCGAACTCTTCGCGCGCTACTTCATCGACCTGACGCCCAATGTCGCGCTCATCGCGGGCGTCTCGGCGGACCGCGACGGCAATCTCTATACCGGCCCCAACACCGAGGACACGCCGACGGTGGTGGAGGCCACCGCCTTCAAGAACGGCGTCGTGATCGCGCAGGTGAACGCGATCGTCGACCGGGTCCCCCGTGTCGACATCCCCGGCGACCGGGTGGATTTCGTGGTCGAGGCCGACAGGCCGTTCTACGTGGAGCCGCTCTTCACCCGCGATCCGGCGGCGGTCACCGAAACGCAGATCCTGATGGCCATGATGGCGATCAAGGGGATCTACGCCGAATACGGCATCCGCCGCCTCAACCACGGCATCGGCTTCGGCACCGCCGCCATCGAGCTGCTGCTGCCGACCTTCGCCGAGCGGCTCGGCCTCAAGGGCAAAATCGCCACCCATTGGGCGCTCAACCCGCATCCGAGCCTGATCCCGGCCATCGAATCGGGCTGGGTCGAGCAGATCCACTGTTTCGGCTCGGAAGTCGGGATGGACCGCTACATCCGCGAGCGGCCGGACGTGTTCTTCACCGGATCGGACGGAAGCCTGCGCTCCAACCGCGCCTTCTGCCAGACGGCGGGGCTCTATGCCTGCGATCTCTTCATCGGCTCGACCCTGCAGATCGATCTCCAGGGCAATTCCTCCACCGTCACCACCAACCGGGTGGCGGGGTTCGGCGGCGCGCCGAACATGGGCTCCGATCCGCATGGCAGGCGCCACCCCTCGGACCCCTGGATGAAGGCCGGCGAGGAGGCCGGCGGCACCGGCGATCCGGCGCTACGCCGGGGCCGCAAGCTCGTGGTGCAGCTAGTCGAGACCTTCGGCGACAAGCTGGTCCCGGCCTTCGTGGAGCGGCTCGACGCCCTCGAACTGGCGCGCAAGCTCGATCTCGAACTGGCTCCGGTGATGGTCTACGCCGACGATGTGACCCACATCGTCACGGAAGAGGGCATCGCCAACCTGCTCCTGTGCCGGACGCTCGACGAGCGCGAGCAGGCGATCCGCGGGGTCGCCGGCTACACCGATGTCGGGCGCGGCCGCGACCACGCCATGGTCGAGGCGCTGCGCGCGCGAAAAATCATCCGCCGGCCGGAGGATCTCGGCATCGATCCCCTGGACGCCGACCGTTCGCTCCTGGCGGCGCGGTCGATCAAGGATCTCGTGCACTGGTCGGGCGGCCTCTACGAGCCGCCGGCCAAGTTCCGGAACTGGTGAGGGAGCGCCACCCCATGGAAAAGCTGACCTTCCGGCATCGGACGGCGAAGCCCCTGCCCGGCACCAAGGCCCAGGCGATCACCGGCGTGGTCGCCTCGGGCAACCTCGAAGTGCTGATGGAGCGCAGCCTCGCGCCCGACGAATGCATCGTCGAGATCGATACCGCGATCAACGGCTACGGACCGGTCTGGGAGGCGGTGGTCTCCGATTTCGTGGCGCGCCGGCAGCCCGGCGGCCTGCGCATCACCATCAACGACGGCGGGGCACGGCCCGACACCGTGACCCTGCGCCTGCTCCAGGGGGCCCGGCTGATGGAGGCCGTGTGATGGCGATGAGCCCCGTCTCCCTCTCCGCCGATCCCCTCGACCAGAGCTGGTACGAGGCCAGCGCCCGCGCCCGCCTCGACGCTCTCGTCGATCCCGGTTCGTTCGAAGAGTTCCTCGGCCCCGAACAGCGGGTGATGAGTCCGCACCTGCCCGCCTTCGACCTGCCGCGCGCCTTCGACGACGGCATCGTGGTGGGACGCGGGAGCCTCGGCGGTTCGCTCGTCCTCCTGGCCGCGCAGGAGGGCCGCTTCATGGGCGGGGCCTTCGGCGAGATACACGGCGCCAAGCTCGTCGGCCTGCTGCGGGCGGCCCTCCAGGTGAGGCCGGCGGCGGTGCTGATCCTGTTCGATACCGGCGGCGTCCGGCTGCAGGAGGCCAATGCCGGCGAGACCGCCATCGCCGAGATCATGCGCGCCATCGCCGACCTGCGCAGGGCCGGCGTGCCGGTGATCGGGCTGATCGGCGGACGCGCCGGCTGCTACGGCGGCGGCGGCCTCATCGCCGGCACCTGTTCGCGCCTCGTGGTCTCGGAAGGGGGACGCATCAGCGTCTCCGGCCCGGAGGTGATCGAGACCAACAAGGGGGCGGAGGAGTTCGATTCCCGCGACCGGGCGCTGGTCTGGCGCACCATGGGCGGCAAGCACCGCCGGCTCATCGGCGGGGCGGACGCTTTCGCGGACGATACGATCCGCGCGTTTCGCGATGCCGCCCGCGAACAGATCGGCAAGGCGCCGGCCTTCGATCTCGCCACCCTGGAGGCCGAACAGGCCCGCCTCGAAGCCCGCCTCGACCTTTTCGGCGACGCCCGCGACGCCACCGAGATCTGGAGCCGCCTCGGCGTGAACGATCCCGCCGCCGTGCCGGGCCTGGACACGGACCGGTTCGATGCCCTTCTCGCCCGCCTGCCGGAGGCGCCCCATGACGCTCGCTGAAATCCTGGCCTCGCTGTTTCCCGAAGGGCACGGCGTCGAGGTCGCGGACGGCCTCATCGGCGGCGACGGGCCTTTCGGGGCGGGCCGTCTCGCGGTGGTCGGGATCGACGGCAACACCCCGCTCGGGATCGAGGGCGCCTGTCTCCTCGCCGGACGCGTCCTCGATGTGGTGCGCCGGGGCGGCGAGACGCCGATCCTTGTCGCCGTGGATTCCGACAGCCAGCGCATGAGTCGCCGCGACGAGTTGCTCGGCCTCAACGAGTATCTCGCCCATCTCGCCAAGGCGCTGCTCCTCGCCGATGCCAGCGGCCACCCCACCATCGGCCTCGTCTACGGGCACACGGCGGCAGGCGCCTTCATCGCCACCGCTCTCGCGACACGGGTGCTCGCCGCCCTGCCCGGCGCCCATCCGAGCGTGATGGACCTGGCCTCGGTGGCGCGGGTCACCAAGCTCCCCCTCGAGCGGCTGGAGGAGATGGCGACATCCACCTCCGTGTTCGCGCCCGGCCTCGACAATATGGTGAAGGCCGGGGCGGTCCATGCCGTGCTCGACCCATCGACGCCGCTCGGCCCCCAGATCGAAGCCCTCATCGCCGGGAGTTCCACAACGGATGGCCGCGACGCCCTCGGCGAGGTACGCGGCGGGCGGCTCATGGCGCGCGACATCGCCGGGCGGGTGATGCGGGCGGCAACGGGCGACGCGGCCCCCCGTGACTGAGGACGAGGCGTCGGGGCTCGCTCGCCACGACCTCCTGCGCGTCGACCCGGAATCCTGGGCGCGCCTCCTCGCCGGCCGCCGGGATCTCGACGGCGTTCCCCATCTCGCCGAATGGGCCCGTCGCGGCTGGCCGGTCATCACCCGCCGCCGCGATCCCGGCGAGCCTGCGGACCACATCCCCGCCGGCCTGCCGCTGCCGCCTTCCGCCGGCAAGCGTCGGATCGGCCTCGCCTTGCCGGCCGCCGCCGCGAGTCGGTTTGGGCCAGTCACCCTGGAGAGTGCGCGTGTAACAGCGCCGGAGGCGTGGCGGCCGGTGGTCGATGAGGTGCTGGCCCTCGGGCGCGAGCACCGCCTCGTGCCGCATGTGTTCGGAAGCCTGCTGTGGCAGGCTTTGACCGGTCTTCCCTATCTCGGGGCCGGCTCCGATCTCGACCTGCTCTGGCCGGTCTCTGGCCGGGTCGATCCCCGGTTTCTGCAGGCCCTCGCGCGGATCGAGGCGGGCGCGCCTATGCGCCTCGACGGCGAGATCGTCCTGCCCGACGGGGCCGGCATCAACTGGCGCGAACTGCTCGACGCTCCCATCGGCGGAACCGTCCTGTGCAAGGGGCGGGAAAGCCTCGCCCTGCGCCCCGCCGCGTCGTTTCTCGCGGAAGTGACGCCATGATCGCCCTCGCCCGCTCTCCGGTCAGGGACGCCCGGATTCCGCTCAGTCCCGGCGACATCGCGGAACGCGCGGTCGAGTCCCTGCGCCGCGAAGTCGAGACCTACCCGAAGCCCGGCCTCGTCAGCCATGTGGATCGCGGCAGCCATGCCGACATGGATGCCGGCACCTTTCGCGCCAGTGCCACGGCCCTCCTGCCCTACTTCGCCGAGTTGGCGGATGCCGGAGCCGCAGGGGCCGGGATGACTGCCCTTCGCCGGATCGGCATCGAGGGCGAAATTGCCATGCGGGAGGCGACGGGCGGGGTGAACACCCATCGCGGCGCCATCTTCGGCCTCGGCCTCCTCACTGCCGCCGCGGGCGCCCTCGCCCACACGGCCCGCCGCTTGCCGCCGGGAGCGCTCGGGCGTCTCGTGAGCGAGCGTTACGGCGAGGCGATCCTCACCGGACCCGTCCTGCTCCATGCGCCGGGCGCGGCGGCTCGGCGACGCTACGGGATCGGCGGCGCGCCCGCCGAAGCTGCGGCGGGATTTCCGATCCTTTACGCCATTGGGCTGCCCGCCCTGCGCCGGGCGCGGCATCTCCGCCCCGGCCACGAGGAGGCCGCTCGCGTCGAGACCTGCTTCGCCCTGATCGCTCATCTCGAGGATACCAACCTGCTCCATCGCGGCGGCGAGGCGGGCTATGCCTTCGCCCGCGCCACGGCCTCCGCCTTCCTCGCCGGAGGAGGCATCGCGCGGGACGATTGGCGGGCACGAGCGGAGGCCGTCCACCGGGCCTTCGTCGCGCGCAATCTCAGTCCCGGCGGTAGCGCCGATCTCCTCGCCATGACCCTGTTCGTCGACGGATTGGAGACGGCATGAGTCTCGCGGTCCTGCTCTCGGGCCAGGGTGGCCAGCATCCCGCCATGTTCGATCTCGTGGCCGATCATCCCGCCGCTCAGGACATCTTCGCGGCGGCGATGCCTCTCCTCGGCGCCGACCCGCGCGACCTCGCCCAGACGGGCGGCCCGGCCCTGCACGGCAACCGCACGGGTCAGATCCTCTGCTGCGTCGCCGGCCTCGCCGCCTGGACCGTCTTGCGAGACGGGAGCCACGGCCGTGTGGTCCTGGCCGGCTACAGCATCGGCGATCTCGCCGCCTGGGGCTGCGCGGGGCGGCTTTCGCCCGCCTCGGTTCTGCATCTGGCCGCCGCGCGCGCCGAGGCGATGGATGAGGCCAGCGGGCCGGGCTACGGGCTCGCCGGCCTTCGCGGCCTGTCGCGCGCGCGGGTCGCGGCCCTGGTCGAGGAGCATGGCTGCCATCTCGCCATCCTCAACGCCGCCGACAGCGTGGTCGCCGGCGGGGCCGTGGCCGATCTCGAATCGCTGTGCGCTCGGGCTCTCGCCTCGGGGGCGGCGCGGGCGGTGGTTCTGCCGGTCCATACCCCCTCGCACACGCCGCTCCTGGCGGCGGCCAGCGCGCGGTTTCGCGCGGCGCTGGCGCGCGCCGAGATCCTGACGCCGTCTCGCCTCGGCCCGTCGCCGCCGCCTCGCCTCCTCAGCGGTCTCGACGGTGCCCCGGTCTTCGATGCCGCCAAGGGGCTCGACAAGCTGGCCGAAGCGATCTCGCAGGCCATCGATTGGGCGGCCTGCCTCGACGGCATCCGCGAGGCCGGGGCGCGGGCCGTCCTCGAACTCGGCCCCGGACATGCCTTGGCGACCATGGCGCGGGACGCCATGCCGGGCGCGGCCGTCCATGCCGTCTCCGACTTCCGCTCCCTGTCCGGGCTCACGGACTGGCTCGCGGCGCAGGAAGGCGCGGGCTGAACCGCCCCGGCTTCCGCCGTGAACCGTATGCCCCGCCAGCGCGTTGAGGAGTCGGGCGGAGGCTTGACCATGTCGAGATGGATCTACGGGGCCGGTATCCTGAGTGCCGCGCTGGCATCGGCCATCCCCTGTGCCGCTCAGAACATGGCGCTGACACCGCCAGCACCCCGGCCGAGCACCGTCCCGAGTGAGCCCGTCCGACATCCCGAGCCTCCTGCGCGACCGCAGCTCCATGCTTTCAGCGGCGAGCTTCCGAACCAGAGGACCGGCCCGATGCGCAACCGTGTGGTCCGCGACATCTGCATCGGCTGCGACCGCTGAATCTGCGGGTCGGGCGAGGGGCGGACATCATTCAGAAACAGAGCGGCGCGAAACGGATCCGCTGCGCTCCGACTTCCCCCAAGCGAGGCGTGGCGGATGGACGGAGCGGTGTGCCGAGGGTGCACCGCCCCGTCCGTCTTCATGACCGCGCGGACGGGTCGCGCGCGAGGAGACGTCCCGAGTTCTCCGCCGGTGGTCTATGGATGTCCCAATGACATCCACCGGAGACGCGTTTGGCTAGCCGCTATGGGCTCGAGATCCGGGCTGCGACCGCTGCCGATGCGGCGGGCCTTGCCGCCCTGTTCCAGGCATCGGGACAGTCCATAGCGGTGAGCGATCTGGCCGAACGGCTGGAGGCCTTGCGCCTTGGGAGCGGGACGGCCCTCATCGCCGTCGAATGGGGGCCGCCGAGCGGTCTCGTCGTCCTGCACTGGTACCGTTCGCTGACGGCGGCTCAGCCCGTCGCCCAGATCACCGGCCTCCTGGTCGGACCGGACGAGCGCCGACGCGGCATCGGCCGTCTCCTGCTGAAGGCCGCGTCGCAGGCCGCCCGGATGGCGGGATGCACCACCCTCGAACTCGCCGCCGCGCCCGGTGAGGAGACCTTGCCGGCCTTCTGCGACAGCACGGGATTCGAGCGGGCCGGATCTTTGTTCACCCGGCCGCTGCGCAAGAAGAGCTGATACCGGTCACTCCGGGAACCGTGCGATTCACCGCGTCGTTGTTTTCGTCGATCACTTCGACCCGATCAAGGAGACCGGCATGACACGGACTCTCATCCGCACGACCCTCGCCTCGGCATTGCTCCTCGGCCTCACCGGTGCCGCCCTGGCGCGCGGCGGCACCGGCGGTGGTGGCGATGGGCTCTCGCCTTACTCTGCATTGAGCGGCAACGACCGCTCGGCCGGCGTGAACAACGGCAATTACCGCGATCCCCGCCTCGACCCCTATCTGCAGACCTATGGCCGGCGCTACGTCGCCCCCCGCCCCTATGGCGGCGCCGGCGAATACGGCTATCGGCCCTCGCGCCGGGGCTATGACGGATACGGGTACTGACGGGGCGACGCAGCCCCGCTCTCAGGCCGGAGCCTTCTGGGCGGTGGCTTTGTCGTCGTCCGGTTCGATGACGATCGGCTCCACCGTCTCCGGCATGACCTGTGACCGGCATTCCGCCAGGATCGCGTCCGCTCCCTCCTTGCCGATGAGGCCGAGCGAAAGGGCATGCTCGGCCATGATTGTGGTGTCTCCGGCCAGCACCAGGCTGCTGCCGGCCTCGAGGATGGCCTGCGACAGGCGCTCGATCTCCTCGGCCCGGCACGGGTCGCGCGAGACGTTGCGGATGTAGACGGCGAGCACCCGGCCGGGATTCTCCGAGACGATCTTGGCATAGACCTCGGGGTCGTGCTGGCCGCTATCTCCGATGAGCACGAAGGGCAGGTCGCCGTAGAGCGCCAGCATGTGGCGGATCAGGTCGCGCTTATGGTCCTCGGCGCGGCGCGGTAGCGGATGGCGCCAGGAGAGGCCCCATTCCCGCAGGAACAGCACGGGCCCCGCCGGAATCCCGTGCTGCCGGAAGAACTCACTGAGCATGTCGTAGATGCCCCAGGGCGCCCGCGAGACGTAGAGCATCGGGTTCGACTGGTCGCCGGTGGCGCCCGCATGCAGCGCCCGGCTCAGGGACGCCGCTCCCGGGAACGCGACGCGGTCCTCCGCATCGGCCACGAACAGGCGCCACAGCATCTTGAGCTTGTTGGCCACGCCCGTATGCATGATCGTATCATCGATATCGCTGATGACGACGAAGCGGCAGTTCTCAGGGGGAATGAACACCCGCCCCTGCGCCCGCACCGGCGGATCGGCCGCGAGTTCGAGTTCGACGCTGTGCCAATGGTCCTCGCCGGCGGGCACGTTCGGTGGCTTGAGGCTCACCCGGAAATAGCCGTCGCGGTCGGTCACGGCGGTCGTCTCGGCCCCGCCGAAGCGCGCGACGACGGACGCATCGGCGACCTTGCGCCTGCGGATGCGCCGGGCGATGTCGCGGAGATCCGCGGCGATGTCGTCGGCCTCGGGGTTCGGCTCGCGGCGTGCCTGCCGGAAGACCCGGCCGATCAGGAAGATCTCCCTCGTCGAGCCGTAGCCGCGATAGGCCTCGATCACGGTCCCGCCCGTCCCCTGCGCCCGGCGCACCGGTCGGGCGGCCAGCGCCAGCAGGCGCCCGCCCGCCCTGCGCCAGCGCGGCGTCGCCCGTTCGGGGGTCGGAGGAGGTGAGGTCATGGGCCGGCCCGAAGCAAGACGATCGTGATCGCGGTCAAGCCGCCGTCGGGGCCGAAGGTTGCGAGGGACCTCTCGGTTCGAGCGTCGTCACAGCCGCTCGATCTCCGCCAGCAGCGTCTCCGAGAGGGTGATCCCTTCCTCGGCGGCACGGGCGCGGGCGGCGAAGCGGCGTGTTCCGGGCAGCCGCGCGCCGTCCTGTTCCGCCACCGAGCGGGCCATCACGGCGAAGCGCTCCAGGGCATTGCCGGCAAAGGCCGTGGCGTCGATGGCGAGGATGAGCTGGCCGGTGGCGGGAGGCTCGCCCTCGGCATCGAGGAAGGACGTGGCTTCGCTGGCGAAACGCGCTCCGGTGAGGCCGGCGGCGAGCAGTTCCACCATGAGGGCGAGGGCCGTGCCCTTGGCATCGCCCAACGGCACCATGGTGCCGGCGAGCGCCGCCACGGGGTCCGTGGTCGGGTTGCCCTCAGCGTCGAGGGCCCAGCCCTCGGGGATCGCCTCGCCGCGCTGCTTGGCGGTGATGATGTTGCCGCGCGCCACCTTCGACAGGGAGAGATCGACGATGACCGGCTCCGCCCCCGGCAGCGGGCAGGCGAAGGCGATGGGGTTGGTGCCGAAGACCGGCCGGGTTCCGCCCCAGGGCGCCATGGAGGCGGGGGCGTTGGCGAACAGGATGGCGACGAGACCCTGTTCGGCCAGAGCCTCCACCGGCCGCCCGGCCGCCCCGCAATGGTGCGAGCGCCGGATGGCGGCCGCGGCGATCCCCTGTGCGCGGGCGATCTCCGGCAGGAGGGCGATGGCCGTGTCGAGGGCCGGATAGGCGAAGCCGTGGGCCGCATCGATGGCGAGCAGTCCCGGTTTCGGCCGCGCGCTCGTGACGACGGCATCGCCGACGACCTTGCCCGCCCGCACCTGTTCGCCATAGGCCAGCAGCCGCATGAGCCCGTGGGTCCGCAGCCCGTCGGCTTCCGCCGCGACGAGGGCGCGGGCGACGCTCTCGGCATTAGCAGGCGCGGTTCCGCAGCGGACCAGGGTGTCCGTGGCGAGGCGATGGGCGGCGTCGAGTCGAAGGATCGGCATGGCGTGGCCTTAAGACAGCTCTCCGTGGCCTGTCGAGGGAGAAGTCCGGCTCCGCACCGGGCATCGCCGGGGTCGGCTCTAAGCTGAACGTTCCCGATGGTATGATTTAAGACAAAGCAGCCGGCGGATAAGCTGAGCCGTGGTCGTCAGCCGGTGTGCGACGTATTCTAAAATGAAAATTTCCGGGGCGTTATTTCATTGAACCATGTGGGCAGTGCGACGTTATTAGGTCAAGTTCGTAAGACATGAGGAAATAGACTATGCAGATCAAGACATTCGCCATCGCTGCCGCCTTCGCCGTTTCGCTGAGCGGCGCGGCCTTCGCCCAGACGGCCGCTGGCGGCGGAAGCGCCGAGGGCAACATGAACAATCCCGGCAGCGTGAAGAGCAACGGTGAGAAGGGGGCGGAGCGCATGGGCGGCGCCAACACCACCGGCTCCACCATGGCTCCGGGCATGGCGACCGACGTCCCCTCCAATGCGACGCCGGGCGCGCCGGCCGGCTCGAATGGTGGCAACGCCGCCACCGGCAGCGGTGCGGCTCCCAGCGGCAAGTAAGGTTTCGGGGCGCCCGCCACAAAGGCGGAGTGCCGGATGTATGAAGAGACCGCCCCGTCCGCCGAAAGGCAGGCGGGGCGCTTTCATATGGGGGCCGGAAGGTGTTCGGGCGGCCAGTACATTCTCTCGAAAAACATGCTCACGATTTATCGGTGATTAACCAACTTCGCGCTGAATGGGAGGCATCAAGGTTGATGGTTCCCTAAAACGACATGGACGATCGATGTGACCTTCGCGGGGCTCTTGGCGGAGCTTGGCGAGGTCGTTCGAGGGCCGTGCGGGCAGGGTACGCGTATCCGAGTACAGCCCGCATGATCGACGATGCGTCCACCTATCGCCGCCGCCCACGCCGTTCCCGGCCGCGCAGCCGCGTTCTTCTGAAGACGGCCGTCGTCGCGCTGTTCGTCGCGACCTTTCCCCGGTTGACCGGGTTGGACACGCCCGTGCCCGCCGCGACGGCGCCATACGCCGGCCGGCAGGTCTCCCCCGAGGCAACGCCCGCCGCCGCCGTCCGCAGCTATGCCTGGATGCTCGACCCCTCCCCCGCCTTGGGTGCGCGGACGCCGGACTGGCGTGCCTCTGAGCCCATGCAGGTGGCCGGGTTCGCGGCCCCGCAAGCCTCGCCCGTCGAGATCGCCCCCGGTATCGCGCTCGCCGCCGTGGCGCCGGCCTCCTCAGAACTCGCACCCGCTTCAAGGCCGCTCCAGCAGACGGCCCGCCTCGTCCAGCCGATGCCCGCCCCGGTGCCGCGGCCCTTCGACCTGAAGCCCCTCGCCCGCGAGCCGCGCCTCGCCACCCGCCGCCCGTCGTCGCGGACGGTGGTGGCGGCCCGCCAGGACGTGGAGGCCGAGCGGTCGTTCTTCGAGACGGTGTTCGGCCGGCGTGATCCCGAACGCAGCCCCGCTCCCGCCCTCGCCTATGCCTCCGCCGATACGGGCGCCATCGATCTGAGCCAGCGCCGGGTCCTCGACCGCGTGCCCGCCACGGCGGGCGGCGGGACCGCGATCTACGACATCAGCGCCAGCACGGTGACCCTGCCGAGCGGAGAGCAGCTGGAGGCCCATTCCGGCCTCGGCCAGCACATGGACAACCCGCGTCTCGTCCATGTCCGCATGCGCGGGGCGACGCCCCCCGGCACCTACGATCTGACCGAGCGCGAGGCCCTGTTCCACGGGGTGCGCGCCATCCGCCTCAACCCCGTGGGCGGCAGCGCCGCCATCCACGGCCGCGACGGCATCCTCGCCCATACCTACATGCTCGGACCGAGCGGCGCGTCCAACGGCTGCGTGGTGTTCAAGGACTACAACCGCTTCCTGCAGGCCTATCTGCGCGGCGACATCCGCCGCCTCGTGGTGGTGGCCGGCCACAAGGGGGACGCGCCGGCCTCGTTCACGGCGAGGCTGTTCGGCCGCTGATCCCCGGTCGTCTCCCATCCGGCCGATACCCGTCCGACATACTCTTGCTACGCCCCGAGGTTAGTCAGAGACGCGTCCTGCCTGTCGCAGGCCAACCTCGTGGCGTGCCGTGGCAGAGCGGCAGTCTTTCCTGCCGAGGCGGCGAATGACTTATGTTTGATCGTGGTATTTTTCGGCGTCAATAGCCTGTCTTGATTCATACAAAGCGCGTTGCGATATGCTCAAGCTCGAACTTGCTTGAACCGGTGCAATCGACATTCTGGAACTCATGGACTCGGCTGGTGTTTTCCACCGGAGCCCTCGGCGACGGGGTTCGGCCCTGCGGCGTCAAGGCCGCCACGGGCGGTCCCGGCGATTGTCCTGACATTCCGGTTTCGAAAGAGCGCAATGAAAGCACTGTGTTGGCACGGCAAGGGTGACATCCGCTGCGATACGGTGCCCGATCCCCGGATCGAGGATGCGCGCGACGTCATCATCAAGGTGACGTCTTGCGCCATCTGCGGCTCGGACCTCCACCTGATGGACGGCCAGATGCCGACCATGGAGAGTGGCGACGTCCTCGGCCATGAATTCATGGGCGAGGTGGTCGAGGTCGGCCAGGGGTTCACCAAATTCAAGAAGGGCGACCGCATCGTCGTGCCCTTCAACATCAATTGCGGCGAATGCCGGCAGTGCAAGCTCGGCAACTGGTCGGTCTGCCAGCGCTCGAACCGCAATGCCGAGATGGCGGCCGCGCAGTTCGGCTACACCACCGCCGGCCTGTTCGGCTATTCGCACCTCACCGGCGGCTATGCCGGCGGCCAGGCGGAATACGTGCGCGTGCCGATGGCCGATGTGGGACCGATGCTGGCGCCGGAAGGCGTCGACGACGAGTCGCTGCTGTTCCTCACCGATATCCTGCCTACCGGCTGGCAGGGTGCCGAGCATTGCGAGATCAAGGGCGGCGAGATCATCGCGATCTGGGGCGCGGGTCCGGTGGGGCTGTTCGCGATCCAATCCGCCAAGATCATGGGCGCGGAGCGCATCATCGTCATCGAGACGGTGCCGGAGCGGATCGAACTCGCCCGGAAATACGGTGCCACCGACATCATCGATTTCATGAAAGAGGACGTGTTCGAGCGGATCAAGGAGATCAGCAAGGGCGAGGGCGCCGACGGCGTGATCGACTGCGTCGGCATGGAGGCCACCGCCGGCCACGGCGTCGCGGGGATCGTCAGCACCCTGCAGGAGACATTCACCTCGACCGAGCGCCCCTACGTCCTCATGGAGGCGATCAAGGCCGTGCGCCCCTGCGGGATCGTCTCGATCCCCGGCGTCTACGGTGGCCCGCTTCCCATCAATATGGGCTCGATCGTGCAGAAGGGGCTGACCCTGAAGAGCGGCCAGACCCATGTGAAACGCTACCTGGAGACGCTGACGAAGCTGATCCAGGAGGGCAAGATCGACATGACCTCGATGATCACCCACCGCTCCACCAACCTCGCGGACGGCCCCGACCTCTACAAGACGTTCCGCGACAAGAAGGACGGCTGCGTGAAGGTGGTCTTCCACCCGAACTGACGGCATGTGCAGGGATATGGCCCGGAACGAGGCCATATCCCGTCATAGGCCCGGGGCTTCATCGTTATCCCCGCGCCAGGGCGTCCTGAAACTCCGCCTCCGGCAGAAGCGCCCCGCCAGTGGTCCAGACCACATGCGTCGCCCGCGCAGGTGCGGCGGCGTCGAGATAGGGCCGGATTGCGGCGAACCCCGCCGCCGCCGAGGGTTCGAGCCGCAGGCCCGGATCGGCCCAGAGGCGTTTTACCCAGGCGAACAGGTCGGTATCGGCGACCGTGACCACCGCCTCGATGAGCGGGCCGACCGTGCCGGCCACCAGCATCGAGGCACCCGCCACCGCGAGCCCATCGGCGGCGGTGCGGTTGTCGAGGCCGATCTCGTAGACGTCCACCGGGCGCGACAAACCGGCGGCGAGCTGCACCAGCATGCAGGGCGAGGCCACCGGCTCCACGAAGATGCAGCGGATGGTGTCGCCGAACAGCAACTTCAGGCCGAGCGTGACGCCGCCGGGCGCGCCGCCGACGCCGCAGGGAAGATAGACGCAGAGCGGGTGGGCCGGATCGACCCTGATCCCGGCCTCGTCCAGCTGGCGCTGGAGGTCGAAGGCCGCCGCCGCATAGCCGAGGAACAGGTCGACGGAGCTTTCGTCGTCGACGAAATGGGCGTCGGTCCGCCCCTCGAAAGCCGAGCGTGCCGCCGCGACCGCGCTGCCGTAATCGCCCCGATGCTCGACCACCCGGGCGCCGATATCCCGCAAACGCTGCTTCTTCCACGCCTTGGCGTCGTGGGACATGTGGACTTCGACCGCGAAGCCCAGCGTCCGCGCCATGACGCCGACGCTGAAGCCGAGATTGCCGGTGCTGCCGACCGCGACCGTGTGCGCCCCGAACGCCTCTCGTGCTTCGGCCTCCGCGAGCCGGGCATAGGAATCCCCCGGCCATAGCAGGCCCTTCTCAAGCCCGAGCCGCTCGGCATAGACCAGTACCTCGTAGACCCCGCCCCGCGCCTTGATGCAGCCGGTGACCGGCAGGTCGTGATCGGCCTTTACCCAGACCGCGCCGCCGGTCGGACCGGCGATGGCCTGCGCGATAGGATCGGAGAGGGGCATCAGGGGCGAGTCGATGCGCCCTGTGGCGAGATCGTCGAAGAGGTGGCGCAGCAGTGGGTCGAAGCGGCGCCAGCGTGCCTCCGCCGCCTCCACATCGGCCAGGGAGAAAGCCTGGCTCGGCAGGAATTCGGCGGCCGGCCGGAGATGGGGATTGAGCCAGGTGGTGGGCCGGGCCTCCCGCACGCTCGCTGGAATGGCGTCTAGGGAGGGGGCGGGCGACGTGTCGGCATCCGTACTCATGCGGTCCGTTCTCCTGTGATCCCGATGGCCCCGGCGTTGTTGCCGCGCTCGATGAACCGGAGAGGCCGCCTCGCGCAAGCCTCGCCGTCAGAGATCCATCGGCGCATTGTCCACCACCTCCTTCATGACGAAGAAGGTCCGCGTCTGCCGCACCCCCGGCAGCGCGATCAGGGTGTCGCTGTGCAGGCGGTTGAAATCCGCCATGTCGGAGACGCGGATCTTCAGGAAATAGTCGAAATCCCCGGCCACGAGATGGCAATCGAGCATGGTCGGCATCGCCTGGGCGGCGGCCTCGAACGCGGCGAAGCTCTCCGGCGTCGAGCGGTCGAGTACGACGCCGACGATGACGAGGGACCCCCGCCCGACCTTCTCCGGCGCGATCCGCGCATGGACGCCGCGGATGTAGCCCTCGTCGAACAGGCGCTGCGTGCGGCGGTGGCAGGTGGCGGCGCTGGTATTCACCCGCTTGGCGATCTCGGCATTGTTCATGCGCCCATCGGCCTGGAGCAGGCGCAGGATCTTCAGATCGATCCGGTCGAGCGATGGCGACATGGAAGAACCTTCCGTATTTTCAGCAGAAACGACGTTTTATGCTAAGCTTGACCGGGTATGACCCGCATTTTTATGGCATAATTTGTCGTCATTCGAGAGCACCTTTCGCGCGAGTTTTGCTAGCGTTCGGTTCTCACTGATGCGAGGACGTTGCCAAGCCATGCTGTCGAAATTCGAGCGCTATCCCCTCACCTTCGGCCCGAGCCCGATCGAGAAGCTGTCGCGCCTCACCGACCATCTCGGCGGCGATGTCGAGATCTACGCCAAGCGCGAGGATTGCAATTCCGGCTTGGCTTACGGCGGCAACAAGCTGCGCAAGCTCGAATACATCGTGCCCGATGCCATCGCGAGCGGAGCCGATACGCTGGTCTCCATCGGCGGCGTGCAATCCAACCACACCCGCATGGTGGCGGCGGTGGCCGCCAAGATCGGGATGAAGTGCCGGCTGATCCAGGAAGCCTGGGTGCCGCACGAGGATGCGGTCTACGACCGGGTCGGCAACATCCTGCTCTCGCGCATCATGGGCGCGGAGACGCAGCTCGTGGATGACGGGTTCGACATCGGCATCCGCGAGAGCTGGAAGGCGGCCCTGGAGGATGTGAAGGCCAAGGGCGGCAAGCCCTACGCGATTCCCGCGGGCGCCTCCGTGCACAAGTTCGGCGGCCTCGGCTATGTCGGCTTCGCCGAGGAGGTCCGCGCGCAGGAGGCCGAGATGGGCCTGCGCTTCGACTACATCGTCGTGTGCACCGTCACCGGCTCGACCCATGCCGGCATGGTGGTGGGCTTCGCCGCCGATGGCCGCGCCCGCAACGTCATCGGGATCGACGCCTCCTGCACCCCGGCCCAGACCAAGGCGCAGGTGCTCGACATCGCGCAGAAGACGGCCGCCCTCATCGGCGCCCCCGAGATCACGGAAGACGATGTGGTCCTCAACGAGGATTACGCCTACCCGGTCTACGGCGTGCCCTCGAAGGAGACCGTCGAGGCGATCCGCCTCTCGGCGCGGCTCGAGGCCATGATCACCGACCCGGTCTACGAGGGGAAGTCGATGCAGGGGATGATCGATCTCACCCGGAAGGGGTTCTTCCCCAAGGGCTCGAAGGTGCTCTACGCCCATCTCGGCGGCGCGCCGGCCCTGAACGGCTACAGCTACACGTTCCGGAACGGCTGATCGGGACGGTTCACGCCCTGCCGGGCTCCGCCGGCGGCAGGGCGGCGATGAGCTGGCTGAGGAACGCCTGCGCCGCATGCGGCAGCTTGCGGTCCCGCATCAGCTGGACCTGAATGCCGCGCCGCAGGCTCGCCTGTGATTGGATCGGGATGCAGACCAGTTCGCCAAGGCGCACCGGCGTCTGCACCGAGAGGGCCGACATCAGCGCGATCCCCTTCGTCCGCCGCACGAAGGGGAGGAGCGCCGTGAGGATGTTGGAGGTCAGCGTCGGCTCGATGGCGATGCCCTCCGCCCGGCAGGCCGTGTCGAAGACGAGACGCGCCGTGGTGTCGAGGGGCGGCATCGCGATCGGATAGGCCTGGAGTTCGTCGATCCGGATCGACGCCCGGCCGGCCAGCGGATGGTCGGGGGCCGCGAGCGCCACCATCTCCACCGTCGCGTCGTAGATCACCGTGACGAGGTTCGTCGGCGCGAGCACGAAGGTGATGCCGATATCGGCGTCGCCCGCCGCCACCACCTGCGTCACCTGAGCCGGCGGCAGGACCTGAATCTCGAACCGGATACCGGGATGGCGCGCGTGAAACTCGGCGATGGCGTTCGGCAAGAGGTCGAGGGCGAACCCTTCCGCCGTGGCGACGCGGATGAAGCCCCGCGCCAGCCCCTGCAATTCCTGGATCTCGGCCGCGACCTGCTCGGCCCGCACCAGGGTCTGGCGCGCATGCCGGGCCAGCAGCTCTCCCGCCGGGCTCAGGACCATGCCGCGGGGACGGCGCTCGAACAGGACGCAATCGAGCTCCGCCTCCAGATTGGCGATCTGCCGGCTGATCGCCGAGGCCGCGACGTTGAGCTGGGCGGAGGCCGCCGCGATGGAGCCCGTGCGGGCAACGGCGAGGAAATAGCGCAGGCCTGACATCTGCATGGTCGATCTCCCGAGCCCCGCCGGCCGCACGAGAATTGCCGAAACGGCACGGCAAGCTTCGACAAATTCTACTTGTTGCGATGCAAAATGCACAACATCATGGCACGACGAAAAAAGCGGCAGGACGGGTGCGCAAGTGTCCGTCGCGATGTCGCGGAGCTGAAGGGATGCAGATCATGGCGAGATACCTTCCCGCGGCAGGCGCCACACTCGCTCTCCTGCTGACGACGTTCAGTGTGCCGGCGCTCGCCGGCAAGGCCAACGACACCCTGGTCTATGCCTCGGATACCGAGCCGGAAAACGTCAGCCCGTATCACAACAGCGCCCGCGAGGGCGTCGTGCTCGCGCGCAACGTCTGGGACACCCTGCTCTACCGCGACCCGAAGACCGGCACGTATCAGCCGATGCTGGCCACCGCCTGGAAATGGGTCGACCCGACCACCCTCGAACTGACCCTGCGCGAGGGCGTGACCTTCCATAACGGCGACGTCTTCGGCCCCGAGGACGTGGCCTTCACCTTCAATTACGTGCTGACGCCGGAAGCCCGCACGGTGACGAAGCAGAACGTCGACTGGATGAAGTCGACGGAGGTGGTGGACGCCAAGACCGTCCGCATCCACCTCAAGACCGCCTTCCCGGCCGCCCTCGAATACCTCGCCGGACCGACCCCGATCTTCCCGGCCGCTTACTTCAAAAAGGTCGGCCTCGACGGGTTCGCCAAGGCCCCCATCGGCACCGGCCCCTACCGCATCACCAGCGTCGAGAACGGACGCGGGGTGAAGATGGAGCGGAACGCCCAATATTGGCCCGGCAGCCCCATCGGAATGCCCAAGATCGGCAAGCTCGAATTCCGCGTCATCCCCGATGCCGACAGCCGCATGGCCGAACTCGTCACCGGCGGCATCGACTGGATCTGGCGCGTGCCGAGCGACCAGGCGGACCAGCTCAAGGCCGCGCCCAACGTCACCGTGCTCAGCGCCGAGACCATGCGGGTCGGCTTCCTGCAATTCGACACGCTCGGCCGCGCCAAGGAGAACTCGCCCCTGAAGGATCCCCGCGTCCGCCAGGCGATCTCCTACGCCATCGACCGCAAGGCGATGGTCGACAACCTCGTCCGTGGCGGCAGCCGTGTCATGAACGCGGCCTGCTTCATCGACCAGTTCGGCTGCACCGACGAGGGTGTGCCGCGCTACGCTTACGATCCGGCCAAGGCCAAGGCGCTCCTCAAGGAGGCCGGCTATCCCGACGGGTTCGAGATCGATCTCGGCGCCTATCGCGAGCGCGACTACGCCGAGGCCGTCATCGGGTATCTCCGCGCCGTCGGCATCACCGCCCGGCTCAACTATCTGCGCTACGCGGCGCTGCGCGACATGATCCGGGGCGGCAAGGTCTCCATCGCCTTCCAGACCTGGGGCTCGTTCTCGGTCCTCGACGTCTCCGCCTTCACCGGCGTCTACCTCAAGGGCGGCGACGAGGACCTGACCAAGGATCCCGAGACCATCGCGGCGCTCCAGGCCGGCGACGGCGCCACCGATCCGGCCGCGCGCAAGGTGAAATACGCCGAGGCGCTCAAGCGCATCGCGGCTCAGGCCTACATCCTGCCGCTGTTCTCCTACTCGACCAACTACGCCTTCACCTCGGACCTGACCTTCACGGCGCAGCCCGATGAGTTGCCGCGCTTCTACGCGGCGAGCTGGAAGTAAGGGTTCCAAGGGCGCCGGTTCTGTCAGCAGACCGCGTCCCTCTCCCCCTTGTGGGGAGAGGTTAGGAGTGGGGGTGGTCGGGCGACCCTCGCTCAGTCGAGGCTGGCGGAGCGACCCCCACCTCCACCTCCTCCCCACAAGGGGGAGGAGGGCCGCG
>NZ_NKUG01000179.1 GCF_014845095.1 Methylobacterium bullatum | reverse complement strand
TCCTTGCTGACAATCCCCCCCGCTCCCCGGGTGATCTGACCCCCCCGTTTGTCCTTTCAGGCAGATCGTCTCCCTCTCCCCCTTGTGGGGAGAGGTCAGACGTGGGGGTGGCTCCGCCAGCCTCCAGAGTTCGAGGGTCACCCAACCAACCCCACCCTCGATTCCTCCCCACAAGGGGGAGGGTAGGCGCGCGACGTGTGTAACCGACTGCCCTTGAGGGGGAAGTACGTCGCCCCCGTCGCGTCGCCCATTGTCGATCCTTCGAGAGGCCCCCATGCCCGTCTACGATTATGCCTGCGACGCCTGCGGGCCCTTCACGGTGCTGCGCCCCATGGCTCAGTTCAAGGACCCGCATGATTGCCCGGATTGCGGCTCGTCCTGCGGCCGCGCCTTCCTCACGGCGCCCAACCTCGCCTCCATGGATGCGGGCCGGCGCAAGGCGCATGCGGTCAACGAGCGGAGCGCCCATGCGCCCCGCAAGTCGTCGGGGCACGGGACCGGCTGCGGCTGCTGCTCGGGCGCCTCGAAAACCAAGCAACCGGCGGCCGCGAAAAGCTTCCCCAACGCGCGACCGTGGATGATCAGCCACTGACGGCTGGGCGCCCACGCTTCTCCCCGCCTGGCGGGGAGAAGCGACGCAAACAACAGGAGAACCCCACCGATGATGCACGGCGACATTTCCTCGAGCAACGACAGCGTCGGCGTCGCGGTCGTCAACTACAAGATGCCGCGTCTCCACACGAAGGCCGAAGTTCTGGAGAACGCGCGAAAGATCGCCGACATGGTGGTGGGCATGAAGTCCGGCCTGCCCGGCATGGACCTCGTGATCTTCCCCGAATACTCGACCCACGGCATCATGTATGACGGCAAGGAGATGTATGAGACCGCCTCCGCCGTGCCCGGGGAGGAGACGGCGATCTTCGCCGAGGCCTGCCGGAAAGCGGGAGTCTGGGGCGTGTTCTCGCTCACCGGCGAGCGCCACGAGGAGCATCCGAACAAGGCGCCTTACAACACCCTCATCCTGATGAACGATCAGGGCGAGATCGTGCAGAAATACCGCAAGATCATGCCCTGGACCCCGATCGAAGGCTGGTATCCGGGCGATTGCACCTATGTCTCGGACGGGCCGAAGGGCCTCAAGATCAGCCTCATCATCTGCGACGACGGCAATTACCCCGAGATCTGGCGCGACTGCGCCATGCGCGGCGCCGAGCTCATCATCCGCTGCCAGGGCTACATGTATCCGGCCAAGGAGCAGCAGATCCTGATGTCGAAGGCGATGGCGTTCGCCAACAACACCTATGTCGCCGTGGCCAATGCGGCCGGCTTCGACGGCGTCTATAGCTATTTCGGCCATTCGGCGATCATCGGCTTCGACGGCCGGACGCTGGGCGAATGCGGCACTGAGGAAATGGGCGTGCAATATGCCGCCCTCTCGAAGTTCCTCATCCGCGACGCCCGCGCCAACATGCAGTCGGAGAACCACCTCTTCAAGCTGCTGCACCGTGGCTATACGGGCATGATCAACTCGAAAGAAAACGAGCCCGGCAAGGCCGATTGCCCCTACGATTTCTATCGCCGCTGGATCGAGGACCCGGCCGGCACCCGCGAGGCGGTCCGCGCCATCACCCGCCCCGATCTCGGCACACCGGAATGCCCGATCGAAGGCATCCCCAACGCGGCCAAGTAGGGGCTCGCGAAGAGCCTGTTTGATCTGTTTGTCCAAGGCTTGGCCTTATCCTGAGGTGCCGCGTAGCGGCCTCGAAGGAGGCTTCCAGAGATCGCGCGATGACTGGAGGGCTCCTTCGAGGCCGCTGACGCGGCACCTCAGCGACTGTGTCGGGTGTCAAGCGGTTTGCCATGGTTTTTGGTCCCTGGCCATGGGGTTGGGGATGGATGGGCGGTTTG
>NZ_NKUG01000178.1 GCF_014845095.1 Methylobacterium bullatum | reverse complement strand
GCGGGGCCGAGCAGCACCATCGGCGCCAGGGCTGCGCTGCGCGAGAGAGAGGCGGCCAGTACCAGGGCCAAGGCGGCCAGCGACCCGGTGCGATCGAGCAGCGTCGCGAGGGCTCCGATCCTCAGGGCCAGCGTCAACACGAGGGCGACGCCCCCATAGGCGCCGATGCGGCTGTCGCGCATGATCTCGATGCGGCGCTCGCGCGTCGCGCCGCCACCGAACCCGTCCGCCACATCCGCGAGACCGTCCTCGTGCAGCGCCCCCGTCACCAGCGTCCCGACCGCCAGGGCGAGGGTGGCTGCCAGGAACGGTCCGAGATCCAGGGCCCAGGCGACGAGCAGGATGAGGGCGGAGGGCAGGGCGAGGATGAGGCCGGCCAGTGGCAGCATGCGCGGCAGGGTGCGGAAGTCCGGCAGACGATGCGGATCACCCTCGCCGGGCAGGCGCGGCACCGGCAGCCGCGAATAGAATCTCAGGCACGCCGCGAGATCGTAAGCCATGGACGCGCCGGGAAAGGCATCGTCCGGTTCCAGATCCCGGCCTTGCGTCATCGAGGACCTGCCTTCACCGCTCGCGCCCGGTTGGTTATAGCTCGCCCGACAGGCAGGCCGCCATACCGGACGCGCCGAGACGGAAGGCCAAGTTTCGCGCGATGACTCAAACGATCCCGAACCAGGACAATCCCGATCAGACGCCGTTCTCGGATATCCGCCGACTGATCGCCTCCGTACCGGGCGCGGACCGTGACGCCGTCGCCATGGTGCGTGAGCGGGACGCGATGCTGACGAAGCCAGCCGGCGCGCTGGGCCGCCTCGAGAACCTCGTGGAGTGGCTCGCAGCCTGGCAGGGCAAGGGTCAACCGAGCCTCGACCGGCCCCTCGTCTGCGTCTTCGCCGCCAGCCACGGCGTCACCAAGCGCGGTGTCTCGGCGTTTCCGGCGGAGGTGAACCGCCAGATGCTCGACAATTTCGCCGCCGGCGGCGGCGCGATCAACCAGCTCTGCGCCGCCTACGGCCTCGGCTTCAAGGTCTTCGACCTGGCCATCGATCTTCCCACCGGCGACATCTGCGAAGGCCCGGCCTTCACGGAGAAGGAATGCGTGGCCACCATGGCCTTCGGTATGGAAGCCATCGCCGCCGGAACCGATTGTCTCGGCCTCGGCGAGATGGGGATCGGCAACACCACCATCGCGGCGGCGATCTACGCGGCGCTCTATGGCGGTGGGGCGGCGCATTGGGTCGGGCGCGGCACCGGCGTCGATGCGGCCGGGATCGAGCGCAAGGTCGCGGCCGTGGAGGCCGCCTTGGCCTTCCATGCCGGCCACCTCGACGACCCGCTCCATGTCCTGTCGCGCCTCGGAGGCCGCGAGATCGCCGCCATGGCCGGCGCCATCCTGGCGGCGCGGATGCAGCGCATCCCCGTGGTCATCGACGGCTACGTCGCGACCTCGGCCGCGGCGATCCTCCATGCCATCGATCCGTCGATGCTCGACCATTGCCTCGCCGGCCACGTCTCGGCCGAAGGGGCCCACGCGGAGGTGCTGGAACGCCTCGGATTGGTGCCGCTGCTGGCTCTCGGCATGCGTCTCGGCGAAGCATCCGGCGCCGCCCTCGCCATCGGCCTGCTCAAGGGCGCGCTCGCCTGCCATCGCGACATGGCGACGTTCGCCCAGGCGGGGGTGTCGGGACGCAGCGAAAGCTGAAGGCATCCCATCGGGGACACCGGACCCGTGACGGCCCGGTGTCACAATCATCACGAAAACGGGAAAGGCGAGTGCGCCGATCAGGCCGCGCGCGCCGCGCTCCGCCTGCCGCCCATGTCCGCACTCGACGTCGCTTCGGTGGACAGGTTCAGGGCGGGTAGCGTGTCCATGACACGGCTCGCGGGGAAGATCACGACGACTTCCGTTCCCTCGCGCGGCTTCGACTTCAGGTGGAAGTTGCCGTTGTGCAGGTCCACCAGCCCCTTGACGATGGGCAGGCCGAGGCCCGAGCCCTGTTCGGCGGTCTTGATCGCGAGCGAGCCCCGGCCGAACGACGACATCACCGTGCCGAGCTCGTCCTCGGGAATACCCGGCCCGCTATCCTTGACACTGACATACTGGCCGCCCGAGGCCGTCCAGCCGACCTTGATCGTGATGTCGCCGCCCGGCGGCGTGAATTTCACGGCGTTCGAGAGGAGGTTGAGCACGATCTGGCGCAAAGCCCGCTCGTCCGCCCAGATACGGGGCATGTCGGGATCGATGAACTCGTGGAAGGCCTGGCCTTTGCTGCGCGCGCGCAGAGCGACCATGTGCCGGCACTCGTCCACCGCATGGGCGAGCTGGATCGCCTCCTCGTTCAATTCGTAACGCCCGGCCTCGATGCGCGAAAGGTCGAGGATCTCGTTGATGAGATTGAGGAGGTGCATACCGCTATCGTGGATGTCGCCGGCATATTCCTTGTACGACGGAGCGATGTGAGCGCCGAAGACCTCGTTCTTCATCACCTCCGAGAAGCCGAGGATGGCGTTCAGCGGCGTGCGCAACTCGTGGCTCATGGTCGCGAGAAAGCGTGACTTGGCGAGATTGGCCTCTTCCGCCCGCCGCCGCGCCTCATCGGAATTGGCCTTGGCCTGTTCGAGCTCGATGAAGATGGCGTCCTTCTCCGCCTGGGATTTCAGCGCGCCCACCGCCGAGGCGTAGACGCGGCGGGCGAGGCCCATGAAGAAGATCTGCGAGCCGACCACCATGGTCACCAGCATGATCGTGTCCATGTCCTGCGAGAACGCCAGGAGAGAGAGCGCCGCGAGGATCAGCGGAAGAAGCGCGGCGCTCTCTCTCCTGG
>NZ_NKUG01000177.1 GCF_014845095.1 Methylobacterium bullatum | reverse complement strand
GTTTCGTGTGGCGCGGCGCAGCGGATAACAGATCGAATCTGCCACGACAAGCGCCGTCATGCGTCTCAGATGAGATCCACCGGTCCATCGAGGATCTGGACCGCCCCGTCGCCGATGGTCACGCCGGGCGTGCGCACCACTTCCGCCTTGCGGATCAGTTCGGTGATCTCAACCGAAATCCGGTTTCCCGTCACGACGATCTGGCCGCGGGCGATCGGGTGGTCGTTGGCGAGAATCTCGACCATATCGGTTTCCGTGGATTCGAGTTCGATCACGGCGCCGCGTCCCATGCGCAGCAGCATGTGGAGCGGCATGTGGCTGCGCCCGAGCACGACCGAGAGATCGACCTTGAGGTCTTCGAAAACTGCCACGCGCCACGAACTCCATCGGCCCATATCGGGCCTCACTCGACAGAGTGTTCCTGAGATATGGTGAAGCCTTGGTAAACGATGCCCCCCGCAGCGCCCGGCTTTCCGCCTCGACGGCCGATTTTCGACCGCGATCCGGCATGCGGCCGGTCCTGTGGCGGATCAGCGACACCCTCGTCCCCTACGACGAGGCGGTGGCGGCAATGGAAGCACATGCCGGGCGGATCTCGAGCGGGGAGGGGGCCGGGCTGGGCTGGCTGCTCGAACACCCGCCGCCCTACAACCCCGGGACCCCGGCAA
>NZ_NKUG01000176.1 GCF_014845095.1 Methylobacterium bullatum | reverse complement strand
GCAGGGCGGGAGCGGCGGCGCGGATCTCAGGGGTGATGTCGGGAAAGGCGGTCATCGAATCCCTTGCCTTCCGGCATATTCAACGGAAAGTTGTTGGCGGCTGCAACAGGTGGTGGCATGGGCCGAACGATCGTCTACACCCGTCCCGCGGCTCGGGCGCTCGCCCGTATGCCGGCCAACACCGAAGCGCAGATACGCGAGAAACTGAGAACCCTCGCCGACGATCCCGCGGCTCTGTCCAACAACATCAAGGCCCTGAAAGGGGCCGAGGGGTTTCGCCTGCGGATCGGCGATTGGCGCGTGATCTTCACGATCGAGCCGGATCGGGTCATTGTGCATGCCGTCGGTCCCCGCGGCTCGATCTACGGGTAGGATCCAGCACCATGACCATCGTGCGCACGCAGACACCGTCCGGCGAATCCATCGTCATCATGCCCGAAGCCGAGTTCGAGCGGCTGGCCGCTTTGGCCGAGGATGCATCGGACCTGCAGACATTGGTCACGTCGCAGACCCGGCTCGCTTCCGGCGAGGACGAGTTGCTGAATGAAGCCGATCTCGATGCCTTGCGCCACGCACCGTCTCCGCTCGCCTTCTGGCGCGCACGACGTGGCCTGTCGACGACCGAACTTGCGGCACGCGGCGGCATTTCACACGCGGATCTGACGGCCATTGAGGACGGCACCGGGACGAGCGACATCGTCGTCCTTCGCTCACTGGCCGACGCGCTCGGCGTCGACCTGGAAGACCTCGTCCCGGCCGCACCGGTGATCTGAGCGGGGCTCACCCCTGCAACGCCGCCAATTCGCCCGGCAGGGCGTAGGCCCATTGCGTGATGTTGCCGGCGCC
>NZ_NKUG01000175.1 GCF_014845095.1 Methylobacterium bullatum | reverse complement strand
GGCGGAAAGATCACACCATATCCGGCACCACCCCCGCCCCTCTCCACAAGGGGGGAGGGCGTGCCGTTGCGCATGATGCGATCACTCCCGATCGCGCGTCCCGACCTGCCCCCGGTGACGCAGATAGTGATCGGCGAGCACGCATGCCATCATCGCCTCGGCGACGGGAACGGCGCGGATACCGACGCAGGGGTCGTGGCGGCCCTTGGTGACGAGGTCGACGTCACGATTGTTGGTCGTCACGCTCATGCGCGGCGTCAGGATCGAGGAGGTTGGCTTCACCGCGAAGCGGCAGATCAGCGGCTGGCCGGTGGAGATGCCGCCGAGGACGCCGCCCGCATGGTTGGCGAGGAAGGTCGGCGCGCCGGCATTGCCGGAGCGCATCTCGTCGGCATTCTCCTCGCCGCGCAAAGCCGCCGAGGCGAAGCCGTCGCCGATCTCGACGCCCTTCACCGCGTTGATCGACATCATCGCGGCAGCGAGATCCGCGTCGAGCTTGCCGTAGATCGGCGCTCCGAGGCCCGGCGGCACGCCTTCGGCGACCACTTCGATGACGGCGCCGATGGACGAGCCGTCCTTGCGGATACCGTCGAGATACTCTTCGTAGAATTTGGCCGTCTCGGCATCGGGGCAGAAGAACGGGTTGCGGGCCACCTCGTCCCAATCCCACCGCGACCGGTCGACCGCATGCGGTCCCATCTGCACCAGCGCGGCCCGGATGACGATGTCGGCCGGCAGGACCCGCCGCGCGATGGCCCCGGCCGCCACGCGGGCGGCGGTCTCGCGGGCCGACGAGCGCCCGCCTCCCCGATAATCGCGGATACCGTATTTGGCGTCGTAGGCGTAGTCGGCGTGGCCCGGCCGATAGCTGTCGCGGATCTCGGAGTAATCCTTCGAGCGCTGGTCGGTGTTCTCGATTTCCAGGGCGATCGGCGTGCCGGTTGTCAGCTGGACGCCGCCGGTGCGGTCGTCGGCGAAGACGCCCGACAGGATGCGGACCTGGTCGGGCTCGCGGCGCTGGGTCGTGAAGCGCGACTGGCCGGGCTTGCGCCGGTCAAGCTCCGCCTGGATGTCCGCCGCCTCGATGGCAATCCCGGGCGGGCACCCGTCCACCACGCAGCCGAGGGCCACCCCGTGGCTCTCGCCGAAGGTGGTCACGCGGAAGAGATGGCCGAAAGTGTTGTGCGACATGGTGGGAGACGCTCTAGCGCGGGTTTCGGCTGAGGGCAAAGCGCCGGGCTCATGCCTCCGGCCGCGCCAGCACCCCGCCGGTCATCGCCTCGCGAACGCCCGTGGTCGACGGGAAGGTGATCGGCAGGCCCTTCAGCGAGCGCACGGCGAGATGCGCGAAGGCCTGGGCTTCGAGATAGGCCGATGACCAGCCGATGGCGTCCGCCGTCGTGATCTCGGTGCGCAGGTGGTAGTTCAGGAGCCGCACCAGCTCACCGTTGCGGGCGCCGCCGCCGGCGACGATCCAGCGCGTGGGGATCTCCGGCGCGTGGTCGAGGGCGCGTGCCACGGCGCGGGCGGTGAAGGCGGTGAGCGTCGCCGCCCCGTCCTCGGTGGAAAGCTGACCGGCGAGCTTGTGCGAGAACCAGTTGCGGTCCAGCGATTTCGGCGGCCGGCGGAAGAAGAACGGATGGGTCAGGAGCCAGGCGAGGAGCGGCTCGTCCGGCCGTCCCCGCGCCGCCGTGCGCCCGCCATCGTCCAGGGGCCGGCCGGTGCGCTCGCGCATCCAGTCATCGATGAGGGCATTCCCGGGGCCGGTGTCGAAGGCGATCACGTCGCCGTTGGAGGCGATGAGAGTGGCATTGGCGACCCCGCCGATATTGAGGATGCCGAGCGCACCCTCGAACCCGGCGGCCTTGGCCAGCGCCTTGTGGAAGACCGGCACCAGCGGCGCCCCCTGCCCTCCCGCGGCGATGTCCGCGTGACGCAGGTCCGACACCACCGGAATCCCGAGACGGCGGCTCAGCGCGGCGCCATCGCCGATCTGCACGCTCATGCGCTGATCGGGGCGATGGACCACGGTCTGGCCGTGGAAGCCGATCACGTCGATATCGCTGGCGCTCAGGCCGTTCGCGGAGAGGAAGGCCTCCACCGCCTCCGCATGGGCCGCGGTGACGAAGGCCTCCGCCTCCGCGAGGCAGCCGGGCCGATCCTCGCGGGCGACCACCGCTTCGGAATCGGACAGCGCCCGGCGGAGCAACTCGCGATCCTCATCGGTGTAGCCGCGATAGCCGGTGGGGCCGAGGGGTTCGAGATAGCCGTTATGGCTGCGGACCACCTTCACGTCCTCGCCGTCGGTCTCGATCAGCGCCACGTCGACGCCGTCGAGGGAGGTGCCGCTCATCAGGCCGATCGCCCGCATCATGGTCATGCCGTTTACGCCCCGTGCCTTCCGCGGTGAGCCCTGCTAAGAGCCGCGCATCACTTGACCTGCTGCTATCACGCCGGCGTTTCTCCTGTCCCGCGCCGCGACCAGTCGAATCCGGAACCCCGCATGTCCACCGCCACGCCGAACCAGCCCGAGACCTTCGCGCCGAAATCCGACTTCCTGCGGGTTCTGTCCGAGCGCGGCTACATCCACCAGGGATCGGACCTCGCCGGAATCGACGCGGCGGCCCTGGAAGGCCGACTGACGACCTATGTCGGCTACGATTGCACGGCGGCCTCGCTCCATGTGGGGCATCTGCTCTCGATCATGATGCTGCACTGGCTGCAGGCGACGGGAGGCACCCCGATCACCCTGATGGGCGGCGGCACCACCCGGGTCGGCGACCCGTCCGGTCGGGACGAGTCGCGAAAGATCCTGACGCTGGAGCAGATCGAGGAGAACAAGGCCGGGATCCAGAAGACCTTCTCGCGGTTCCTGACCTTCGGTGGCGGCGGCAATTCTGCCACCATGGTCGACAACGCCGAGTGGCTGACCAAGCTCAACTACATCGAGATGCTGCGCGATATCGGCCGGCACTTCTCGGTCAACCGCATGATGTCCATGGACAGCGTGCGGATGCGCCTGGAGCGCGACCAGGAACTGTCGTTCCTGGAGTTCAACTACATGATCCTGCAATCCTACGACTTCGTCGAGCTCAACCGCCGCTACGGCTGCGTGCTGCAGATGGGCGGATCGGACCAGTGGGGGAACATCGTCAACGGCATCGATCTCGGCCGCCGCATGGGCACGCCGCAGCTCTACGGGCTGACGTGCCCGCTGCTCACCACGGCGTCCGGCGCGAAGATGGGCAAGACGGCGGCGGGCGCAGTCTGGCTCGATGCCGGGATGCTGAGCCCCTACGATTACTGGCAGTTCTGGCGCAACACCGAGGATGCCGACGTGGCGCGGTTCCTCAAGCTGTTCACCCTTTTGCCGATGGACGAGATCGCCCGGCTTCAGGCGCTGCAGGGCGCCGAGATCAACGAGGCGAAGAAGGTGCTCGCTACCGAGGCGACGGCCCTGATGCACGGACGCGAGGCGGCCGACGCCGCTTCCGAGACCGCGCGCAAGACCTTCGTGGAAGGCGCCGTGGCGCAGGACCTGCCGAGCGTCACCGTCGCCCGCTCCGTCCTGGAGGCCGGTCTCGGCGTACTCTCGGCCTTCGGTCCCGACCACGCCAGGCTCGTCCCCTCCACCAGCGAGGCGCGGCGCCAGATCAAGAGCGGCGGGTTGCGTGTCAACGACGTGCAGATCAGCGACGAGAAGGCGGTGCTGACGTTGGCCGATCTCGGCCAGGATGGGGTGGTGAAGCTCTCCTTCGGCCGTAAGAAGCACGTGCTTCTCCGGGTCGAGTGAGACGACGGGGGTAGAACCTCAAGCGCGGGTTTCGAAGGTGTGGCGCGTCTCCCTTCCCCCTCTGCGGGGGAAGGTGGCCCGCGCAGAGGGTCGGATGAGCGGAGCGCGTTGTTCGGAGAGATCGCCCCCTCTCCCGCCGGCGGCGCTAGAGCATTCACATCGTTCGCGGGATGCGCCACCCTGCCCTCCTCCCCAGCGGATCTCGGGCCTGCCCGAGATCCGTCGAGCTTGTGGGGAG
>NZ_NKUG01000174.1 GCF_014845095.1 Methylobacterium bullatum | reverse complement strand
GAGGAGGCGGCGCGCCGCCTGGATGGTCCGGTCGTTGCGCTGGTCGACGATGCGGCCCTGATAGAGATTCCGGTCGGCCAGGCGCTGCTGCAGGGCGGCCCAGAAGCCGGCGCCCCACTTGTCCTCGCTGAGGTTCTGAATGATGTCGGTGGACTTCAATTCCAGGGCGCGGATCGTCATGTCCGCCGCCTTCCCGGGGGCGCGGGGGAAATTGGCGCCGCCGACATCGTAGAGGAAGGCCGCCGCCGCGGCCGCTGGCGCGAAGGACCGCTCCGCCACGAGGCGTTCGAGATACCGGCTCGCCAGGGCGGCGTCGGGTGCGGTGATCCGCTGCTTGTTGGTGTTGGCCGGGGACAGGAGGAGTGCATAGAGATACTGCGCCACCGATACGCCGCTCTCCGCCAGGGCGCGAAGCTTCCCCTCGGCGGCGGCGTCGGTGGTCGCGCTCTTGAAGAGCGCCATCATCTCGTCGGTGCTTGGCGCCGGCGCCGGTGCCGGGGGGCGCGCCTGGGGCGGCGGTTGGCCCGGATCGGCCGGCCGGCCCTGCGGAGCGGCGGCTGTGCCCGACAGGGCACGGATGGCCGCCTGGGTCTGGGGCGTCGCCGCCCCGTCGGTCGGCCCGGAATAGAAGCCGCGCCGGGCGAGATTGCGCTGGATCGCGGCCACGAGATCGGGGGGCTGGCGGCCGAGATCGTCGGTGAAGGTGCCTATGGCCAGCGGCAGCCTGGCCGCCACCGTGTCCATGTAGATGTCGGCGGCCTTCTGCGGGTCTTTCGGCACGCCGCTCTCCGCGTCGGCGTAGCAGCCGGCGATCCAGAAGAGTGTCGACCAGGAGTTCAGATAGTTGTTCCGGATCGCCACCGGGTTCGCCTGAAAGGCGAGCCCGTAGCGACAGCCGCGCTTCAGGTCGTACTGGCCGCGCCCGCGGTTGAGCAGGAGGTCGGTCATGCCCCGCTGGGCGCCCGGATAACCGAGATCGGCGGGCTTCTGATAATAGCTCAGGGCGGTAGCGGCATCGGCCTTGACGGGGTTCTTGACGTAGATCCCGGCCCATTCGGGATTGTAGAGGGCGCCCATGAACGAGCGGGCGGAGATGTCGCCGGCATCCGCCGCGGCCTTCAGCTTGTCGAAGGCGGCCTTGTCGCCATCCTTGCCGGCTTTGTCGAGGAGGTCGAGATAGGTCTTCTCGCTCTCCTTGCTGTCGGCCGGCTTGCCCCATTCCCCGGCGGGCTTCAGCACCGCGAGTGCCAGGCCGGCCGCGAGGGCGACCGCCACCTGTGGCAGGGCGAACCAGGCGAGACGGTAGCGCGCATCCGCGTACCAGAGCGCGGCGTGCGCGCCGAGCCGGTCGGTCCCGCTCACGACTTCGCCTTCATGTAGGCGCGCAGGGCCGTGATGACGGCGGGGTTGCGCTTGTTCTCGACGGGGAGCGTGTAGAAGCCGCGCGCCGTCAGCTCGGCCTGGAGGGCGCCCCAGAACGGGCCGCTCCAGCTGCCCGCCTCCTCGAACAACAGCCAGAAGGTGACCTGGTCGTCCTTGAGGTCGACGCCGCGCAGGGCGAGGGCGGCCGCCTTCTTCGGATCCTTGGCGACGTTGCCCCAGCCTTGATCGTAGATCGAGGCGGCCTCACCCGCCGCCATGACGTTGCCGGCGGCCGCGGCGCGCTCGTAATAGGCGACGGCGACCTGCGCATCCGGCGCGAAGACCTGTCCCTTGTTCCGCACCGGATTGTACAGGCGCGCATAGGCGATCTGCGCGTCCGCGTCGCCGGAATCGGCCCGGGCCTTGAGCTGCGCCATCTTCCCCCGGTCTCCGGCCATGGCGGCCCCCGCCAGGGCCGTGACTTCCGGGTCCGGCCCGCTCGGTGCCACCTTGCGCGGCTCGGGCCTCGGGGCCGCGACGGTGTTCTTGATCCCGGCCTCCACCTGGAGGGCCGTGACGATGGCGGGATTGGCGCGCCCGTCCACGAGGCCGATATAGCGCCCGGACTTGGCGAGATGGCGCTGGATCCCCGCCACCAGGGCCGGGCTCTGCATGCCGAGATTGTTGACGAAGGCGTCGATGGTCGGCTGGTGCTTGCGCCACAGCACCGCGGTCACCAGCTCGCCCGCCCGGACGGGATCCTGCGGCAGGCCGCTCTCGGGCTCGACATAGCATTTGGCGAGCTTGATGGTGACGCGCTCCTCGCCGGTAATCGTCCGGTTGAGCGTCTCCGGGTCGTCCATCCAGGTCTGGGCGAGGCGGCAGCCGCGCTTGAGGTCGCCATTGGGGTTGGCGGGGTCGAGGAGCACGTCGGCCAGGCGCGTGATCGCCAGGAGGTCGCCCGCCGCGGCGCCGGGAGCATAGAGGGCGGCGGCCCGGGAGAAGTCGTTGGGCGACGGCTTCTTCGGGAAATAGGCGGCGGTCAGCGGGTCGTAGAGCGTGCCGAGTTTGGTCGCGGCGTCGATCTGGTTGCGCGTGGCCGCGGCGGTGAGTTCCTGGAACGCCTTGAGGTCGCCCTCCTTGCCGGCCCGGTCGCGCAAGGTCGTCAGTTCGGCCACCCGCGCCTTCGAGACCGTGGCCGGCTGTCCCCATTCCCCCTGCGCGGCCAGGGACAGGCACAGCCCCGCCAGCCCCAGCGTCACCACCTGCGGCAGGCCGAACCAGGCCAGGCGGTAGCGGGCATCGCCGTACCATAGGGCCGCGTGTGCGCGCAGCCACTCGTCTCGCGCGTTGCTCATGGTCTCGATGGGCTCCGGGCCGTTTCGTTCGCCTGGGCGAAGCGTCGGATCGCGGCGATGACCGCGTCGTTGCGGCGGTTCTCGACCGGGTTGGTGTAGATGCCGCGCGCGGCGAGCGCTCGCTGGAGCGCTCCCCAGAAGGCGGGGCTCCAGGTCGCGCCGAAGACCGGGTCCGTCAGAAAGAGTTGGTAGCCCGGATCGAGCTCGAGCTGGCGAAGGATGAGGGAGGCCGCCCGGTCCGGGTCCTTCTCCAGGGCGCCCGCGCCCTTGTCGTAGAGACCCGCCGCCTGGGCGGCGGCGTCGCGGGCGCCGGCCGCTGCCGCCCGCTCGAAATTGGCGGCGGACCGCCGGGCGTCCGGCGCGAAGACCTCGCCTTTGTTGAGGAACGGGCTGTAGAGGTAGCCGAGGGTCGCCAGCGCGGTGGCATCCCCCCGGTCGGCGATGGCCTGGACCCGCGCCAGGGCGGCGAGATCCCGGGTCGCCGCCTGGGCGAGGCTGCGGAACTCCTCCGCCGTCAGGCCGGTGCCGGTCTCGGCACGGCGCTCCGGGGCGGGATCCGGCAGGAACGGGCGCAGGCCCGCCTCCCGTTCCAGCGCCGCGATCGTCTCGGGGTGGACGAGCCCGTCCACCGGACCGGTGTAGCGGCCGATGGTCCGCGCCGCCATCGCCTCCTGCAGCGCGCGGATCAGCGCGGGCTTGTGCAGGCCGAGGCCGCGCACATAGGTGCGGATCGACGGTTCGTATTTCAGCCGGAGGGTGTCGACGATGAGGTCGCCGGCCCGCCGCGGATCCTGGGGAATGCCGCTCTCGGCATCGACGAGGCAGCGGGCGAGCTTCTCGGCCAGGCGCTCCTCCCCGCGAAGCATGTCCCGCGTCGTCGCCGGATGGTCGAGCCAGGCCTTGGCCAGGCGGCATCCCCGTCTCCGGTCGTCCTCGGAACCGGCTTCCTCGAGCAGCAGGTCGGCGAGGCGTGCCATGGCCACGAGGTCTCCGGCCTCGCTGCCGGCGCGGTAGAGCTCGGTTGCGCGCGCACGATCGCTCGGCACGGCCTTGCGCGGGAATTTTCCGGCGACGAGGGGATCGTAGAGGGTCGCCAGCCGGGTCTGAGCGTCGATCTCCCCCGCCTTGGCTCCGGCCGCGAGCTGGCTCAGCGCGGCGGCGTCGCCCTCCCCGCCCGCGCGGTCGCGCAGGATTTCGAGTTCGGCGGCGCGCTGCCGGGACCCGGTGGCGGGGCGACCCCATTCGCCCTGCGCCACGAGGGCGAAGAGCAGGTTGGCGAGCAGAACGGTGCCGGCCTGCGGCAGGGCGAGCCAGGCCAGCCTGTACCAGGGATCCTCGTACCACAGGCTGCCATGGACGGCCGCGCGCGGGGTCATCGTGCCGGATCTCATGCGCTCACGACGCCGTGGCGGAGGGCGCCGCGCCCCCGATGGCGCGCTCGACGTCGACGAGTTCGAACTGGCCGTGATCGCCCAGGGGATCGGCCGAGAGCCGCAGGGCCTGGGCCTCGCGCAGGCGCTCGAGGAGCGTGCGCATCTCGCGCGCGTTCGCCCAGTCGCGGCCTTGCGCGCGCCGCTCGATCCACGGGAGCAGCAGGGTCTCGAACCGGGCCGGCAGCCGGAACGATTGCCGGGTCGCCATCAGGCGCAGGATCTCGAGGAGGTCGTAGGGATCGTAGGCCGGGAACTCGATCGTCTTGGTGAAGCGGCCGGCAAGCCCCGGATTGGTGTCGATAAACCGGCTCATGTCCTCGGTGTAGCCGGCGACGATGACGATGATCCGGTCGCGGTTGTCCTCCATGAACTTCAGCAGGGTGTCGATCGCCTCCTTGCCGAAATCGCTGCCGCCACCGCCGCCGCCTGCGGCCAGCGTGTAGGCCTCGTCGATGAACAGGATGCCGTCGAGGGCCTCCTTGCAGCGCTCCAGGGTCCGCGCCGCGGTCTGCCCGACATAGCCCGCCACCAGCCCGGCGCGGTCGACCTCCACCACGTGGCCCTTCCGCAGGACGCCCAAAGCCTTGAAGATGTCGCCCATGATGCGCGCCACCTCGGTCTTGCCGACGCCGGGAGGACCGGTGAACACCATGTGCTGGCTCACCGCGCCGACCTCGATGCCCTCCGCGCGCCGCTTGGCATCCACCAGGACCCGCGCCACCACGGTCTTCACCTGCTGCTTGACCGGGGCGAGCCCGATCATCGTCTCGAGGCGGCCGATGACCCTGCGCGCCTCCTCCATGTCGATCGCGCCGGCGCCCTGGCTGCCGAGGGCGGCGGCGATGTCCGAGGGTTCGAACCGGTTGATGTCGCCGCCGGGATGGGCGGAGAGCCGCATCGCCTGGGCTTGGCGGGCCTTCTCCAGCACCGTGCGCATCTCGCGGGCATTGGCCCAATCCTCGGCGCGGGAGCGGGCGCTCACATAGGGGATCAGCTCCTTCTGGAAGCCCTCCGGCAGGACGAAGCCCTGGTTGGCCGCCATGCGCTGCAGGATCTCGGCGAGTTCCGGCGGGCTGTAGGGCGGGAACTCGATGGTCTTGGTGAAGCGGCTGGCGAGACCCGGATTGGTGTCGATGAACCGGCGCATGTCGTTGGTGTAGCCGGCCACGATCACGATGATCCGGTCGCGGTTGTCCTCCATGAACTTCAGCAGGGTGTCGATCGCCTCCTTGCCGAAATCGCCGCCGCCGGCCCCGCCGGGTGCCAGCGCGTAGGCCTCGTCGATGAACAGGATGCCGTCGAGGGCCTCCTTGCAGCGCTCCAGGGTCTTGATCGCGGTCTGGCCGGCATAGCCCGCTACCAGCCCGGCCCGGTCGACCTCCACGAGGTGTCCCTTGCGCAGCACCTTCAGCGCCTTGAAGACGCTGCCGAGCACCCGCGCCACCTCGGTCTTGCCGACGCCGGGGGGGCCGGTGAAGACCATGTGCTGGCTCATGGCCGCCACGGGCAGGTTCTGGGCGCGGCGCTGCTGCTCCACCTGCATCCGGGCGATGACGCCCTTCACCTCCGCCTTCACCGGCGCGAGGCCGACCATGCCGTCCAGGGTCGCCAGCGCCGTGGCGAGGAGGTCCTTCTTCTCCACCGCCGCGCCGTCATCCTCGAACTGGATCGGACGGATCTTCCGGTTCGCCCTCTCCTGATCCATCGCGCGCCGCATGCCGGCGATCCGCGCCGGAATGTAGGTGGCGGCGAGCAGGCCTCCGACGATTCCCCCCAGGATCAGAACGTTGCGCAGCAGGGCCGAGGGTGTCGCCGCCAGGGGGGCGAGCACGTCCGGCCGCAGGGCGACCACCAGGGCGGTCGCGCCCAGCACGATGGCCAGGAAGAGGGCGGCGGGATGCTTGTCGAGGCGTTCCATGGATGTGACGTGCCTTGATGCGGGTCGGGCGCGGTGCGTGTCGCGGTCCGGAATGGGCGCTGGCCCTCAGGCGTCCTCGCCGATCGCGAAGAGCAGGTCGACGATCTCCAGGCGGCGCATGTCGCCGCCCTCCAGGGCGACGCGGGCGGCCTGCGCCTCGCGGGCCTTTTCCAGGAGGGTGCGCATCTCGCGGGCGTTCGACCAGTCGTCGGAGCGGGAACGCTGGGCGAGCCATGGGGTCAGCGCCGCCTCGAATCCCTCTGGCAGCGCGAATTGCTGGCGGGCGGCCATGCGCCGGAGGATCTCGCAGAGCTCCTTCGGCTTGTAGGGCGGGAACTCGATGGTCTTGGTGAAGCGCCCGGCGAGCCCCGGATTGGTGTCGATGAACCGGCGCATGTCGTTGGTGTAGCCGGCGACGATGACGATGATCCGGTCGCGGTTGTCCTCCATGAACTTCAGCAGGGTGTCGATCGCTTCCTTGCCGAAATCGCCGCCGGCCCCCCCCGCGAGGGTGTAGGCCTCGTCGATGAAGAGCACCCCGTCGAGGGCCTCCTGGCACTTCTCCAGGGTCTTGGCGGCGGTCTGCCCGACATAGCCCGCCACCAGCCCGGCGCGGTCGACCTCCACGAGATGGCCCCGGCGCAGGACGTTCAGGGCGCGGAAGATCTCGCCGATCGCCCGCGCCACCTCGGTCTTGCCGACGCCGGGAGGGCCGGTGAAGATCATGTGCTGGCTGATCGCCGAGACCGGGAGGCCTTCCGCGCGGCGGCGCTGCTCCAGTTCGAGCCGGGCGATGAGGGCGTTGACCTCGCGCTTGACCGGCGCGAGGCCGACCATGCCCTCGAGCGTGGCGATGACCTCTTCCGGCGACCGCGCCTCGACGATGCGGCGCGGGGCGAAGAGCAGGCGCGGCAGGCTCAAGCCCCCGGCCGGTTGCCCCAGGCCCGCCTCGGCCCGCCGCGCGGCCGTGGCCGTCACCACGAGGCCGAGGGCGGCGAAGAGGGCGGCGGCCGACCCGATGGCGGCCTGCCAGCGCAATTCGCTTCCGGCGGCGTTCCACCATGCCACCGGCCCGTACTCCGTGCTCATCAGCAAAGGCGTCAGGATCGCGACGAGAAGTCCCGAGATGACGAACGGGATGATGGCGGATTTCGACATCGGTCAGCCTCCGCAGGGCTTGCTGGTGTTCCAGATGACGGGGATCCGCTGGACGCCGCCCGTCGTGTCGATCTTCAGGCCCGGCGTCAGCTCGAAGTAGACGTCCTTGGCCGCGCCCTCGACGACGATCTCTCCCTTGCCGACCTCGTAGGGGGCGGGGAACGGGACCGCGATGTTGATCGGCCCCTCGGCGACGTTGAAGGCCGGCGAGAGGTAGTTGCCCGCCCGGATACGCACCACGCCGCCGGCATTCGCCGTCATCTTCGACAGGCGCATGTTGCCGAGGGGCGCGGTGCAGGCCTTGGCCTGACTGACGAGCTTCTCCTTCTCCTCCGGCACCAGGGTCTCGGCGGCCTTGTCGATCTCGCTCGTCTTGACGAGGTTCAGGGCCGGCCGCTCCACGGTCCCGGCCGTCTCCCCGCCGCCGCTCAGGAGCAGGAAACCCGCGATGGCGCCCGCCGCCACGACGCCGCCCGCGAGGGCGATGACGCTCGGAGAGAGGGCTGGCTTCGACGGGCCCGGTCCGGACGGGGCGGCCTTGCTCTCGGCGCCCTTAACCTGAGCCTGCGTCTGGTGCTCAGTATTCGACATTGATCCGGCCCTTTATCTTGACTGACTCAACCTATTCGCTGCTTTTTGTTGGATTTCGTCTTTCGCACGAACATCGCTCATCGCATGAATTAAAATTATTCTAAAAATTCTCGGCGAAGATGCGTTCGTTATTCGTTCGAGCTTCTATGCACCCGCCAAAAACCGGTCTACTAGTACACATGACCTATGGCCTTGGCCTTGACCCCTCCTGCCCCTTGCCTGGCACTAGAGCGCTCTCCGCCGAAGTGGATGCCGGTTCGGCGAAAAAGAGCGCGGCACAACAAAGGTCTAGAGTTGCGCCCGACCCAACGTGGTCGGGCGCAGCTCTAGGCAGCCAATCCGGTCGCATGGGGGCTAAGTCCGATCTTGTGATCGGGAGTGGAGTGAGTGGAACGGTGAAAGAGACGATCATCGTCGCCGATGGCCATCCGCTGTTCCGCGCGGGGATGGTGCACATCGCCGAACGGCTCTACCCGGAAGCGCTCGTGCAGGAGGCCGCCACGCTGGAACAGGTTCTGGCGCTGTCGCGCGCGGGGCCGCCGCCGGAGATCGTCTTCCTCGACCCCGTGTTTTCCGGCCTCGATCCCCATCGCGCCATCGGTGCGCTGCGCCAGGAGCTTCCGAGGGCCTCGATCGTCGTCGTCTCGATGATCGAGGACGACGCCGTGATCCGCGCGGTCATGGCCGAGGGCGCCGACGGATTCATCCGCAAATCCCTGCCCGCGAAGGAGATCGCGCGGGCGATCTCGGCGATCCGCAATGGCGAATTCGTGATCCGGCGCGACCTCGCCTCGGGCCTCTCCGCGCCGCGCTCTCCCCTGCCGGCCCTGACGCAGCGCCAGCGCGACGTCCTGCGCCTCGTGGCCATGGGGCACACCAACAAGGAGATCGCCCGCGAACTGGACATCTCCCCGTTCACGGTCCGGGTCCATGTCTCGGCGCTCCTGCGGGCCCTCGACGTCACCTCCCGTTCCGCGGCTGCGGCGAAGGCGGCCGATGCCGGGGTGTGCGGGTGACCGGCCCCGGTCCCGGCCATCGTACATCTGTCCCGGTGTCGGACCGGCGGCGCCCGTGGCATTGCTCGGCCCCATGAGGCGATCGAAGGGCATGAAGCGATTGAAGGGACTGTGCGGGCGTTCGGCCCGCGTGAGCGCGCCGGCGCTGCTGGCTCTGGCGGCCTCGGCCATCGGTGGTGTCTCCCCCGCCGCGGCCGATCCGGACCTCGTCGGGCCGCCCGAGGAGACGGTGCTGGCGGCGATCTGCGGGAATCCGGCGCGCACGGAGACCGGGACCTGCCGGATGAAGGACGGCCGCACGGCGGCGTTCTGGTACGGGGCGATGATCCCCGCCGCCACCGGGATCTGGTTCACGGGCTTCGCGACGATGCCGGCGCCGGGTGAGGACGCGGACACGCCCAACCGGCGGACCGTCGCGGCGGCGACCTTCGCGTTCGAGGATTCGCGCTGGCGCCTCAAGGGTGTGCAGACCGAGATCGGGCGCATCGGCACCGGCAACCGCAACGGGGACGCTCCGCAGGTGGACGAGGGTCTCGGGGCGGTGACCAGGGCCGTGAACCGGGTGCGCCTGGTGATGGGCCTGCGCCTCACCTCGTATGGAGCGGCGGGCGCGCGCAGCTTCTCGTTTCTCCTGCTGCAATTCAGCAAGGTGCCGCTGCGCTGGAGCGTGGCGGGGGAGGTCCCCGCCGGGTCCGACGAGACCGCCGCCTGCGATACCGATGACGGCGAGCCCTGCCGGATGGGCAAGAGCGAGGGCCGGCTCGAGATCCTGCCGGAGGAGTCGTTCAAGCCCCTCGCATGGCCTCCCGTCCGGGTCACCCTCACGGGCACGGTCCGTGGCGAGGACGGAAAGGTCCGTCCCGCGACGGACCGGGATGCCAGGACCTTCGCGTTCGACGAGGCGAAGGGCGCCTATCGCTGAGGTCGGGCGCCATCCTCATCCCGGACCGCGCCCGTCGTCGCGCGGCGCGGCGCGATCAGCTGATCGAAGATCACACGCTTGCCCGTTGTCCTGTAGCGCACGCCCATCGCCCGGCGGCCGATGTTCAGGGCCTTGCCGGCCTCCACGAGCGCCATCAGCGTCTGCGGCAAGGCTGCGGCCGCCGTCATCACCCAGGCCACATCGGCGCCGTCGGGCCGGTCGAGGGGTGGCGGCTTGCCCGTCCGGGCGAAGTCGCGGGCCTCCGCGTGGCTGTAGAGATGCCATCCGAGATAGCCGACGACCCGCCTGTCGTCGAAGGCGAAGAGCGCGTGGCCGCGGCGGATCTGGTCGTCCACGGTCTGGGTCAGGTCGCCGAAGCGGAAGCCGGAGAAGGGCGCGCGGCGGGCGAGGAAGTGAAGGGCGATCCCCAGCGTCGCATAGGAAGGGTCCAGGGCACGGATCGTCACAGCCATGAATGTGCTCCTCGTCTTGCGCGCGCGAACGCGGTGCGGGTCAGGGTCTTGCGCGGGTCATGGTCTTCGGCTCATGGGGCCGCCGTCCCGGGCACGTGGGCGCGGAGGAAGGCCGTCACCTCCCCCGGATCGGGCAAGCCGTCGAGGATTCCGGCGCGGGTCACCATGAGGGCGCCGCAGGCCGCCGCCATCCGGCAACTCGCATCCCAGGGCCTGCCCGCCACGAGCCCGGCCGCGAGGCCGGCGGTGAAGGCGTCGCCGGCCCCCATCGTGTCGATGGCGGCCACCGGATAGGCCGGCTGATCGAGGATCGTCGAACCGCCGAGGACGATCCGCGCCCCGGCCGCGCCGAAAGTGATCGCCAGCGCCTCGACGCCGCGCGCATGCAGCGCCCGCGCGAGCCCTTCCGCCGCCGCGCGCAGAGTCCCGGTGCCGGCCTGTCCGGGGCACAGGGATTCGAAAAGGGCCTCCGCCTCGGTCTCGTTCACCACGAGGATCGTGGTGGAGGCCAGAATTTCCGCCAAGGTCTCCGGCCTCGTCATCCGGAACGGCGACGGGTTGAGCAGGGTCGGGACGCCGGCGGCGCGGGCGATCGCGAAGGCTTCGGCGATGGGGCCGTCGCCGATCTCGAACTGCGCGAGCACCATCGCGGCGGAGGCGATGCGCGCCGTTGCCGCCCGCACGGTCTCCCGCGACAGGAGCAGGTTGGCACCGGGATGGACCGCGAGGCAGTTCTCGCCATCGGCTCCGACGAAGCCGACGCCGATGCCGGTAGGGCCGGGATGAACCCGTATCATCGAGGCCGGCAGGCCCATCCGCACGAGTGCCGGCTCGGCCAGTGCCGCGAGATGGTCGGTGCCGACCGGGATCAGGCCGTCCACCTCCACGCCCAGGCGGCTGAGGCCGGCGGCGACGTTGAACCCCTTGCCGCCCGCCTCCCAGACGACGGCGGAGGCCAGTAGCGATTCGCCGGGACGGGGAAGCCGGTCGACCCGGAACGTGCCCGCCGCGACGAAACTGCCGAGCACGAAGGCGCTTCCCATGTGGCCAGTCCCTCGCAAGGTCATATAAGGGAGGGAGTGTGACGCGCGCCCTGCCCGCCCTTCTTACGATGCCGCCGCATTGACCAGAACACAAAGCGTTTTCGCGAGCCTCCGCATCCAGAACGACACGGCTCTCCCGATGTATCGGCAACTGGAGCACCAGTTCCGGGCCATGATCACGGATGGTCTTCTTGCCGCCGGAGCCACCCTGCCCGCCGAGCGAAAGCTGGCCCTCGACCTCGGCATCAGCCGGAAGACCGTCCAGCAATGTTACGATGCCCTGCGCCAGCAGCGGCTGGTGAGCGCGCATGGCCGCAACGGCTACATCGTCGAGGACGGCTTCCGCCGCATCAAGCCCGGCATGGAGCGTCTCAAGGGCTTCACCGAGGAGATGCAGGAACTGGGGCGCGTCCCCTCCACCCGCATCCTCGAACGGGCGGTGGGCGAGGACCGCTCCATCGCCTCGATCTTCGGCCTCTCCTCCACGGCCCGCTTCCTCCGGCTCGTGCGCGTCCGTCTCGGCGACGGCATCCCCCTGTCGGTGGAGAAGGCCTGGTACGATGTCGGCATCGCGCCCGGCCTCGCCGAGGCGGACCTGTCGGGCTCCATCTATGCCCGCCTCCTGGAATGCGGCGCGCCTCTCGTCGATTGCGAGCAGACCATCGAGGCGGCCTCTCCCGAGCCGCAGGAATGCGCGGTCTTCGGCTTTTCCGAACCGCTTCCCTGCCTGCTCATCAAGCGCCGTTCCTACGGCGCCGATGGCCGCATGATCGAGTATGTCGAAGGGCTCTTTCGCGGCGACTCCTACGCCTACCGCCTGCGCCTGCGGGCATAGGGCCTGATCCCGCGCGATCGGTACCCGCTCCCGGACAAGACGATCCGACGCCGACATCTCGACGCGTCGCCACGGTTGCGCTGTCCGTGAGGATGTCGCGGCGGCGGCGTTTCGACGACGGCCCGCCATTGCGGGAGCTGTGCCGGCATTTTCTGATTTTGGTACCATCGAAGGATACCATTTTCTGAAGCTTGCCATCGAATACTATCGCGATCACTATTTTGGTTCTGTTTTGGTAGCATCCATTACTTCTGCATGGTAGCGCTTGAGTCGGTCGGACGGACCGATTCGAGGGCGATGCTTCCAGGGCATCCACGCAAAGTTCTTCCTCTCGCGAGCCGTTGGATCGGCGCGCGGGCTCGGGGACTCACGGGAGAAATCGGGCGATGTGCATCCTGTGCAGCGATGAGCCGGGCTACGTGTCCCGGCATTGGATGTCCGGGCCGTCGGCGGGGAGCGCCTCGCTCGCGGCGACCGCGGTCTCCGCCCCTCCCCCGGGCGATCTCGCCAGGGTCATCGACCAGCTCACCACCTCGTGGACCGTCGCCGCCGGCCAGCCGGCCGAGAACGACGCCCGGACCTGGGCGGGGACGCAGTTGACCTACGCGATTCCCTCGACCTCGCCGCCGAGCAGTAATGCGAGCGAAGCGACCGGGTTCAGGGTCATGACCACGTTGATGGTCGACCGGGCCCGCGAAGCCTTCGAGCTCTGGGACGACCTGATCGCCATCGACCTCGTGGAGACCACGTCCGCGACCAATCACGACATCAGCTTCGCTTATACCTCCGTCACCCGGGGAGGCGGAACCTATGCCTCACCGACCGTGACCCAGGGGAATAACGGCGTCGACACGATCACCAAGCAGCGGGTCTGGATGAATTCGAGTTGGACGAGTCACGATACCGATGCCGATATGTTCTATGGCGGCTACGGGGTCCAGACCTACGTCCACGAGATCGGCCACACCCTCGGTCTCTCGCATCCCGGCAAGTACAATGCCGGGTCCGGTGGGTCGATCACGTATGACGGCAACGCCGAATACGCGCAGGACACGCGGAAATACTCCGTCATGTCCTATTTCGACGCAAGTGAGGACGGGACCGGCGTCGATCATATCGGCCGCAGTTTCAACGTGACCTACGGCGCGACGCCGCTCCTCGACGACATCGCGGCGATCCAGGCCAAGTACGGGGCCGATCCCAACACCCGGGTGGGCAACACGACCTACGGGTTCAACGCCAATGCGGGCCGCGGGGCCTTCGATTTCACCCTGAACACCGACCCCGTCATCGCGATCTACGATGCGGGGGGATACGACACCCTGGACGTGTCGGGATTCACCACGAACCAGTTGATCGATCTCGGCGCGGGCACCTTCTCCGACATCGGCAGCATGACCGACAACGTCGCCATCGCCCGGAACACGGTGATCGAGGCGGCGGTCGGCGGGTCGGGCAACGACACGATCTACGGCAATGCCAGCGGAAACACCCTGACGGGGAACGGGGGGAACGACCGGATCTACGGCTTCGGCGGTAGCGATTCCCTCTCCGGGGGCGCCGGCAACGATGTCCTCGATGGCGGGGCCGGGTTCGACTATGCCAGCTATGCCGGTTCGACGGCGGCCGTCACGGTGGACCTGTCGGTCGGCAAGGTGCTCGGCGGCTACGCCAACGGCGATACGATCACGGGGATCGAGGGCGTCTACGGGTCGGCCTACGCCGATACGCTCAGCGGCGCATCCACGACATCGAGCCTGTACGGCGGCGGCGGCGACGACAGGCTGCGGGGCCTGGGGGCGAACGACATCCTCTATGGCGAGGCCGGCAACGATACCCTGGTGGGGGGCGCCGGGGCGGATATCGTGTTCGGCGGCGACGGGTTCGACATCGCGGGGTTCGACGGCAGCGCCGGCGTCACAGTGAACCTGACCACCGGAAACCATGCCGGCGACGCCGCCGGTGACCTGTTCTCCTCGATCGAACGCTATACCGGCAGTAACTTCGACGACACCTTCGTCGGCGCGGCCTCGGCCGACGATTTCCTGGGCCGCGGCGGCAACGACAGCCTCTCCGGCAACGGCGGCGCGGACAAGCTGGAGGGCGGCGCGGGTGCGGACAGGATCGACGGCGGCG
>NZ_NKUG01000173.1 GCF_014845095.1 Methylobacterium bullatum | reverse complement strand
GCGGGGCGGGGGCATCGGTGGGAACACCCGATCGCCGGACCAGCGGAATCGTTGCCCTCTTCGCCCTCGCCTTCGTCGTCATTGGCTGGATCGCCGGCTTGCCCTCTCTCGGCATGGTGCTGATGCCCGCCCTGGCGCTGGGAGCCTCCCTCTTCCTCACCGCCCTGGCCCGAGCCAAGATCGGCGGCCAGACCGGCGACGTGATCGGAGCCTGCCAGCAGGTGGCCGAGATCGCGGCCCTTCTCGCCCTCGTGGCGACGGTCCCGCGCTGACCATGGCACTTTGGCGCTTGATCGCGACCCGCGCCTGAGGGCATGGAACGGCCATGACCCAGCCTGTCGCCCCGAGGGCTTCGAGCCCCTGCACGAAGCTCTGCATTCTCGACGCCATGACCGGGCTTTGCGAAGGCTGCGGACGTACGCGCGAAGAGATCGGGCTGTGGGGATCGCTGTCGGAGGCGAAGCGGGAGGCCATCATGGCGACCCTCGGACATCGCCTTCGCGCCGCCTATCCCCTGCGGGACAAGGCCCTGGCCGAGCCATGATCTACGCTGCCCTTGCCGTTCTCCTCGGCATCGTCGCCTTCCTCGCCCTCTCGGACGAATCGAGCACCGTCGCGGGGCTGGAGAAGGACCAGCTCGCGCGGCTCGCCTTCAGCGGAACCTTGCTGACGATCTTCCTCGCCGGGTTCTGGCATCGGTTCCGCGAACAGATCGGCACCAACCTGAAGGCGCTGCTGTTCTGGGCCGCCCTCACCGTCGCCCTGGTGGCGGGCTATGCCTACAAGGAGGAAGCCGGGGATGTCGGCAATCGCCTCGTCGGGACGCTGCGGCCCGGCAGTGCCGTCACGGCGGGCGACGGAAGCGTGACGATCAACCGCCGCGCGGACGGGGACTTCTCCGTGCGCGCGGAAGTGAACGGCCGCGCCCAGGTCTTCCAGTTCGACACGGGCGCGAGTTCCGTGGTTCTCACGGCGGAGAACGCAGCCGCCATCGGGATTTCCCCCGCGGAATCCGACTTCTCGATCAGGGTCTCCACCGCCAACGGCGTTGCCATGGCCGCCCCGGTCTATCTCGACAGCCTCAGCATCGGCACGATCACCGAACGGCGTGTCTCGGCCCTGGTGAGCCGGCGCGGTGCCTTGTCGGGAAACCTGCTCGGCATGACGTTCCTCGACAGGCTCGGCTCCTACGAAGTGCGCGGCGACCGGCTGATGTTGCGCCCTGTGCGCTGATGATCGAAGTCTGCCTCCTCGAACCGTCCGCTTGGACACAAACCAGGCGCACGAGATGATGTCTCTGCCGCCGGAGAGCGGACGTCGGCATCCCTTACCGCGGATGGCGGAAGCGACCTGAAACGGGAAGGCACCTGTGTCCTTGCGGTGGATTTTTTGGCCGGCGAGCGGAATTCTGGCCGGCTTGGCGCTCGTCAAATCCTTGTCTCGGCGGCGCACCAGCCCGTATCGGCGCTCACATCCGGTCCGGCTCGAAACGAGGTGGATCCAAGTCGACGGCAGGACGATGCATACCCGCGTCTCGCTCGATGCTGTGCCGGATGACCGCATACCCGTCATCCTCGTCCATGGGCTCGGGATGTCGAGCCGGTACATGATCCCGCTGGCAAATCATCTCGCCCCTCATGTCGAGGTCTATGCTCCCGACCTGCCCGGCTTCGGATTGAGCGAAAAGCCTCGCCGCGCGCTCACGGTTCGCGAGCTCGCGGATGCATTGGCGGCCTTCATGACAGCGATCGGGGTGAGGCGCGCAGCCTTTGTGGGGAATTCGCTCGGCTGCGAAGTGCTGGTCGAACTGGCGCTGGTTTACCCTCACCTCGTGGACCGTCTCGTGTTGCAGGGGCCCACGCCGGACCCGGAGGCGCGCAACCTGGTCCGGCAGGTGGTCGGCTTCCTCGCCATCGCGCCGTTCGAGCGCTGGTCGCTCGCCTGGGTGGCGCTCATGGATTATGCCCGTGCGGGCATCGGACGCTACATCCTGACCTTGCGAAGCATGGTCGACAACCGCATCGGAGAGAAGGCGTTGCGGGTCGAGCAGCCGACGCTCGTGGTTTGGGGCACGCGTGACTACATCGTCCCCCATGCCTTCGTCGCGAGCCTCGCTGACTCCCTGCCCCGGGGCCGCCTTGCCGTCATTCCGGGAGCGGCCCACGGAATCAACTTCTCGCATCCCGAGGCGTTCACCGCCGTCCTTCTGCCGTTCCTGCTCGATGAGGGGGAGATGCCTGTCGCATGGAGCCGGACCCCGACGATTCCGCGAATGCGTGGCGCAGGTATGCCTGTACGAAGTCCGGCATCGAACGGGGGGCGATCTCGCCGCTGGAACCGACCGTGACGAAACCGGCGAGTTCCGGCTCGATCTCTGCGCGGCGATGGCGCTCCATCCTCTCGCGCAGCGCGTCCGTTCGATCGGGGAATGTCACGGGCCGCAGAAATGCCGCCTGGGTCTGTCCGCGCAGCAGAAGCCAGTTTTCCGGAGCGTCGGCCGGGAGCGCCATCCCGGTCTCCTCCACGAACTCCCGCTCGGCGCTGCCGGCGAGATCGACCGTATCGCCATCCCGCACGTCGTCGAGGTCCGGCGTGCCGCAGGGGAAGTAGGCCTGTCCGGCATTGGCGGTGTGAGCGCCCATGACACCGAGCAGCACGGCGCCGTCCGACCCGTGCGGAACGATGGCGGCGAAGGCGTTGAGGACACGTTGGTCGGGCGAGCCCAGATCCTTGTGGGTGATGAAGCTCGCGTAGGACGTCTCGAACAACTCGACGGCACAGGATGTCCCCTCGAGCCGGCACGACTTCGCGAGGAGCACCCGCCCGTCGAACAGCCCCGACCGCTCGGCGCAGCGGCGCGCCCAGTTCTCGGCGATGGAGGCCGCGTTGGCCTGCGCCCATTCCCATTCGAACGGCACCAGCCGGGCCGTCACCCTCTCGATCCGCGTGAGGGTGAGACCGTCAGGCAAGCAGCGTCCCCTCGCTCATCACCACGGCCGCGCCGCCGATCTCGACGGATTGGAGGGCTCCGGATTCGATGACCAGTTGAAGCGCGATCTCGCTCGGACGACCCATGGCGATTCCCTGGCGGATCAGCACATCGTGCTCGCCGTCGCCGAGGGGCTCGAACTCCATCATCACGCCGGCGAAGGCCGCGGCGGCCGACCCCGTCGCCGGGTCCTCCATCACGCCGAGATGCGGCGCGAACATCCGGGTCTGGAAGCGGAGGCCGAGGCCTTCCGGGTCCACGGCGTAGAGATAGAGTGCCGTCCGAGGCTCCAGGGTGGAGAAGGCGGCGAGGTCCACGCGGGCCGCATCGAGCTTCGCCCGCGTGTTGACCGGCACGAACAGGAAAGCCGGCCCGGCCGTGTGCCGGCTCGGCACGTGACGCCCGAAGCCGATATCCTGCGTCTCCAGCCCGATCATCTGGGCGAGGAGCGTCGCGTCCGGTCCCTCGCCGTCGTAGTGCGGCAGGATCGGGAGCTTGAAGCGCCCACGGCCGCGCCCCTCGCCCGCCTCGACGACGCAGGCCACGGTGCCGATCGACTCTTCGAGACCGAAGGCGGTGGCGTCGGTGAGGCCGGATCTCGCATCGTGCAACGCCAGCAGGATCGCCGCCCCGAGCGTCGGGTGGCCGGCGAAAGGCAGCTCACGGGCGGGCGTGAAGATGCGCAGGCGGGCCTTGTGGCGTGCCTCCGTCGGCGGCAGCACGAACACCGTCTCGGACAGGTTGAACTCGCCCGCGATCCGCTGCATCGCCGCGTCGTCGAGCCCTTCCGAATCCAGCACCACGGCCAGCGGATTTCCGGCGAAGGGCGTGTCGGTGAAGACGTCGAGGGTGACGAAGCGGCGGCTCATCGGCTTTTCCTTTTCGCTGACCATCAGACCGGTTCTACCGGGAACGTCTCGCTGGGTGCCACGAACTCGTCCTGCGCGTCGACGGTGAGGATCTCGCGCGAACCCGCCTCCGCCGTGCGGCGCAGGAGGCCGTAGACCGAAGCACCGGCCATGCCCAAAGCCAAAGCCGCCGAGCCGGTGCGGGCGTAGTGGACGAGGAACAGCGCCGCGATGGCATCGCCCGCGCCGTTCACGTCGAGGTTGAGGCGCGGCGTACGCAGGCGCCAGAACAGGCCGCCCTCCCCCGCCATCAGGTCGATGGAATGGGACGGGGTGTCCTCGGTGACCAGGGAGGTCACCAGCACGACGCGCGGCCCGAGGGCCTGGATCGCCGCCAGGGCGGCTTTGGCCTCGCCGAGTGTGCCGGTGGGCAGGCCCGACAGGAAGTTCAATTCGAACTGGTTCGGAGTGACGATGTCGGCGGCGGGCAGGGCCTGATCGCGCAGGAATTCAGGGATGCCGGGGCGGACATAGATGCCCCGGTCGGTGTCGCCCATCACCGGGTCGCAGCAATACAGCGCCTTCGGGTTGGCGCTCCGCACCGCCGCCACGGCCCGCACGATGGCGGTGCCGATATCGGCCGAGCCCATATAGCCGGACAGGACGCCGTCGCATTGCCCCAGCACGCCGCGCTCCGCGATGCCGAGCACGAGGTCCTCGATCATCGGCCCGTCGAACACACGGCCGCGCCAGGCGCCGTAGCCGGTATGGTTGGAGAATTGGACGGTATGGATCGGCCAGACCTCGACGCCGAGCCGTTGCATCGGGAACACCGCCGAGGCATTGCCCACATGGCCGAAGGCGACGTGCGACTGGATCGATAGAATTCTCATCGGCGTATCAGGCTTTGCTTCGACGGGTGCGAGTGCGACGATCAGCGTCGTAGCCGGTTTCGCCCAGCGGTGCATTCACAACCGACGCGAGGCTCGTCCGTGGCGAGATCGACGCTTGCCGGAAGGGCGACCTTCCCGCACATCGGGCGCGACGGGCAGGGGCATCCATGGATTTCGAAGCGCTGAAGACCACGACCCTGACCTTCGTGGAAACGCACAAGGAATGGGCACCCCTCATCATCGCCGTGCTCGCCTTCTGCGAATCCCTGGCCTTCCTGTCGATCCTGGTCCCCGCCACCGTGCTTCTGGTGGCCATCGGCGCGTTGATCGGTGCGAGCGGCATCCCGTTCTGGCCGATGGTGATCGCCGGCGGCATCGGCGCCGGGCTCGGGGATTGGGTGTCCTACGAGATCGGCCGCTACTTCCAGCACGGCGCCAAGTCGATCTGGCCGATGAGCCGCTATCCGCAGATGGTCGCCAAGGGCGAGGATTTCTGCAGGCGCTACGGCGCCTGGGGCATCGTCATCGGCCGGTTCATCGGCCCGGCCCGCGCGGTGGTGCCGCTCATCGCCGGGATGTTCGAGGTGGCGCGCCTGCCGTTTCAGCTGGCCAATTGGAGTTCGGCCTTCGTCTGGGCCTTCGTCTGGCTCGCGCCGGGCGCGGGCGTCATCAGCTTCTTCAACGCGTGACGCCGCATGCGCCGCTTCCCGCCCGAACGCATGGTCTGCCTCACCGAGGAAACCGTCGAGACCCTCTATCTGCTGGGTGAGGAGGACAGAATCGTCGGTGTGTCCGGCTACGCCGTGCGCCCCGCTCGCGTGCGCAAGGAGAAGCCGCGCGTCTCGGCCTTCACCAGCGCCGACCTGCCAAAAATCCTCGCCCTGCAGCCGGACCTCGTCCTCGCCTTTTCCGACATGCAGGCCGAGATCGTCGCCGACCTCGCCCGCGCCGGAATCTCGGTCCATCTCTTCAACCAGCGCGACGTGGCCGGCTGCCTTGCCATGATCCGTACCGTGGGCGCCCTGGTCGGGGCCAGCGAGAAGGCCGACGCGCTGGCCCAGGGTTACGCCCACCGCCTCGGCGCCGCCGCCCTCGACAATGCCGGCCCGCCCCGGCTGACCGTCTATTTCGAGGAATGGGACGAGCCGATGATCTCGGGGATCGGCTGGGTCTCCGAGCTCATCGGCTATGCCGGCGGCGACGACGTCTTTCCCGACCTCGCCCGCCAGCCGGCGGCCAAGGACAGGATCGTCACGTCGGATCAGGTGATCGCCGCGCGGCCGGACGTCATCCTCGCCTCGTGGTGTGGCAAGCGGGTGAACGTGGCGCGCATCCGCGAGCGGCCGGGCTGGGACGCGATCCCCGCCGTGGCGGCGGGGCGCATCCACGAGATCAAGTCGCCGCTGATCCTGCAGCCAGGGCCGGCGGCGCTCACCGATGGGTTCGACGCGATCCGCGCCGCACTGGCGGGCGGGCAGGCTGCCGCAGGTGACAAGGGCGGGCCGACCTGATTCCCTGGCGGGACGGTCGATTCGAGACCGCACTCTCCCCAAGCGAAGCCATCCCCAAGCGAAGCCATCCCCAAGCGAAGCCATCCCCAAGCGAAGCCATGTCAGCAGCCCTCGCCCCTCCACAACGACCGCAG
>NZ_NKUG01000172.1 GCF_014845095.1 Methylobacterium bullatum | reverse complement strand
CGACCGGCGCGTCGTGGCGCAGGCCCTCACCCTCCTGCGGGCCGAGGCGCTGTACCGCTCCGAGAAGGTGATCGGCCCGGCCGAGTTTCTCCTGCGCCTGCACGACGAGGTTCCGCGCAAGGCCGGCCCGAAGCGGGACGCGATCCTGTGGCGGGCCGTCGCCAATGCGCCGCCCGGCTTCTGCACGCCGCGCGGCGGGATGATCGGCACGCTGCTGGCGGACATCGCAGAGGGCCGGGATTTCGCGACGGTCAAGGCACGCTTCGCCGCCAAGATGCACCCGCTCGCCTACCAGCGCCCGCAGGCCGCACCGAGGGCGGGCACCATCGCCCAGGCCGAACGCCTCTTCGCCCAGCTCGGTCTCGAACCGGCCTTGCGCCGCCGCTACGCGCATCTCGACGAGATCCCGACGATCTGGCGCCCGCGCCATGGGGCGGCGCCGGCCGAAGCGACGGCCTCCCACACCGCCTCCGGCATCTTAGGGGGTCTGAAGGCGAGGCAGGCAGCCGTGCCCGAAGCCGTGCTCGACATGCCGGCCCAGACGGTCACCTGGTCGAAGTTCGCCCGCGACGTCCTCCCTGACGCGCAGCGGATGTGGGTGTTCACGGCGGAGCGGATGACCTTTTGCGGCCTCGTCACCGCCGTCGATCCCGACGCGCCGCCCCTCCTGCAATGGGACCGGCCCGAGGCGCGCAACCCGGTCTCCTGGTACATCTACGTGAACGGCTCGACCCCGACGCGCTGGCGCCTGCCCGAGGGGGCGTGGGTGCCGGTGACGGGGGCCACGCTCCTGCCAGTCCTGTGGTCCGGCGCGGACCGATATCGCCACCACAGGACGGGCGCGGTGCTGATCCTCGACGGCGCCCAGGATGACGCCGCCTCGGGCCTCTGCCTGTTCCCCGAGTTCCTGCGCTCGGACCTGCACGGGGTACGGGCGGTGATCGAGGCCTATTCGAAAGCCCACAGGATCGAGGGCGTCGAGGAGGGCACGGCCAACGGTCTCCTCGTCGGCCAGGATGGGGATCATCGGATCCGCGTCGAGAGCGCTATCGGCACCGCCACCTATCGGATCGACCGCTGGGAGTGATCCGCGACGGTCGGTCCGCCGGCGGTGACACCGCCCGAGCGTGAGGGCGTTTCCCTCACCCCCGCCCCAGCATCCGGTCGCTGATGATCCGCCGCTGGATCTCGCTCGTTCCCTCGAAGATCGTGGTGAGCCGCGCGTCGCGCCAGTAGCGTTCCACCCGGCGTTCGGTGGTGTAGCCGTTGCCGCCGTGGAGCTGCATCGCCTGATTGGTGACGCGCACCGCCATCTCGGTGGCCAGCAGCTTCACCTTGGCGGATTCGCTCTCGGCCGCCTCGCCCTCGTCGAGGCGGTGGGCCACCTGTTGCCAGTAGGCGCGGGCCTGATCGACCTCCGCCGACATGTCGGCAAGCGCGAAGCGCAGGGCTTGGAACTCGCCGATCGGATGGCCGAACTGCTCGCGCTCCTGCAGGTAGAGCTGGCAATCCTCCACCGCCGCGCGGGCGACGCCGACGGCGCGGGCGGCGGTGTGGACGCGGGCGATGTTGAGGCCGCGCTGCACCGAGGCGAAGCCGCCGGAATCCGCATCCGCGCCGCCATCGCCGTAGAGGCCGGTGAGGCGGTCGCCCTCGGGCACGCGCACGCCGTCGAGTTCGAGCTCGAAGGTGAGGAAGCCGTGATAGCCGATCTTGTCGATGACATGCCCGGTCATGCCCTCGGGGAAGGTGCCCGGCTTCTTGACCACGAGGAACGGCTCCAACCCGGCCGAGCGCGGCTCGCCCGGCTCCGGTTCGCGGGTGCGGGCCAGGACTTCGATGAAGTCGGCGGCGAGCGCGAAGCCCGCCCAGCGCTTGGTCCCGGTGAGCACCCAATCGTCCCCGTCGCGCACCGCGCGGGTCCGGACGCCGGCGAGATCGGAACCGGCGGTGGGCTCGGACAGGGCGATGCCGCCGATCCACTCGCCGCGCGCCGATCTTTGCAGAAGAGCGCGGCGGCGCTCCTCGTCGAGGGTCTGGGTGCCGAGCCCCTGCCCCCGCGCCAGGATGCTGCCGACGGAGAGCCAGGCGCGGGCCAATTCCTCCGAGACGAGGCAATATTCGAACACGCCGAGGCCGAGCCCGCCATGCTCGGCCGGGATGGTGATGCCGAACCAGCCCTTCTTCGCCATGGCGTCGATGAGCGAGCGCGGCATCTCGGCCTTCTGCCGGTCGAGTTCGTCGGCAAGCGGCAGGACCACATCCCTGGCGAAATCGCGGGCCTCCTGCTGGAGCCGGGCGCGCGCCTCCGTGCGCCAGGGCGAGAACAGTTCGGGCGGACGCGGCTGCTTCAACTTCGGCTTCGACAACTCCGGCTTCGACATGAGTTCTCCCGACATATTTTTGAGCTTTGCCGTATCTCTTCAAAGCCTCGGCCCGGGCGGTGGGTTCCGGGCAGGGCCAACCGGACCCCGATCAAACCGCCGCCATGGCGTCTTCCAACACCGAGAACGTCCTCGGATCGGCGCAATGGGCCACGTTGAAGCGCAGGAACTCGCGGCCGCCCGTCTCGGCGCTGAAGGCGGCGCCGGGAGCCAGCACCACGTCCCTGGCGAGGGCGTGGCGCGCGACATCCGCCGAATCGAGCCCGTCCGGCAGGCGCGCCCAGAGGAAAAGACCACCACGCGGCTCGGTCCAGATCGTCAGGCCGCAGCGCTCCAGCCGCCGTGCGGTCTCGCCCATGGCGCGGGCGAGCTTTTCGCGGATTTCTGCGAGGTGGCGGCGATAGGCTCCGTCGGTGATGAGGCGGTGCATCAGCGTCGCCGAGAGATGTCCGTTGCCGAGGCTGAGGGCGAGCTTCAGGTCGATCAGCCCCTCCACCCAGTCGGGGCGCAGGGCGATGTAGCCGCAGCGGATCGAGGCCGAGAGGGTCTTGGAGAAGCTGCCCACCGAGATCACCCGGTCGAGCCCGTCGAACCCCGCCAGACGCGGGGCCGGGTCGGCTTCGAGGTCCCCGAAGATGTCGTCCTCGACGATGAGCATGTCGTGCGCCTCGGCGAGCTTGAGGACGCGGTGGGCCACGACCGGGGCCAGGGTGGCGCCGGTGGGGTTATGGAGCGCGGAATTGGTCAGGTAGAATCGGGGCCTGTGCTCGACGATCAGCCGTTCGAGTTGCGCCACGTCCGGCCCGGCGGGGGTGAAGGGCACGCCCACCACCTTCGCGCGGTTCGCCCGCAGCAGCGCATGGTAGTTGAAGTAGCAGGGATCATCGACCAGCACGGTATCGCCCGGGTCGAGGAGGAAACGGCACAGCAGGTCCACGGCCTGTGTCGCCGAATCCGTCAGGACGATCTGGTCGGCCTCCGCCTCGACACCCTTGTCGGCGAGCCGCCGGGCGATCTGGCTCCGCAACGGCGGAAAGCCGAGGGGCTTGTCGTAGCAGATCACGTTCGAATCGGCGTCGCGGGCGATGTGGCGCAGGGCGCGCCGGATCGCCTCCTCGGGCATCCATGACGAGGGCAGCCAGCCGGAACCGGGCTTCAGCAGCTCCGGCCCGGACTGCATGGATTGTCGGGTGATCCAGAGCGGGTCCACCGCCCGGTCGAGCTGCGGCCCGATCTCCTTCAGGCAGAGCGGGCGGGTCTTGCCCGCCACATAGAACCCCGAGCCCCGCCGCGCGACGATGGCGCCTTCCGCGCCGAGGCGCTCATAGGCCTCCACCACGGTGGATTTCGACACGCCCATGGATTCGGCGAAAGCCCGCACCGAGGGCAGCCGCGCGCCGGGCATGAGCTGGCGCCCGGCGATCCGCTCCGTGATCGCGGAGGAGACCGTGTCCACCAGGGTGGGCGTGGTCCGCGCCGATCCCGCCATCTGTACTGCTCCACCGTCCGGACAATTCAGGCGAAGCGTACTGGACTGTCCCTATCGTCGCCAGTGCCCCGGAGCGCATCACGACCGAACGATCACGACGGGCGAGACGAGGACGATTGATGACCACGCTCCTGAAGCAGCAAGCCGGCACCGGGGCCGGTGACCGGGCCGGACGGCTCGCGCGGTTCGCTCGCCGGCTCCTGGCAAAGGCCGCCGCCGAGCTGTCGCGCCAGGCCATCAATCGTCGGGTCCTGCACAAGCTCAGCGTCATGACCGATCGCGAGCTGAAGGATATCGGCCTGATCCGGCAGGACGTGACCGATGCGGGCGCCGGCCCGGCCGATGCCTCCCAGTTCCTGATAAGCCGCCGGGACGAGAGACGGGAGGCGCGCCGCCGCCCAAGTCGTTAAGATCTGATCAGAACAGCAGAACGTGCATTATTGAGCATGACTTCGAATTCGGCATGCCGCCAAACTGGTCAATCGGGTGGTGATTGAGGTTTATCCGTGGTCCGGTTCTACCAGACCTGCAGGCACCGCAAGTCTATTGAGGCTAAGTGTTCGATCGCACGTCATTCACGGCGAAGGGGGCGCACATCACCCTCATCACCTTCCTCGTCGTGCATCACCTTCCTCATCGTGAACGTGCGCCGAGAACTTGGACACTAGGATCATGAATAGCACCCTCAACTGGACCCCGGGCGACGCAGCAGCCGAACAGGTCGGACGGGCCATCCGCTTCGTCGGCAGCCTCCTCACCAAGGCCGCCTCCGTTTTCTCGCGCAACGATGCCGACGAGCGCGGCCTCGTGGAGCTCGGCTCTCTGTCCGAGCGGGAATTGAACGATATCGGCCTGACCCGCTGGGACGTCCTCGACGCCTACGACGCGCCTACGCCTTCGGACGCCACGAAGATCATCCTGGCCCATCGCGCCGTCCGCCAGGTGACGCGCCGCTTCGCCTGAACCGCGTGCCGCTCCGCACCGGTGATGGATCCGACACCGCCCGTCCACGCCATGCAGGCGTGGCGGGGGCGGTGTCCCTGGTCTAAGAGGAGAGCACGGCGACGCGCCTACGGCATCGGCCGCGGGCGCCCCCACTCCTCACAGACCGGATCGACATGGCGAGCGCCTCAACCCATGTGAGCTTCCTGCCGCCGGTGCTGACCTTCCTGTCGGCGGCAGTGATCGGCGTGCCGATCTTCCGTCTCATCGGCCAGAGCGCCGTGCTCGGATATCTCGTCGCGGGCGTCGTCATCGGCCCCTTCGGGTTCTCGCTCATCGCCGAGCCGGAGACCGCCGCGAGCGTCGCGGAGCTCGGCGTCGTCCTCCTTCTCTTCATCGTCGGCCTCGAACTCGAGATTTCGCGGCTGATTTCGATGCGGCGCGACATTTTCGGGCTCGGTGCGACGCAGCTGCTGCTCTGCACCATTGTGCTTGCCGGCGCCGGTGCCCTGTTCGGGCTCACCCCGGCCGCGAGCCTCGTCATCGGCGTCGCCCTCGCCCTGTCGGCCACGGCGGTGGCGCTGCAGCTCCTCGAGGAGCGCGGAGACCTCGGCACGCCCTATGGCGGCCGCGCCTTCGCGGTGCTCCTGTTCCAAGACATCTCCGTCGTGGCGATCCTCGCCCTGATGCCGCTCCTCGCCTCCACCGGCAGCAGCGGCAACGACGCGTGGCTCGGCCAGGCCCTTCAATCCACCGCCACGGTGGGGGGCGCACTCCTCGCCGTGGTTCTGGTGGGCCGCTACGGCCTCAACCCGTTCTTCAGCCTGCTCGCGGCCAGCGGCGCGCGCGAGGTGATGACGGCGGCGGCCCTCCTCGTGGTGCTCGGCACGGCGATGCTGATGGAGCATGTCGGCCTGTCGATGCCCATGGGCGCCTTCCTCGCCGGCGTGCTGCTCGCCGAATCGAATTTCCGGCACCAGCTCGAAGCCGATATCGAGCCGTTCCGCGGCATGCTCCTCGGCCTGTTCTTCATGAGCGTGGGCATGTCCATCGACGGCGGCCTGCTCAAGAGCGCGTGGCCCGCCCTGCTCGGGGCGACGGCGGCGGCCATCCTCATCAAGGTCGGGCTGGTGGCCAGCCTGTTCCGCCTGTTCGGCTCGCCCTGGCTCGACGCGGTGCGCGGGGCCGCGATTCTCGCGCCGGCCGGCGAGTTCGCCTTCGTGCTGCTGCCGGCGGGCGCCGAACTCGGCCTGATCGACCAGCCCTCCACGCGCTTCGCGGTGGCGCTGGCCGCCCTCACCATGCTGGTCGGCCCCGTCGCCGCCAAGGCCCTCGACGGCTACCTGTCCCGCCACCGGCCGGAGGCGGCCGAGCATGCCCCCGACCAGATCGAGAGCACCGAGGCCCGCGTCCTCGTCGTCGGCTTCGGCCGCTTCGGCCAGATCCTGACCCAGGTGCTGCTCGCCGAGGGGATCAGCGTCACGGTGATCGACAAAGACGTGGAGCAGATCCGCAGCGCCTCGCGCTTCGGCTTCCGCATCTATTACGGCGACGGCACCCGCCTCGACGTGCTGCGCGCCGCCGGAGTGGGCCGGGCGGAACTGCTCTGCATCTGCGTCGACGACCCGCAGGCCGCCCTCAAGATCGTCGACATCGTGCACGAGGAATTCACGGCGGTGCGCACCTATGTGCGCGCCTACGACCGGATGCATGCGGTGGAACTGATGAACCGGGACGTGGATTACCAGCTGCGCGAGACGGTGGAATCGGCCATCGCCTTCGGCCGCGCCACCCTGGAAGGGCTCGGCATCCCGGCGGAGGCCGCCGCCGCCACGGCCCAGGACGTGCGCAAGCGCGACGTCGCCCGCCTCGTCCTGCAGCAGGCGGGCGCCCTTCCGGAGGAATCGCGTTACATGGGCGGCAGCCCCGAGATTAAGCCGGAACCGCTCACCGAGCCCAAGCGCCCCTCGCGGGCGCTGAGCACCGAAACGCGGGACATCATCGGCCTCGAGCGGCGCGAGGCGGCGACCCGCACGCTGCAACCCCAGGACACCCCGTCGGATGCCTGACACCCGCAAGGCGGCGGGACTTCCCGCCGTCCGACAGGAGGCCGGACGGTTCGTCACGGGATCGATCCTGCGGCACGTGGTGGTGATGACCGGCACGGGCTCCATCGGCCTGATGGCGATCTTCGTGGTCGACCTGCTCTCGCTGATCTACGTCTCCAAGCTCGGCGACCCGACGCTCACGGCGGCGGTGGGTTTCGCCACCATCGTCCAGTTCTTCGCCATCGCCATCAATATCGGCCTGATGATCGCCGCCGGCGCCCTGGTCTCGCGGGCGATCGGGGCCGGCGACGAGGCCGGCGCGCGTCGGCTCGCCACCTCGGCCTCGATTCACGGCATCGTCGTCTCGGGCATCCTCGTCCTCGCGATGCTGCCGTTCCTGCCCCTCATCCTGTCCTGGATCGGCGCCGATGCCGAGACGCTTCCCGTGGCCGAGCGCTTCCTCTGGATCGCCCTGCCCTCGAACCTGCTGATGGGGCCGGGCATGATGTTCTCCGGCCTGCTGCGCGCCGTCGGCGCGGCACGCCAGGCCATGTACGTGACGCTGGGCGGCGCCATCGTCACCGCCGGACTCGATCCCCTCCTCATCTTCACGGCGGGTCTGGGGATCGACGGGGCGGCGATCACCACCTGCGTGGCGCGGGCGACCTTCGCCCTCGTCGGCCTGTGGGGCGTGCGCCAGCACCGGATGCTGGCCGCCCCCACATTGGCGGACGTGATCGCGGACGCGCCCACCGTGTTCAGGATCGCCCTGCCCGCCGTGCTCACCAACCTCGCCCCTTCGGTGGCGAGCGCCTTCATCGCCCACGCGCTGGCCAAGTTCGGCGCCGTGGCGGTGGCCGGCAACGTGGTGATCGACCGGCTGACCCCGGTGGCCTTCGGCGGCCTCTTCGCCATGTCCGGCTCCATCGGCCCCATCCTCGGGCAGAACTGGGGAGCGGGGCGGTTCGACCGCATGCGCGGCGTGCTGCGGGATGGGGCGCTGGTGACGGCGGCCTATGTCGTGGTGGTCTGGGCCGCCCTGATCGTCTTTCGCGGACCGCTGACGGGCCTATTCGAACTGACCGGCACCGCCGCCGAGCTCTTCGTCTTCTTCTGCCTCGTGAGCGGGGGCGTGTGGTTCTTCACCGGGCTGCTGTTCCTCGCCAACGCCTCGTTCAACAATCTCGGCTTTCCCTTCCTGTCGACCTTCCTCAATTGGGGCCGGGCGACCATCGGGACCGTTCCGCCGGCCCTCCTCGGCGCCCATCTGTACGGCCCGAAGGGCATCATCGCCGGGGTGGGCTTCGGCTCGGTCGCCTTCGGGGCGATCGGGATCGCGCTGGCCTTCCGGACGGTGGCGCAACTGGAGAAACGGGCCGGTCTCGCGCCGAAAATGGCATCGGAGGCCGAGGCGGATGCCTCCGGAGGCGATATTCCGGCCCCGGAGAGGCCGAACGCGTTGGTTTAGTGCCGGTACGGGCATGATCCCGGGCTGGTAAGTGCCGCTGGGATGCGACAGAGTTCGCTCCTCGACAGCGGGCTGAAGCATTTCCGCCTGGCCGCGATGGGATTCAGAAGGCTTCCGCCATGTTCAACCTGTTCGATCTCATGCAGGCGCAAGGCGGAATGGGCGCCAACGGTTTCGGCCAGCAATTCGGCCTGTCGCCGGACCAGACCCGGCGGGCCATGGAAGCGCTGATGCCGGCCCTGACGCTGGGCCTCCAGCGCAACGCCGCCGCCGATCCCACCGGCTTCACCCAGATGTTCAGCTTCATGGACCCGAGCGCGTCCGCCACCACGCAGGCCAAGCCGCAGATGGACGCCATGATGCGCCAGCTTTTCGGCTCGCAGCATCTGGGGCAGGCCGTGCTGCAGCAGGCCGCGGCGGCGAGCGGCGTCGCGACACCGGCGTTGCGGCAGATGCTGCCGCTCATGGCCGGGATGGTGGTGGCGGGGATCGTCCACGTCATGATGAACCCCGGCCAGGCGGCTCAGGCCCCGGCGGCGCCTCCGCCCTCCCCCTTCGGCATCCCGACCCATCCCTATTGGACGGAGATGATGAACACGTTCATGGCGGCGGGCGGCTCGATGCTGTCCGCGCCCAAGGACGTGACGTCTTCCCGCGCAACCCCGGCCCAGAGAAGCCTGCTAACGGCGCGCTTCTTCCCGGAGCCCAGCCCATCCGCGAGTTCGAAAGCTGCGTCGGGTTCCAAACCCGCCTCGGGCACAAAGACCACCGAAGCGGCGCAAGCCTCCCCGCTCAACCCGTTCGACCTGTTGCAGCAGATGTTCCAGTCCGGGCTGGAGGCCCAGCAGGAGAACGCACGGACGATGCAGAGCCTGTTCGACAGCCTGTGGCGCGACGGCATGACGGCCATGGATCCGTCGAAGGCGAAACCCGCCGCCAAACCCGGCCCCACACGGCGCTGAGCGTCGCGCGAAGCGTCACGTGCTCCGGGCGATGGCGTCACCGATATATTTGTACATCGCGCCGACGCTGTCGGCATAGAGGTGGAGAGCCGTGACGATCGCCAGGAAGATCAGTCCGGTGATCAGCGTGTATTCGATCGCCGTCGTGCCGCACGTGTCCCGCTTGAACCGGGCGGCGAGGCCCGGGACACGGGATCGAGCCCGATCCCGCTGCGTCGCCCGAATTGTCTCGCGGTTCGTCATGGAAGTGGGGCTATCCTCGACGAAGCCGGCGCAGGTTGTCCTACGCCGGAAATCGTTGCCGCCCGTTTAAACGTTTCCCGTAAAACGCCCGCTTCTCCACTCAGGGAGCAGCGGAAACCGAGGATGAGGGCGGATCAGCCCCGTCCGGCTTCCTTGCGAAGGGCGTCGATGCGCTTGGAAGCCTCGGCCTTGTCGAGATCGGGCTCGAACGAGTCCGGCGACTTCGCCTCCTCCGACAGGGTCTTGAGGTAGGAGGCCTGCGCGCCGGTCATCGGCTCATCGCCCGTGGTCCACTCGCTCGGATCCTTGATCCGGTTCGATGCGTCGCCACCGGCCGTCTTCGGGTTCTCGTTCTCGTCCGTCGCCTGCTTCTTCGTCATCGCGCAACCTCGTTCATGAATTGTTCTCTTCATAACGAGGGCCTCGCCGATGAGTTCCGCGCCGTCGCGCCTGTTCCCGGGGCGAGGATTCGAGGCCTCGTCGTCGACTCGCGCAGATGTGAGGCGGCATGTCCCAGGGCGCCCTGGCGGCGGTCGAGCCCGTGTTGACGGCGACGACACCTTGATTTTCGAGACGCGCGCCAGATTTCGCTCAAGGCGCCGGATGGCGCGAGCGTCGCCGTCTCTCAGGGTGTCGCACGCCTCACGCCGGCGACGGACCGGCGGTCCGATCCATCCGGTGCCGCCGGTTCTGCGCGCAGGGAAATGTAGATGAACGAGATGACGATCGACAAGACGAATACCGACTCGTACCCGATGGCGGGCCAATGCCCGTTCGGAGGCGACCGCATCGGCGGAGCCCTCGGCAGCCGCCCGGCCCTCGAGAACTGGTACCCGCACCGCTTGAGGGTCGAGCTCCTGCATCAGAACGGCCTCGCGGCCGATCCGCTCGGACCGGATTTCGACTACGCCAAAGCGTTCGAGACCATCGACCTCGACGCGCTCAAGAGCGACATCAAGCAGTTCCTCACCTCGTCGGTGGCGTGGTGGCCGTCCGATTACGGCAATTACGGCCCGCAGATGATCCGCATGGCCTGGCACTCGGCCGGCACCTACCGCATCGCGGACGGGCGGGGCGGCGCCGGCACCGGGATGCAGCGTTTCGCGCCGATCTCGAGCTGGTGGGACAACGGCAACACCGACAAGTCGCGCCGCCTCCTGCAGCCGATCAAGCACAAATACGGCAACGCCCTCTCCTGGGCCGACCTGATGGTGCTCACCGGCAATTGCGCCCTGGAGATCATGGGCCTGCCGACCTACGGTTTCGCCGGCGGACGCCTCGACGCCTGGGAGGCGGACAACGCCACCTACTGGGGTCCGGAGGTCGTCGAGATGGGCTCGGTGTCGAGCTTCGACGACATGGTCAACCGGGACAAGCGCTGGCGCGGCAAGAATGGCGACGCCGATTACGACCTGGAGAACCCCCTCGCCGCCTCCCACCAGGCGCTGATCTACGTGAACCCCGAGGGGCCTTACGCCAACGGCGACCCGCAGGGCTCGGCCAACGACATCCGCGTGACGTTCACCCGCATGGCCATGAACGACGAGGAGACCGTGGCGCTCATCGCCGGCGGCCACGCCTTCGGCAAGAGCCACGGCATGACCCCCGCCAAGGAGATCGGACCGCCGCCCGAGATGGCGCCGATGGAGGCGATGGGCCTCGGCTGGCACAACCCGAACGGCACCGGCGCCGGCAAGGACACGATGACCAACGGCATCGAGGGTAGCTGGACCCCCGACCCGACCCAATGGGACAATGCCTACCTGGAGAACCTCTTCAAGTTCGACTGGGAGCAGACCAAGAGTCCGGCCGGCGCCCTGCAATGGACGCCGAAAGACCCGAGCGCGCCGCGGACGCCCGACGCACATGTCGCGGGGCAGTCGCATCCCCTCATGATGATGACCTCCGACATCGCCCTGAAGGTCGACCCGGAGTACCGCAAGGTCTGCGAGAAGTTCCTCAACGACTTCGACGCCTTCACGCAGGCCTTCTCCAAGGCGTGGTACAAACTCACCCACCGCGACATGGGGCCCAAGCACCGCTACCTCGGCCCGGAGGTGACGATCGAGGACGGTCTGCTCTGGCAGGATCCGATCCCCGATGCGGCCTATGCCCCAGTGGGCGAGGCCGAGGTTGCCACCCTCAAACAGGCGATCCTAGCCACGGGCCTGTCGGTCTCGGATCTGGCCTTCACCGCCTTCTCGGCGGCCTCGACCTACCGCGACAGCGACAAGCGCGGTGGCGCCAACGGCGGCCGGCTCGCCCTTGCCCCGCAGAAGGACTGGGCCGTCAACCGCCGGGCCGCGCCCGTGGTCGACGCGCTCCGTGGGGTCATGGCGGAGTTCAACCATGGCCGGACCGACGGCAAGCAGGTCTCGCTGGCCGACCTCATCGTGCTCGCCGGCTGTACCGCCGTGGAGAAGGCCGCCAGGGATGCCGGGGTCGAGACGCAGGTGCCGTTCACGCCCGGCCGGGTCGACACCACACAGGAGCTGACCGACATCGAGATGTTCCAGTGGCTGAAACCCGTCGTCGACGGCTTCCGCAACTACGTCGATGACGGGTTCGGGGCAATGACGCGGAGCCTGTCGCCGGAGGAACTGTTCCTCGACAAGGCCAACCTGCTGACGCTGACCGCACCGGAATGGGTGGTGCTGACCGGCGGCCTGCGGGCGCTCGCCGCCAATCACGACGGCTCGAACCGGGGCATCTTCACCGACCGGGTGGGCGTGCTGACGACGGACTTCTTTCGCACCCTGACAGACACGAATCTGGTCTGGGAGAAGATCGATGCGGACGGAACGTCCTTCGCCCTCAAGGACCGTGAAACCGGACAGGCGAAGTTCGAGGCCACGCGCAACGACCTCATCTTCGGGTCGAACGCGCAGCTGCGTAACATCGCCGATGCCTATGCGGGCAGCGACGGCCAGAGCCGGTTCGTGGCGGATTTCGTGCGCGTCTGGGACAAGGTGATGATGCTCGACCGCTACGACGTGAAGGGCCACCGGCGTCAAGGCCCGATGGCGGCCTGATCGACGGCGGCGATAGACGCCCCCGTCCCTTCCTTCAATGGGACGGGGGTCGTGCGATGGACGGCCCCGCCTCGTCACCACCGGGGGCGGGCGATGTCGACGCGTCTTGTCCCTCGCCGTCGCAGGCTCCCACGAAGTGACGGCGAGGCCGTCATGTGGCGGGAGCCACCGGATGCGTGGATGCAACCGCGCGAAGAGGGGCCCGAACTACGCCGCCACCGCCTTCGGCTGAACCTCGGCGGTGTAGTCGTCCATGAGCGTCTTGGTCATGGCGGCCGGGGTGAAGCGGTAGGGGCCGATCTCGGAGACCGGCGTCACTTCCGCGGCCGAGCCGGTGATGAAGCACTCGGAGAAGCCCTCCATCTCCTCGGGCCTGATCCGCCGCTCGATCACCTCGAAGCCGCGCCGGCGGGCGAGGTCGATGACGGTCTGGCGGGTGATGCCGTTGAGGAAGCGGTCGGCGAGCGGGGTGTGGACCACGCCGTCCTGGATGAAGAAGATGTTCGCGCCGGTGCATTCGGCGACGTAATCCTCCCAATCGAGCATCAGGGCATCGGCATAGCCCTTGTTCTCGGCCCGGTGCTTCGAGATCGTGCAGATCATGTAGAGACCGGCCGCCTTCGAGGCGGAGGGGATCGTCCGCGGATCGGGCCGGCGATAATCGGCCATGTCGAGGCGGATGCCCTTCATCTTGGTCTCGGGATCGAAATAGCTCGGCCATTCCCAGGCGGCGACGGCGAGGTGGATGGTGTTGTTCTGGGCCGAGACGCCCATCATCTCCGAACCGCGCCAGGCCACGGGACGCAGGTAGGCGTCGGTGAGGCCGCTGGTCTTGAGCACGAGTTCCTTCGCCGCCTCGATCTCGGCGACGCCGTAGGGAATCGTGAAATCGAGGTACTGCGCCGAGCGGAGCAGGCGCTCGGCATGCTCGTGGCTCTTGAAGATCCGTCCGCCATAGGCGCGCTCGCCCTCGAACACCGCCGAGCCGTAATGCAGGCCGTGGCTGAGCACGTGGATCTTGGCCTCGCGCCACGGCACCAGCACGCCATCGAACCAGATGGTGCCCTCGCGTTCGTCGAACGGGATCACGGACATGACGAATTCCTTGAATCCGCGGGCTCGCATCGTCGCGCCTGCGGGGTCGATCGATCGGGTTGGCGCGATGGCCAGGCAATGCCCCGCGCAGTATCCGCGAGGACGGAGGTCCGCAAGACGGCCGTTACGGCGAGCCGGCCCCGGTAAGGCTTGACGGGTATCAACGCCCCTGAGATATGTCAACAACACTGACGTATATTGAGGATGTCGCCGGACGTGACGCGCCAATCCACCCTGGCAACGGGCCCGGACCCCCTATCCCTGTCCGAGGAGGAGGACGGGCAGGCGGAGTCAGGTCCGGCTCCGGAGGGCGTAACGAACGACCTCGTCGAACTGCTGTTCTTCGCCTACCGCGACTTCGTCGGCGACCCGGACCGGATGCTGGCCGAATACGGCTTCGGGCGGGCGCACCACCGGGTGCTCCATTTCGTCTATCACTACCCCGGCCTGACCATCGCCGAACTCCTCGACATCCTGCGGATCACGAAGCAGAGTCTGAACCGGGTTCTCAAGGATTTGATCGAACAGGGCCACATCGTGCAGAAGACCGGCCGGAGCGACCGCCGCCAGAGGCTGCTCTATTGTTCGGAGACGGGCGCGACGCTCACGGCGGAACTGACGCGGGTCCAGGTGCGGCGGGTGGCCCGCGCCATCGCCGATCCGGTGGCGGACGAACCGACGGGCGCCCGGGACGGAAACGGATTTGCCGCGGCACAGGGATTTCTCATGGCGATGATCGAACCCGAAGAGCGCGCGGCGGTGACCAGCCTGATGGCGCGCCGCGCCCGGAGCCGTCGCTGACATGGCGTCGCCGGAGCCGAGAATCCGCGCCGAGCTTCCCGACCACGCCCCCCACATCCTCGTGGTGGACGACGACCGGCGGGTGCGCGAATTGCTGTCGCGCTATCTCTACGAACAGGGGTTTCGCGTCACGGCCGCCGGGAATGTCGAGGAGGCCCGGCAGCGGGCGCAGAGCTTCGTCTTCGACGCCCTCGTCCTCGACGTGATGATGCCGGGGGAGAACGGGTTCGATTACGCCCGGCAGGTGCGTGAGACCTCGCGGGTGCCGATCCTGATGCTCACCGCCCGTTCCAACCCCAACGACCGGGTGATGGGGCTCGAGATCGGGGCCGACGATTACCTGCCCAAGCCCTTCGAGCCGCGCGAGCTGATCCTGCGCCTCAACAACATCATCAAGCGCCGCCCGGACGGCGCGCCGCCCTCCGACCGCACCATCGCCACGGTGACGTTCGGGCCGTTCTCCTACCGCATCGACCGGGGCGAGTTGCGCCGTGACGAGGAGACCATCCGCATCACCGACCGCGAGCGCGAGATCCTGACGATCCTGGCCGAGGCCAAGGGCGGCAATGTCGACCGCGACGTGCTGGCCGGGAATGGCGGGCTCGCGGCGGAGCGCACCATCGACGTGCAGATCAACCGCCTGCGCCGCAAGACCGAGGTCGATCCGGGCAACCCCCTCTTCCTCCAGACGGTCCGCGGCATCGGCTACCGCCTCGCGATCGATTAGACGGGACCCGCCATGGCCCTCGCCGGCCTGAACCTGTCGCGGATCAGAACCAGCACCGCCGCCGCCTGGCGCGCGAGACCGCATCCGCGCCGGATATGGAAGAGGCTCGCGCGCGCCATCGGCAACGCCCTGCCGAAGGGGCTCTATGCGCGCTCGCTCATCATCATCATCGCCCCGGTGGTGCTGCTGCAATCGGTCATCGCCTACACCTTCATGGAGCGGCACTGGCAGCTCGTGACCCGCCGCCTCTCGGCGGCCGTCACCGCCGACGTGGCGGCGATGATCGACGTCTACGAGAGCTACCCCCAGGACAAGGACGCCGACACCCTCACCCGCATCGCCGGCACGCGGCTGAACCTCGACCTCGACATCCTGAAAGGCGCCAAGCTCCCCCTGCCGGGGCCGCGCCCGTTCTTCTCCATCCTCGACGAGACGCTCTCCGAGGAACTCGCCAAGCAGATCGGCCGGCCGTTCTGGATCGACACGGTGGGCCGGTCCAGCCTCATCGAGATCCGCGTCGAGATCCCGGACGGGGTGCTGCGGGTGACCGCGCGGCGGAGCATGGCCTACGCCTCGAACTCGCACATCTTCCTGCTGTGGATGAGCGGTTCGTCCCTGGTGCTCCTCGGCGTGGCGATCCTGTTCCTGCGCAACCAGATCAAGCCGATCCTGCGGCTGGCCGACGTGGCGGAGAGTTTCGGCAAGGGCCGCGAGATCGAGTTCCGGCCGCGCGGCGCCCGCGAGGTGCGCCAGGCCGGCCACGCCTTCATCGAGATGAAGCGGCGCATCGAGCGGGCGATGGAACAGCGCACGACCATGCTCAACGGCGTCAGCCACGACCTGCGCACCATCATCACCCGGTTCAAGCTGTCGCTCGCCCTGGTGGAGCAGACCTCGGAGGTGGAAGACCTCCAGCGCGACGTCGACGAGATGAGCCGGATGCTGGAGGCCTACCTCGCCTTCGCGCGCGGCGATTCCGGCGAGGCCGCCGTGCCCACCGACATGCGGGCGATGCTGGAGGATCTGCGCACCGACGTGGAGCGCCTCGGCGCCCACGTGGCCGAGGTGAAGTTCGACGGCCGCGCCATGGTGACGCTGCGGCCGGACGCGTTCCGCCGCTGCCTGTTCAACCTCGCCGCCAACGCGGCCCGGTACGGCGAGACAGTGGCGATTCGCGGCCGCACGGAGGCGCGGTCCTTCCTCGTCTCCATCGACGACGACGGTCCGGGCATCGCCGTCGAGAGCCGCGAGGAGGTGTTCAAGCCCTTCGTCCGCCTCGACGATGCGCGCCAGGATGCCGGCGGATCGGGCCTCGGCCTCGCCATCGCCCGCGACATCGCCCGCGCCCATGGCGGCGACGTCGCCCTTCACGACAGTCCGCTGGGGGGATTGCGCGCCACCGTCCGCATCCCGGCGTGACCGTCCGATCCCTGTGAATTTTGTTGCGTCCGGGGTGTCCCCTCGGGCGCTGAGCAATGCTATGACCGGGGCCGCTTTACAGAGAGAAGGGCCGAACCCCGGTCCCGACATACGCGAGTACGCCATGAACCCGCTGGGTCCCGTCCTGATCGTCCTGCTCCTGCCGATCTCCGCCATCGGCCTCCTGCTCTACACCGATACCGGCATTGAGCCGGCGCTGTTCACCGCCACCGTGAAGACCTTCGTCGCGCTGTTCGCCATCGCCGGGATCCTGTCCTACGGCGCGAGCCGGCTCGC
>NZ_NKUG01000171.1 GCF_014845095.1 Methylobacterium bullatum | reverse complement strand
ACCGTCGGGTTGACGGTATCGACCGGGATCGCAGCGGACGCCGTGGACGTTCCGGCATTGCCGACGAGGTCCTTGAACGCCGTGAGGGTGACCTTGGCTGCGGTCGTGCTGTCATCGTCGGCGGTGAAGGTGACCGTGGCGGAGCGCCCGTCGTCGGCGACGAAGAGCGAGCCCGGCTCGATGCTGCCGCCGGTGGCGCTCATTTTGAGGGAGGCAGGATCGAAGGCTTCCGAGAAGGTGAAGGTGACCGTAGAGCTCCGGTTGTCGTCGCTGAAGCTGGTCTCGGCGAACGCGATCCCCACCGTCGGATTGACGGTGTCGACCGGGACCGCCGTGGACGCGGTGGAGGTCCCGGCATTGCCGGCGAGGTCCTTGAACGCCGTGAGGGTGACCTTGGCGGCGGTCGTGCTGTTGTCGTCGGCGATGAACGTGGCCGTGGCGGAGAGCCCATCTTGGGCGACGACGAGAGAGCCCGGCTCGATGCCGCCGCCGGTGGTGTTCACCATGAGGGAGGCAGGATCGACGGCTTCCGTGAAGGAGAAAGTGACCTTCGAGGTCATGTTGCCGTCGTCGAGGCTGGCATCCGCGATCACGACCGTCGCCGTCGGCGCGGTGGCGTCGACCGTGAACGTCTTGACCGTCGTGCTCAGCTTCGTGTTGCCGGCGAGGTCGGTCACGAGAGCCGTGAGGCTGTAGCTGCCATCCGTCAGGGGCGTGCCGTCCAGGTCCGAATCGGCGAAGGCCAGGGTGTAGCGACCGTTCGGATCGGCGACGGCGGTGCCGATCTCGGATCCGTCCAGGAAGAGCTGGACGGTGGCGCCGGCCTCGGCCGTGCCGGTGAAGCTCGGGGTGGTGCTGTTGGTGAGCAGATCGGTGGCACTGACGCCGGTATCGGAGGCCTCAGCCAAGCCAAAGGTCGGAAGGATTGTGCTGTTGTCCACCCGGACAGGGCTCAGATCGCTGGTGGTGGTGTTGCCGGCACTGTCCGTCGCGGTGGCGCGGAAGATGTAGCTGCCGTCCAGCAATGAGGGGGTCGACGCCGTCGTGAACGTGCCGCCGGTGACCGTGGCGACCAGCGTCACGGCGGTCCCGTTGACGAGCACGGGGTTGCCGGCCAGATCGAGCACGGCGACGGTCACGGTGGAGCCTGCCTCGACCGTGCCGCTGACCGACAGGGTTCGATCACGGGTGATGTGGTCCGAATCGCTCGCGCCGGTATCCTGCGAGATCGTCAGCAGCGCGACCGTCGGGTTGACGGTGTCGACCGTTGCGTTGTCTGACATGGAGGGGGCGTTGGCGTTGCCCGCGACATCGGTGAAGGCTCCGGCGGACACGTAGATCGAGACCGGCTCGGTGGAATTCTGATCGGCCGTGACGAAGCCGGTATAGGTCAGGCCGTCGAGGCTGGCGGTCAGATCACTGAGAGTACCGCCGTTGACCGTGACCGCGGTCTTGTCGAAGCCGGCCGAGATCTCGCTCAGGGTGATGGTCACGGCCGAGGTCGGATTGGTGGCGCTGAAGGCCGTCGAGGCCAGGTCGACGGTCACCGTCGGTGCCACCGTGTCGATGTTCAGGGTCTTCGAACCGCCGGTCGAGCCCACGTTGGAGGCAAGATCGGCATACTCCCCGATGACGGACAGGTTGGCCGAGCCGACGAAGCCATCCTGCGCCGTGAAGGTTCCCGTCCAGGTCGTGCCACCGTTGCTGCTAATCAAGGTGCCCAAGGTGCCGGCAGGAAGTCCGGAGACCTCGGGAATGAAGACGTCGCTCGCGGTGAAGCCGGTCACCGCTTCGGAGAAGGTGAAGGTCACGACCTCGGTTGTGTCGTTCAGGTTGAGATCGGCGTCGACCGCCACGATGGAGGTCACCGTCGGTGCCTGGGTGTCGACCGTTGCGGTATCGGGAACGGAGCCGAGGTTGGCGTTGCCCGCCGCATCGGTGAAGCGTCCTAGGCCCACGGAGACCGAGACCGGCGTGGTGGAGTTCGGATTGGCCGTGACGGTACCGGTATAGGTCATGCCGCCGTCGCTGGCGGTCAGATCGCCGATGCTCCCGCCGGTGATCGTGACATCGGACTTATCGAAGTCGGTCGCCGCCTCTGTCAGGGTGAAGGTCACCTGCGAGGTCGGGTTGGTGTTGCTGAAGGCCGTCGATGCCAGGTTGACGGTCACCATCGGCGCCTGCGTGTCGATGGTCAGGGTCTCCAAGCCGCCAGCCGCGCCCGGGTTGGAGGCAGCGTCGAGATAGGCACCGCTGACGGCCAGCGTGGCCGAGCCGGTCTGGCCCGCGCTCGCCGTGAAGGTGCCCGTCCAGGTGAGGCCACCGTTGGTGGTCTCCAAGTCGCCCAGCAATCCGGGACCGGTGACGAGGACATCGTCCTTGGCGAAGCCGGTCACCGCCTCGGAGAAGGTGAAGGTCACCAGCGTGGAGTTGGAGGCCGAGTTGAGCTCGGTGTCGGCCGCCACGATGGAGACAACCGTCGGCGCCACCGTGTCGACCGTGGCCGTGTCGGAGTTGGAGACGGTGTTGGAATTACCCGCCGTATCGCCGAAGGCTCCGGCGGCCACGGAGATCGAGAGCTGCGTGGTGGAATCTTCGTAGGCCGAGACAGTGCCGGTATAGGTCCCGTCGCCGTTGTTGATCAGCTCGCCGATGCTACCGCCGACGACCGTGACGTCGGAGGCATCGAAGTCGGAGCCAGGGAAGTCGGTCGAGGCCTCGCTCAGGGTGAAGGTCACCTCAGAGCTCCGGTTGGCGATGTTGAACGAATCCGCCGCCAGGGCGACGGTCACCGTCGGCGCCACCATGTCGACCGTCGCCGTGTCGACGAGGGAGGCGGCGTTGCCATTGGCCGCCGCGTCGTTGAAGCGTTCGGCGGCCACCGAGACGGAGAGCTCCCCGGTGAAGCCCTCATCGGCCGTGACGGTGCCGGTGTAGGTCAGGCCGTCGGCGCTGACGGTCAGATCGCCGATGCTACCGCCGGTGACCGTGACGTCGGTTCGATTGAAATTGATCGAGGCCTCACTCAGGGTGAAGGTTACCGTCACGTCCGGAACGTTGACGTTGAGCGTGGCCGCCAAGATATTGATTTCCACCGTCGGCGCCACCGTGTCGACCGTCGCCGTATCGAGGTTGGAGGGTGTGTTGGCGTTGCCCGCCGCATCGGTGAAGGCTCCGGCGTCCACGAGGATCGTGACTGGCGCGGTGGAGTCCTCCTCGGCCGTGAATGTGCCGGTATAGGTCAGGCCGTCGACGCTGGCGGTCAGATCGCCGATGCTCCCGCCGGTGACCGTGACGTCGCTCTTGTCGAAGTTGTCCGAGGCCTCGCTCAGGATGAAGGTCACCTCAGAGGTCGGGCTGAGGATATTGAACGTGTCCGCCGGCATATTGACGCTCACCGTCGGCGCCACCGTGTCGACCGTCGCCGTGTCGGGGGTGGAGGCGGTATTGGCGTTGCCAGAGTAATCGACGAAGGCTCCGGCGGCCACGGAGATCGAGACCGGCGCGGTGGAGTTCGGATTGGCCGTGAATGTGCCGGTATAGATCAGGCCATTGGCGGTCAGATCGCTGATGGTACCGCCGGTGACCGTGACGTCGGCCTTATCGAAGTTTGGCGAGGGCTCGCTCAGGGTGAAGGTCACCTCCGAGGTCCCGTTGCCGATGTTAAACGCATCGCGGTCCAGGTCGATGAGCACCGTCGGCGCCCTCGTGTCGATGGACAGGGTTTGCGTATAGCCTTCCGAGCCCGGATTGGAGGCAAGATCGGCATAATACCCGGTGACGGACAGCGTGGTTGAGCCGGCGAATCCCTCCGCCGCCGTGAAGGTTCCCGTCCAGGTCTTGCCGCCGTTGCTGCCCGTCAAGGTGCCGATCTCGCCGGCACCGTCGGCGATGGAGACATCGCTCGCGTCGAAGTCTTTCACCTCCTCGGAGAAGGTGAAGGTCACCTCCGTGGTGTTGGAGGTCACGTTGAGGTCGGAGGCCACCACCTCGATGAGGGACACCGTCGGGTCGACGGTGTCGACGGTGGCGGTGTCGCTGGCGCTGATGGTGGCGGCGTTGGCGTTGCCCGCCGCATCGGTGAAGCGTCCGGCGGCCACGGAGACCGAGACCGGCGTGGTGGAGTTCGCATTGGCCGTGACGGTGCCGATATAGGTCAGGCCGTCGTCGCTGGCGGTCAGACCGTCGATGGTACCGCCGGTGACTACGATGAAGGACGCATCGAAGTCGGGCGAGGCCTCGCTGAGGGTGACGGTCACCTGCGAGGTCGGGTTGGTGTTGCTGAAGGCCGACGAGTCGAGCTCGACGATCACCGTCGGCGCCGTCTGGTCGATGGTCAGATCGAGCGAGCCACCAGCGTGACCATCCTCAAAGTTGGAATTTTTGTAACCATCGGTGACGGACAGCGTGACAGCACCATCGAAACCCGGAGCCGCATGGAAGACGGCCGTCCAGACAACACCGTCGTCGGAGGCGAAGTCGCTCACATAACCGGCATTGCCGGGGATGACGACGTCGTCCATGTCGAAGCCGTTCACCGCCTCGGAGAAGGTGAAGGTCACCTCCGTGGTGTTGGCGGTTCCGTTGAGAACATCGGCAGCTGCAGTGATCGACACTACGGTGGGGCCTAAAATGGCCATGGCGTTTCACTCCAGAGATTTGAATCGACGACGGATTTCGAGCGATCGAGCTCGGTCATAGCCAGCTAAAAACGCGGCACCATGAAGTATCATCCAGCCTTAGGCGGTTTATGCCCCATCAGACCAAATCGAAGGCTTCATCCGCATCGCATGAGCGGGAATTGCGACAGCTGGATAGAACAAAGAATCCGGTGGCACATCCCTCATATGAGTGAGGACGGGGGTGTTTATTTGATTTTCGCACCTCCCTCGTTTGAGGGATGGTGCCGATTCGAAGGTCTATGCTAGACGATTCGGATCGATGTCAGGCAACCGGCACGTGGCAATTCATGAAAACTTAATCATTCATCAGCGCGGGTTAATTTTCATGTCTTCCTCCGTGCACTTCGAGCACATTCTTCTTGGAGATTCGGATTCGGAAGAGAATGCATGTCTCGGCATATCCGACGGACGGATCGTCGCGATCCTGGTGCGCTCGTCCGAATTTGAAAATTACGCCGAGCAGACGCGGTGGTATCTCGATAAAGGGTTCGGGTCGTGTGACCAGCAGGGCTTGATGTTTCCTTCATTGGACGCAGCAAAAAGCTGGATCACGACTCAACTATCCATCAATTACATGTATGGTGGAATCGCCTTTATTTAGAGCGCCCAACATAACCTTTTGATCTGGTTGAGGTTGATGAGGCTGGCGAAGGCCTCGTCGATGGCGCCGCGTCGCTCATAGCGGACGGGAAGGCGGCGGAAGCGGTTGAGCCAGGGGGGGTGCGCTCCATGACCCAACGATGCCGACCGGGCTTGTTGCTTCTCTCGATGCCCTTCCGCGCGATGCGCGGCACGATCCCCCGCGCCCGGCATTCGTGCCGATTTAGAGTGCCTCACAAAACTCCCGATCACGGTCGGTTCTCCCTCGGAGTACGACGGCGCAGCGGGAGTTTGGTGAGAGACACTTAGCCGGGACGGACGCGCCATCCAGGCAAGTCCGGTTCCAGCCGATCCCCCGTGGCGTGCAGGCGCTCCAAGCAGCCTATCGCCTTGCGAACCCGATATCGACCGCCACCGCCTCGAGCCGTTCGGGTTCGCGCTCTTTGCGCTCGGAATACCTGTCGACGAGGTAGTCTGCCCTTTCACGGGTCAGGAGGGTGAACTTGAACAGTTCCTCGCAGACGTCGACCACCCGGTCGTAGAGGGGGCCGGGCTTCATACGGCCGGCCTCATCGAACTCCTTGTAGGCCATGGGCACTGAGGACTGGTTCGGGATGGTGATCATCCGCATCCAGCGCCCGAGGATGCGCAGGGCGTTGACGGCGTTGAACGATTGCGAGCCGCCTGAGACCTGCATCACGGCCAGGGTCCGGCCCTGCGTCGGGCGCACCGACCCCTCCGACAGGGGCAGCCAGTCGATCTGGCTCTTGATGACGCCGGTCAAGTTGCCGTGTCGTTCGGGGCTGACCCAGACGTGTCCCTCCGACCAGATCGAGAGGTTGCGCAGTTCCTGGACCTTCGGGTGGTCGGCCGTGGCGTCGTCCGGCAGCGGCAAGCCGTGCGCATCGTAGATCCGCACCTCGCCGCCCATGGCCTGAAGCAGCCGCGCGGCCTCGTAGGCGAGGAAGCGGCTGAACGAACGCTCCCGGAGCGATCCGTACAGGATCAGGAACCGCGGAGCGTGGGTGAACGGCGTTAGCACCTGAAGGCCGGTGCTCGTCGGGACCTCGAGGTGCCTCTCGCTCAGGTTCGGCATGCCATCGGCGAAGGGTTGCTGAGGCTTGTCCAAGGCGTCGGTGTCCTCTACATTTCAATGATTATTGAGGTATTGACATCATGATGGGCGAACGGCAAGCCGTGGCCGCCTTTGCGGCCCTCGGCCAGGAGCATCGCATGCGCATCGTGCGCCAGCTCGTCACCGCCGGGCCGGACGGGATGGCAGCCGGCATGCTGGCCGAGGCGGTCGGCGTGTCGGGCACCAACCTGTCCTTCCACGTGAAGGAGCTCACCCATGCCGGGCTCGTCACCTCCCGCCGCGAGGGACGCTCGATCATCTACAGCGCCGCCTACCCGGACCTGTCGGAACTGATCCAGTTCCTGATGCGCGATTGCTGCCAGGGGCGCCCCGAGGTCTGCGCCCCGGCCGTCGCAGCCCTCTCCGCCTGCTGCAAGGAGACCTCTCGATGGACGTCGTGATCTACCACAACCCGGATTGCGGAACGTCCCGCAACACCCTGGCCCTCATTCGCAATGCCGGCATCGAGCCACACGTGGTCGAGTACCTGAAAACGCCGCCGAGCCGCACCCTGGTACGTCAGCTCGCCGAGCGGGCCGGCGCCACGATCCGAGACTTCCTGCGCGAGAAGGGGACACCCTTCGTGGAACTCGGCCTCGCCGACCCGGCCCTCACGGACGACCAGCTTCTGGATGCCATCGAGGCGCACCCGATCCTGCTCAATCGGCCTTTGGTGGTGAGCCCGAAGGGCGTCGCCCTGTGCCGCCCCTCCGAGGCGGTCCTCGACCTCTTGCCGGTCCAGCGAGGCGAGTTCGTGAAGGAAGACGGCGAGCGCGTCGTCGACGAGTACGGGCGCCGCGTCGCCAGCGCCTGATCGGCTTCCCGCTCCATCAAGAACAAGAAACGGTGCCGATGCTCGCGCTTGCCATTTTCGTGGTCACCCTCGTCTTCGTCATCTGGCAACCCAAGGGCCTCGGGATCGGATGGAGCGCCCTCACGGGGGCCGCCGTGGCCCTCGCAAGCGGGGTCATCCATCCAGGCGACATCCCTGTGGTCTGGCATATCGTCTGGGATGCCACCTTCACGTTCGTGGCGCTCATCGTCATATCGCTTCTCCTGGACGAGGCGGGGTTCTTCCATTGGGCCGCCCTACACATCGCCCGGTGGGGTGGTGGTCGTGGCCGCCGCCTGTTTCCCCTGGTCATCCTTCTCGGGTCGGCGATTGCGGCGGTGTTCGCCAACGACGGGGCTGCGCTTCTCCTCACCCCCATCGTGCTCGCCATCCTGCTGCGGCTCGACTTCAAGCCGGTGGCGGCCCTCGCCTTCATCGTCGCCTGCGGGTTCGTGGCCGACAGCACCAGCCTGCCGCTGGTGATCTCGAACCTCGTCAACATCGTTTCCGCCAACTTCTTCGACATCACCTTCAGCCGCTATGCCGCCGTGATGGTACCGGTGAACCTCGTCTCGCTCGCCACGACCCTGCTGGTCCTGTGGATGTTCTACCGCCGCGACCTGCCAGCGACCTACCCGGTGGGCCAGTTGGAGGCGCCTCGTCGTGCCATCCGCGATCCCTCAGTGTTCACGGCGGCCTTCCCGCTGCTCACTCTCCTTCTCGCCGCCTACTTCGTCTCCGCGCCCTTCGGCATACCGGTATCAGTCGTCACCTGTGCCGGCGCCCTGATCCTTCTGGCTCTCGCCAGCCGAAGCCGCGTGATCCCCATCCGTAAGATCCTCGCGGGGGCACCGTGGCAGATCGTGCTGTTCAGCCTCGGCATGTACCTCGTCGTCTACGGTCTGAAGAATGCCGGCCTGACGGACTACTTGGCGCAGGGTCTGGTCTGGCTCTCAGGCCAGGGAACGGTCGTCGCCACCATCGGGACGGGCTTCGCCGCCGCCATCCTGTCTTCCGTCATGAACAACATGCCGGGCGTGCTGGTGGGGGCGCTTTCGATCCAGCAGACCCCCGACCTGTCGCCGCTGATGCGCCAGTCTATGATCTACGCCAACGTCATCGGGTGCGACCTCGGCCCGAAGTTCACACCGATCGGCAGCCTTGCGACCTTGCTTTGGCTCCACGTGCTCGCCAGCCGGGGGCAGCACATCACGTGGGGGCAGTACATGAAGGTAGGGCTGATCATCACCCCACCCGTGCTTCTGGTGACGCTTTTGGCCTTGGCGCTGTGGATGCCGTTGCTGGGCGTACCGTAGCTGCCCCATGGGCCAGGGCATGCGCTGGTCCGTGGGTTCGCTTCTCCCCGCTCTGCCGGAGCGGAAGAACCGGGATCCATGCGCTTTGACGAAACATCGACGATTCCGTTCTCGGACCTGTCGCATCTCCGCGCCCGCATGGCGCTCTACAGCCAGGATGGGACCAAGGGGCACTTAAGGCCGGGTGACTCGTCGTGGATGCCGTGATGCCCACGAGCCTCAGCCGGACCTTTCAGGATGATGTCGGCCTGTCTATGACCGCCCCCGGGGGCCGCTCGTCAGCCCATTCGGGTGGTATCCATCGCTTGGATCAAACCCCGAGGAGACCTCCTAAAGAAGCCTATCCCGTTCGATCTGCTGCAAATTTTTGAGGTAGGAGGGTGGAGCGGGTACCGGGAATCGAACCCGGGTATTCAGCTTGGAAGGACGATCCCCCGGGCTTTCCGCCTCGCCACCTCCCCGGCGCTTCCCGCGCAAACCGTTAATCCTGCATGGCTTTTCCCGGTGGACCGTTCCCGGGGACTCTTGCGGCCGCGTTTCGGACGTGCGGTATCCATGCGGTATCCACGGAGACGGACATGGCGGCATCGCGGGGGACATACGCACGGGAGCGGGCGCGGCTGACGGCGGAGCACCTGAAGAAGGCGCGCCGGATGATCGATAGCGGGACCGTCCCCGGCCGCGGGATCGACTTCTGCGACGACGCCTTCCCGGGGCTCGTGCTCCGCGTGACGCCGGCGGCCGGCAACTGGATCCTCAAGCTCCGCATGTCGACCCTCCGCCTCGGGGACATGGCTTCCGTCTCGGTCGCCGCGGCGCGTGAGGCGGCCGCCCGGGCCCGGCTGGACGTGAAGGATGGGCGGGACCCCCGGCAGGACGTCGCCGTCTACGCGCATGCCATGGTCACGACCGGCGGCGACCACGAGACCTCGGCGGACGCGGCTTGGCCGGTGGAGGTAGAACGGCAGAGCGACGAGGACCGGCGGCGGCACGGCCCGTGGGAATGGCGGGACCTCGTCGATCTGTTCCTTGAGGAGAAGCGGCCGGACCTCGACCCTGGGTACTTCCCCGCATACGCTTCGTACCTGCGCCACAAGGCATTCGACCGGATCGCCCGCCGCCCCGTCCGTGAGGTCACGGCCACCGACCTGCAGGGTATCCGGAACGAGATCATCGCCGCGAACTCGCGCAGCGCGGCCGCCCGGGCCGTACGCCAGGGACGGGAGATGCTCGACTGGGCCTGGTCGAACCATAGCGGCGTGTCCGGCATGGCGAAGGCGACTGAGAAGTGGCCGCTCTGGCGAGACCAGTGGACGATCCGATACAAGCCGAGCAAGCGCAGGCACGCGCCCGAGATCGACGAGCTCGCCCGGACCCTGGCCGTCGCGGAGAGATACCGGACACTCGGTCAGACGGAACACGCGACCGCGCCGGGCACTCTAGCGATGCTGTGGTTCACTGTCCTCACGGGCCAGCGCACGGGCGCCGTCGCGGAGACCGCACGGTTGGACGTTGCCCCCATCCCCGAGGACGCCGGCGTGCCGGGACCGGGTTGGCGCGCCGTGACATGGAGCGCCGGGGTCATGAAGGAAGATCGCCCGTTTGTGCTCCCCCTCCCCCCGGGCGCCTGGTACGTGATCGACCGGGTGCTTGCCGAGGATCCCGACCGTGAGACGAATCGCTGGCTTTTCCCGTCGATCCGGGGGGACGGCCATGTCGGCCAGGGTGCCCTGAACGCGCTCCTCTACCGGCTGCGGGGGAAGAAGGTGACGGGGTCGACGGTCACCGCGCGGCCGCTGGTCGATTATTTCGGGATCCACGGCATCCGGCCTTGGACGCTGCATGACGTCCGCCGGGCGATCACGACGTTCCTCTCGGACCATCGCCTGGGCGGGGCCGCGTCCGCGATCCTGGACCACGAGGCCGGAGTGACCGAGGACGAGCGCGACCGCCGCTCCGCCGTCACGCGCCTTCACTACGACCGGAGCCAACGGATACCCCTCAAGTCGGAGGGCATGGCCCTGTGGGTCGATGCGGTGCTGGAGGCCTACGAGAACGAGCGGGCCGCGCTGGCCGCGCTGCCGGCACCGGTCACGAGGGAACGCACGAAGCGAGGCCCCGGGAGGGCTCAGCCAACCGCCCCCTGACCCTGCCGGGCGCGTCGTTCAGGTCCCAGCTTGCGGGCGAGATCCGCTGGCTTGCCCGCCCGCACGAAACCCCGGCTGACCTGTCGGTCCACGGCCGCGAGCTCCTGGAGGGCATCGCCCAGGGCCCGGCGCAGGGCATCCCGCGCGTCACCGTCGCAGGCATCCAGATAGGCGCGTTCCATCTCGTCCACGACTGTCTCCATCGATTCGCTCATGAGAACGAATGAAGAACAAACGAGGCCGGGAGTCGATCCCAAATTGAGGCCAGGGATTTCTTTACCCTGCGCAAACGTCGCGCTTGCCCACCTCTCGGCGAGCTGCGATCGTCCAGATTCACCCCGCCCCCGAGGCCTCCCCC
>NZ_NKUG01000170.1 GCF_014845095.1 Methylobacterium bullatum | reverse complement strand
CGTCAAACGCCGCGGGCTTTTGCGTGTCAAATGACATATCCAAACTCAGCGGGAACGCATCACAAGCAGGCGAGCCAACTATCTGAGGCGTTGAGAGTGGCACGTCTTCATTGCATAGCTCAAATCGAGATGCCCGCGAGGGTGTCTCTGGTTGCAATGCTCTAAGAGGACAAAATCCGATCATGAGAGTTTCGACCCTACGACGCAGCTTTCTCGGAATGTGGCTTCCGCTACTCTTTACGCCGATGCTGGGCGGATCGGCGCAAGCCGCCAGCGATGCGCGCATCACCGGTTTGTGGAAGCTCGTCTCCTACGAAGTCGAGGTTCGCTCCACCGGCAAAACGATTCCAGTCATGGGTGCCCATCCGGCGGGGTTCGCTTATTTCACGCCCGAGGGGAGGGTATTCTTCAACCTCACCGGCGAGGATCGGAAGCCTGCGGTCAGCGACAAGGAGCGCGCCGCTCTTCTCGACACCATGGTTTCCTATACGGGCCGTTTTACCGTCACGGGAAATCAGTGGACTGCCAAGCTCGACGCAGCGTGGAATCCTGCTTGGGTCGGTACGGAACAGACGCGGTCTTTCGAGATCAATGGAGCGCGCCTTCGTGTCCTGACCCCGTGGCGCGTCATGCCGAACTGGGCAGAAGAGGGTGAGACTCGCAGCATCGTCACTTTCGAGCGCGCGACCGACAATTGACGTCCCGCGCTCACGCCGCCTGAACGGCGCTTCCTCCGGGAACTTCCCCGGATACCTGAGCCACAGCCTCGCGCAGGGTCGAGAGATCGGCATCCGCGCGAGTGCCGAACGTCGACAGGTGTCGGCGATAGGCACGCGCCCCGGGGCGTCCGTTGAACAGTCCGAGCATATGGCGGGTGAGCGTGTGCAGGCGGATACCGTTTCCCAAGGCTTCAGCGATGGTCGGTGCGAAAGCCTCGACAGCCTCGAAGGCATCCGCCACGGGGGCCGCTTCTCCAAAAACCCGGTGGTCCACGTCGAGCAGCAGGGCCGGCTCGTTATAGGCTGCGCGCCCCATCATCACACCGTCCACGACCGTGAGTTGGGTCAGCGTGTCGTCGATCGTGGCAATGCCGCCGTTGATAGCGATCGGCAGAGACGGGCGCTTCTGTTTCAGCCGCGCGACGCGTCCGTAATCGAGGGGGGGGACATCGCGGTTCTCTTTCGGCGACAGACCCTGCAGCCAAGCCTTGCGGGCATGGACGATGAGCCCGTCGACTCCCGCCTGCATTACGGCATCGACCAGCGAATCCAGGGCGACCTCCGTATCCTGATCGTCGACTCCGATGCGGCACTTCACCGTGACCGGCACCGAGATGGCGGCCTTCATGGCCGCCACGCACTCGCCGACGAGGATCGGGTCTCGCATGAGGCATGCGCCGAAACGGCCATCCTGAACCCGGTCCGAGGGACAGCCCACATTCAGATTGATCTCGTCGTAGCCGAATCCCTCCGCAATGCGTGCTGCCTCCGCAAGATCGCCGGGTACCGAACCCCCGAGTTGGACGGCGACCGGATGCTCTGGCTCGGAGAAACCGAGCAAACGCGTCCTGTCGCCGTGAAGAACGGCATTGCTGGTCACCATCTCAGTATAGAGCCGGGCACGGCGTGACAGGACACGGTGGAACGACCGGCAATAGCGGTCGGTCCAATCCATCATCGGTGCGACCGAGAAACGGATATCGCTGGGTGTCATGGTGTCCGTATGAAAGAGACGCGGCTCGGTTTCAATTGTGCGGCGACCGCTTCCGTTGCCCGCCTCAGTGATCGTGCTTGCAATCGGGGCCATGCACATGGGCATGGCCGTGATCCGCATGGTCGTGTGCATGCCCGTGATCGTGCGCATGCGAATGATCGTGACCGTGGTCGTGACCGCACTGACTGTGGTCGTGAGCCTCGCGTTCGGGTTTGAAGGCTCGCGAAACCGGGGTCGCGGCGCAACCCTGCCCACGGATCAGTTCGGCATTGGCCGAGGTCGCGGGTACATAGAGGACGTCTGCACCGATCTCCGCCGGGACGTGGTTGCCGCCGAACTGCCAGGCCAACCGCAGCAGGCGAGCCGGATTCTCCGCCCGTACTTCGAGCAAGGATTCCGCCGCAGCGCGAACGGTCACCAGGCGCCCGTCTTCGAGACGAAACGCGTCACCGTCCTCGATGGAGGCAGCCTTCGCCAGTGCTAGGGTGAAACTCACCCCGCCCGCGCCGGTGAGGATCGCGGCTGCTCCCTGGCGTCCCGCATGGTCGAGGGTCACGGTATCCGCCACGGAATCCGGGCGAATGGCGGCTTTGCGGACGATGGCGGTGGCACGCAGCATGGCTTCCTCGAAACGGTCCTGGGTTTTGTCCGGGCGTCCGGAGGGGGGCGCCCGAGGTGTCTGGCGTGCATCAGTAGAGGGTTTTCTGCCCGAACGGAAAGCGTGGCTGGAACCGTTTCCTCACGTGGTGCATTCCACGAACGGAATGGCTAAGCTACGTTGCGCAAGGTCACCACGGCGATAAGCCGGGCCACAAAACGCACAAGGGAGTCTCGGGACCATGAAGAAGCTCATTGCCGCTACCCTCGCCGGGGCTCTCGCCCTCTCCCTCGGCGCCTGCAATACGCCGCAGGATCGTGCTCTTGGCGGCGCCGGTCTCGGCGCCCTGGCCGGTGCGGCCATCGGCGGCGCTGCCACCGGTCGTGCGGGCGGCGCTCTGGCCGGTGCGGCCATCGGCGGAGCCAGCGGCGCGATCATCGGTGCCGGCACGGCTCCGCGCTGCCCATATGGCACGTATCGCGACGCTTACGGCGACGTGTACTGCCGCTGACATCGTTCTCCCGTTTGGGAGAAGCGGAGGGCCGGGGCGCATGCCTCGGCCCTTTTTCATGTCTCGGAGACAGGACGAGCAGGCGGAAATTGCCGTATGCGGGGCTGACCCGGTGGATGGCCGGTGGACGATGCGCTGCGATGCCGATGCTGCTTCAAGAACTTTTCTATCCTCTTCGCCCAAACACTGCTGTCGCTGACGATGGTGGCGCGGCGTGAGCGTCGGCATCTGGGGCAAGCTCGGCGGCGCGGGGATCGGCCTCGCCATCGGTGGACCGATCGGCGGGTTGGTGGGCGGCGTCGCCGGTCACTTCCTGGTGGATCGGGAAGGGGCCTTGTTCGGCGCGACGCCGAAGGACGTGGTCTTCACGACCGGCCTCGTGGCGCTCGCGGCCAAGATGGCGAAATCCGACGGGGTGGTGACGCCTTCCGAAATCGAAGCCTTCGCCAAAGTGGTCCAGGTGAGCGAACGGGAGAAGCCCGGGGTCCAGCGCCTGTTCGACCTCGCCAAAGGCACCTCGGCAGGGTTCGAGGCCTATGCGCGACAGATGGCAACGGCGTTTCAGGATGAGCCGGCGTTGCTGGAAGATGTGCTCGACGGCCTGTTCCATATCGCCAAGGCCGATGGTGCGATCCATGAGGCGGAAGAACGCTACCTGCGTGCCGTCGCCGAAACTTTCGGGTTCGACGACGTAGCCTTCCGGCGCATTGCCGCCCGGCACGTGCGCCTCGCCGACGACCCCTATCTCGTGCTCGACCTCGACCACGAGGTGACGGACGCGGAGGTGAAAGCCCGGTATCGTGCCCTCGTCATGGAGAACCACCCGGACCGGGCGATCGCCCGCGGCGTTCCGCCCGAGGCGGTGAGGATCGCCACCGCGCGGCTCGCCGCGATCAATGCCGCCTATGACCGGATCGCCGCCGAGCGAGGACTGCGCTGACACGCAAAGAGAGAGCTGCCGCATGAAGCCTATTCCGGAAAGTCCGGTGGCGACCAGCGTGATGCCGTCGCCCAACCACGGCGAGCGCAGGGGCGGTCCGCCGACCATGCTGCTCCTGCACTACACCGGAATGGAGAGCGCGGCCGCTGCCCTGCAGCGTCTCGCGAACCCGATCTCCGAGGTATCGGCGCATTACGTCGTGCTTGAGGACGGACGAGTGATCCAGATGGTGCCGGAATCGCGCCGCGCCTGGCATGCGGGAGCCGGTGTATGGGGGCGCACGGCCTCCGGGTTGGAGCGAGACATAAATTCGCGCTCCATCGGCATCGAGATCGTCAATGGCGGGCATGTCGGCGGCTTGCCGCCTTACCCGTCCAAACAGATCGACGCGGTGATCGCGCTTTCCCGGGACATCATCGCCCGCTGGGGCATCGCACCGTGGCACGTGCTGGCGCATTCCGACGTGGCGCCGGAACGCAAGGAGGATCCCGGCGAGCATTTCCCCTGGGATCGCCTGGCGGCAGCCGGGGTGGGGCATCACGTGCCGGCGGCGCCCATTCGCGACGGCCGCTTCTTCGCCGAGGGGGATGCCGGACAGCCGATCGAGGCGCTTCAAGCGATGTTCGCGCTCTTCGGCTACGACATTCCGGTGACCGGGATTTTCGACCCGCGAACGAAAGCTGTGATCACCGCCTTCCAGCGCAGATTCAGGCAGGAGCGCGTGGACGGCGTCGCCGATGCATCCACGATCACGACGTTGCGGGATCTCCTGGCCGGATTGCCGTCACGCTGAGCGGCGCGCCGCCGCGCGGGATACGGCTTGCGTCGTACGACGCACTTGGTGTGGCGGCCATTCGCACCGGCGACGCCATGAAACGACGTCGATCAGTCCATGCCCGGTGCCATTGTGCGGCCCCGTCGCTTGGCTCGCTCGACAGGACGCAGGAGTAGGTGGATGGACGACGAAGGCCATCTGATCAGGCGCGTTGAGACACCCTGTCCGTACCCTCGTGCTTTGCCACGTCCCGCGTGCGCCACAGGCTGTAGGCGACGCCACCGGCGAGCAGCACGAGCGTGACCGCCAGGGATACCCACGGCGGTACGTGGACGAGGTCGAACGTGTCTGCGACCACGATCTTGGTACCGATGAAGATGAGGATGAAAGCGAGGGCCGTCTTCAGGTAGGCGAAACGGTCGACCATCGCGGCGAGGGCGAAATACAGAGCGCGCAGGCCGAGAATCGCAAAGATGTTCGAGGTGTAGACGACGAAGGTATCCGTCGTGATGGCGAAGATCGCCGGGACGCTATCGACGGCGAAGATCACGTCGGCGCCGTTCACGAGAATCAGACCGAGGGCGAGAGGCGTGAACCACAGCACCGACTTCCCGGTCTCGGGATCCGGTTTACGGACGACGAAGCGTTGGCCATGCATTTCGGGCGTGATGCGCATCACCTTGCGCAGCATCCGCACCATGGCGTTGTCCTGGATGTCGCCGGCCTCCTCTTCCTTTCCGAACAGCATCTTCAAACCGGCGAAGATCAGGAAGGCGGCGAAGATCGACAGCACCCAGGCCGCCTGATGCACCAGGGCGGCACCGAGCCCGATCATCAGACCGCGCAGGAGAACCGCAGCGAGGATGCCCCAGACGAGGACCCTGTGCTGGGCTGCGCGGGGAATGCCGAGGGACGTGAGAATGACGGCGATGACGAAAACGTTGTCCATGGACAACGACTTCTCGACCACGAGGCCGGCGACATATTCCTGGGCAGGCTGAGCGCCGAAGTACCACCAGATCCAGCCCCCGAAGGCCAAGCCGAGGCTGAAATAGAACGCAGTGAGGAGAAGGCTCTCCTTCACGCCGATCTCGTGGTCCTTGTCCCGATGCAACAGGCCGAGATCGAAGGCGAGAAGGCCCGCGACCAGGGCGTGGAAGCCGAGCCACATCCAGACAGGCTTGCCGAGCCATTCGATGAAGAGAAAGTCGACCATTCGGGACCGTCGATGCTTTGCGAAACGCAGGAAAGCATCGGCTCCGACATCACGGAAGGCATAGACGCGCATCCGCCAGAGGGGCCCGCAGCCGATTGCCGTCACTTGGGATCCGCAGGGACGGGAATCAAGGGATGTCCCGGCAGCGTCGACGGCCCTTGTCGCGCAAGGGAGTTCGGCCGTGGCTTACGGTGTGGCTTACTGGCCGCATGACGGGGCAAACCACCCGGTCTTCTCCTCGTTTCCTTGTTTTGCCGCGATGGGAAGCCCCAGAATGGTATCTGGTTGCTCCGGTTCGGATCCGGATGGGCGAGGATGCAGCGCGTGATGATCGGGCGGCGGATCGAACGCATCCTGAGGACAGCGAGCATGGCGCTGGTTCTCGCCGGGGCGGCGCGGGCCGAAGCGGCGCGCTCCGTGGCGCCCGAATGCGTGAGTGGGCCGACGCGACAGGAGGCGCTCGCCGGGCTCGGGGAGCGTGGCGAGATGATCCTGGCATCGGGTGATCGCGCCGTTCTCGACGGGATCCGTTGGCCGGTGGAGGATGACGGCGCCGCGCGTGCCTGGATGCTCGACCATCGGCACCGTACGCTGACCCTCGTACCGCGCGGGGAGATCGACCGCTGGGGCCGTATGCATGTGGATGCGGCCGTCTCCGACGAAGCCATCGACCTGGCCGGAGGCTTGATCGAAGAGGGACTCGCTTATGCCGATGCGGGGGAACGCGATACGCTCTGCCGGCCGGCGTTGCTGACCCTGGAATCCGGGGCTCGGGCGGCCGCCCGCGGCCTGTGGCGGGCTGGTGTCCGCGAGGGCCGCGACGGTGCCGCGTTGCGTGAGGCCACGGGGCGTTTCATCGTGGCGCAGGGCCGGGTCGTGAATGTCAGCGAGCGTCCGGCGCGGACCTATCTCGACTTCGCCAAACGAGGCGAGGATGGCTTGACGGTCACCGTGTCGAAGCGCACTTGGCGGCGGCTGCGCGAACGTGGTCTGAATGTGGCGACCCTGCGGGGGCGCATCGTCCGGGTTCGGGGAATCGTGGAAGCGTGGCGCGGCCCCACCCTCGACATCGCGAGCGCAGACATGATCGAAGTTCTGGATGAGGAGCGGACGCTTCGGCGCTGAACGGTATGAGCGGGGGGCAGACACGACATCGCGGATATGGAGCGGTCCGAACCGGGCTGCTCGTCTCGACGCTCATCCTGACCGGTTGCAGTTCCGACCAGAGCGGCGTGGTCCTGCAGCCGGCGGCGATCAAGGTGCCCGTCGAGGCGCCTCGGACCACCGGCCGGGAGCGCACCGCATCCGATGCCGACCATGCCAAGCTCGTGGCGTCGTTCGGCGGGGAATACCGCTCGCCAGCGGCTCTGCGCCTGCTGACCGAGGTGACCGACCGGTTGGTGAAGGCCACCGATCGTCCCGAGGAGACCTACGCGGTCACGCTGCTCGATTCGCCGGTCATCAACGCCTTCGCGCTGCCGAATGGCCGTCTCTACGTGACGAGAGGCTTGCTGGCGCTCGCCAGCGATACGTCGGAGATCGCCGCCGTCCTCGCCCATGAGATCGCCCACGTCACCCTGCGCCATGCCACGGCCCGTACCGAGCTCGCCCTGCGCTCCCAACTGGTGAGCCGGGTGGTCGCCGACGTCCTCAACGATCCGGCCACCGGCGCGCAACTCCAGAACCAGTCGAAATTCGCCCTGGCCCGCTTCTCCCGCGATCAGGAGCTCGAGGCCGATGGGATCGGCGTGCGGACGCTCGCCCGTGCGGGCTACGATCCGTTCGGCGCGGGGCGGTTCCTCAACTCCCTCAACCGCACCACCAACATGAAGACCGGGACGGGCATGGCCGGCGAGCCCGACATGCTCGCCACTCATCCGGGCACGAGCGAACGGATCAACCTCGTCACGCGAGCCGCGCGTCTCATCGGCGCGCCCGGTCTCGGCGTCGATGAACGCGCCCGCTACCTCGCCGCCATCGACGGGATCGCCTATGGCGACAATCCGGGCGACGGCATCGTCAAGGGCCGCCGCTTTCTCCATCCGAGCCTCGGCATCGCCTTCGAGGTGCCGGAGGGATTCACCATCGAGAACACGCGGAACGCCGTCCTCGGTGCCACGGGGGAGGGGAGCCGCCGCCTCCTGTTCGATCAGGTCGAAAGCCATGTGGGCCAGAGCCTGGAGGAGGTGCTGCGCGCCACGTGGAGCGACAGCATCGAGGCGAGTTCGGTGGAGAACCGCATGGTCGCCGGCAACTCGGCGGTGACGGCGATGTCGCGCGGCAAGGACTGGACCTTCCGCCTCGCTGCCGTCCGGGTCGGAGAGACGACCTTCCGCATGATCATGGCCGCCAAGGGCAGCACGGATCCCGACGGTGCGTTCCGGCGCTGGACCGAAAGCCTGTCCGGCGTTGGCCCCGACGAGGTGAAATCCCTGCGCCCGTTGCGCATTCAGGTGGTGACCGCCGGACCGGCCGATACGGCCGACGAGATGGCACGCAGGATGGTCGTGCCGGATCGTCCCCTGGACCGGTTCCTCGTGCTCAACGAGCTGGAGCGGGGCGCCGTCATCCGTGCGGGACAAAGCTACAAGCTCGTGGTCGAGTAACGAGACACGGGTGAAGCCGCGCGCGAGGCCCGCCTTACATAGCGTTGAATGACGCCACCGGCATTTCCCATACCCCCCGGATGGTGGAGGGTGCGGTAATTTTTCAAGAGCTCGATCGCGCGGCTTCTCTCATCCGCGCGATCGAGGGTTCTGGGGTGTCTCCATTCGCCTGATCGGTCAGGCGGCGGCCAAAGCCGCCATCGACATCGATTCCTTCTTCATCAACTCGCGATAGAACCCGTCGAGATGGGTGAGCTTGTCCGGTGAGCCGTCCTGGATGATGCGCCCGCCTTCCAGCACCACGATCCGGTCGAAATCCTTCAGCGTCGAGAGACGATGTGCGATCGCGATGACGGTGCGGCCCTTCATCAGGTTGGCCAAAGCGTGCCGGATCGCCTCCTCGGAATCCGCGTCGAGGGCCGACGTGGCCTCGTCGAGCAGGAGAATCGGCGAATCCTTCAGGATCGCGCGGGCGATGGCGATACGCTGGCGCTGACCGCCGGACAGCTTCACGCCCCGGTCGCCCACGATTGTGTCGAAACCTTCCGGCAGTGCCTCGATGAAATCGGTGCAATGCGCCGCCGCGGCGGCCTTCCAGACATCCTCGTCCGATGCGTCCGGCCGGCCGTAGCGGATGTTCTCGCGCAGGGTCCGGTGGAACATCGAGACGTCCTGCGGCACCACGGTGATGGCCTCGCGCAACGAGTCCTGGGTCACGCGGTTAATGTCCTGGCCGTTGAGCAGGATCTTCCCGCCCTGAACCTCGTAGAAGCGCTGGAGCAGCGAGAACAGGGTCGACTTGCCGCCGCCCGACTTGCCCACGAGGCCGATGCGCTGGCCGGCTTCGATCTTCACGTTGAAGTCCGTGAATACCGCGCGCCCATCAGGGTAGGAGAAGGCCACGTGATCGAAATCGATCTCGGCGCCCGTTCCCGACAGCGGCATGGCCTCCGGATGGTCGATCAGGTCGTGCGGCTGAAGCAGGGTATGCAGGGCCTCCGACAGGCGGGCGGTATGCTGGGTCGCATCCACCAGGGCCACGGCCAGGTCGCGGGTGGCGGCGAGGATGCGGATGCCGAGGGTGCAGACGAGGACCACCTGTCCATTCGTCGCCTGGCCGGCTTCCCACATGATGATGGCCCAATAGAGCAGTCCGAGCACGGCGAAGACCGTCAGGATCGCGTGAACGATCCGCAGTTTCTCCAGGTAGAGCAGCGAGGACCGGCGCGAGCGCATCTCGACGCCGATCGTGCCGTCGAACCGCTTGTACTCCCGCTTGAACGCCGAGAAGGCCCGGACGAGCGGCATGTTGCCGACGAGGTCGACCATCTCGCCATCGACGCTGGCTGCCTTGGCGGCGAAATCGTGGTGAAGCGGCTTTCCCGCGGCCGCCATCTTGAACATCAGGACGACGACGGCGGCGAAGATGCCGGCCAGGACGCCCGCCATGGTGAGGTTCACGGTGCCGATATAGATGATCGACAGGAAGGCCGCGACGCAGGGCGGCATGACGTTGAAGACGAACATGTTCTCGACCGTGAAGATCGCGTTCGAGGTCGCCGTGATGCGCGAGGCCAGGGTGCCCGGCTGCCGGTCGGCGAAGAAGGACGGCGAGTGGCCGGTCATGTGCCGGAACAGATCGCGGCGGATATCACCGGTCACACCGACAAAGGTGAACGACCCGACGAGGCTCGCCACGCGCCAGAGCATGTTGTCGGCGGCGATGAAGGCGATGAGGACGGCCAGTGCGCCCCAGATCAGGCCTGCATCCGGCCCCTTGCTGAGGGCATCGACGACGCCTTTGAGTGCGTAATCGGTGCTCACCGAGAAGGCGACGGCGCCGAGAACGGCGCAGAGGATCACCAGATGCGGCAGCGCCCGCCGCTTGAGATAGCGGGCGACGAACGCGAAGGGCCTGTCGGCGTAGACGCAGAGGTCTTCCATATGGGTGACCATCCCAGTGCTCGTTTTTAACTGACGGATGCTCGCGCGATCCCGCAAGCAGGCCGCACGGAACCGTGAACTTATAGGTCGCAACGCTAATCTCGTCCAAGCGTTGCGGGCGACCGTCAAGCTTGCCCGTTTGTAGAGAGGAAACCTGAACGGGTGTTGAGCGGCAAGCGAATTCGGTGCCGGCCCACCCTTCAGACCACCTCGGCCTGACGGGTTTCCGGCATGATCAGGGCGAGCAGCGCGAAGCCGGCGAGACCGACGATGGCGAGGCCGAGGAAGGCGCTGTGACTACCGAGATGATCGGCCATGATTCCGGCCAGTGACGTCGACAGGGCGGCACCGATGCCCATGGCGGTTCCGACCGCACCGAGGGCGAGATTGAACCGTCCGGTGCCGCGCGTGACGTCGGAGACCACGAGGGGCACCATGACCCCGAACACGGCCGCCGAGACGCCGTCGAAGACCTGGATCGCGACGAGGAGTTCCGGGCTGTCGGTATAGGCGAACAGCAGCCCGCGGATCGGCAGGGCGGCGAAGCCGATGAGAAGGAGCGGGCGTCGGCCCCACTTCTCTGCGGCCCGTCCGACGGCAGGTCCGGAGATCGCCAGGACGACCTGGGGCACCACGATGCAGGCGGCGATGAGCGCCGTGGCGGTCTCGCTGGCCCGCAAGGTCAGCATGCTGCCCACCAGCGGCAGCATGGCGGCGTTGGCGAGGAAGAACAGGGTCATGCAGGCGGCAAAGCACAGAAGGGCGCGGTTGGTGACGATGGCCTTCAGCGCGCTTTCCTTGGGGCCGGACTCCACCGTCTCGCCCTGGCGTGCCTGAAGCGGCACCGCGCCAGGGCGAATGAACGAGAGCGCGATCAGGGTCGGGATCATGAGGAAAGCGGTGAGGTAGAACACCGCGTCGTTCGACAGGTAGTAACCGCAGGCCCCCATCAGCGCCGCAGCGACGGCGTTGCCGAGCGCCGAGAAGCTGGCATTGCGCCCGAGCCGCTCACCGGCTCGCTTATGGCCGACGAGGCCGATGCTGATGGCCGCGATGGCCGGTGTGAGAATACAGCTCGCCGCGGAATGGGCCGCCATCGCGAGGAGGACGATGAGGAAGCTCGGCCACATGGCGAGGGCGAAGGCGCTGAGCGAGATCGCCACCACCGAGAGCCCGGCCGCGAAGCGTCGCGAGCGGACGGCGTCGACGAAGGCACCGCCCGGCACCTGGCCGAGCAGACTCACGAGGCTCCCGACGGTCAGGGCGAAACCGATGTCGGATTGCGTCCACTGCGCCTGCGTGAAGTACACGGCGAGAAACGGACCGAATCCGGTCTGGAGGTTCGCGACAAAGAACGCAAAGGCGTCGAGCCCCCGGCTGCTCCTCACCGAACCAGCCTGCATGTCGGTGGAACCCTCTCCGGGCTTCTCGGCATAGGCGTCGCGTCGAAGAGCCCCACGCGGCCGGAACTCCGATCGCGGCAATTCACGGGGCTTGATGACGCGTCGATTCTGCGAGCGGGATGCCGTCATTTGTCCGGCGTTTTCTCACCCGGCTTGTCGGGCGCGGGAGAGGGTGCAGCGCTCGGCGGCGGCGCCACCGGAGCCTGGACCGGCGCCGCGGGCTGGGCCGCCGGAACCTGGCTCGACGCGGTCGCAGGAGCCGGCTCGCCATCGGGCGGAACGCTGGGGCTGGCCGGACCGAGGACCACGATAGGATCTCCCGGCTTGTACTCCGGCGAGACGCGCACCTGATTGCGGCTCAACTGAAGGACGAGGCGGCTCGGCTTGCCATCGGGCGAGAACCGCATGGACCGCCAATCCACGGCGATCTTGCGGGAGCCGACCCCGAGGAAGCCG
>NZ_NKUG01000017.1 GCF_014845095.1 Methylobacterium bullatum | reverse complement strand
TCCATGAGGTTGCCGCGCAGCGGGGTGATCAGCCGCGCGATCTCGCCCCAGAGGAACGCATCCTCGCCCGACAGGCCACGGGGTCTGCGCGGCAACCTCATGGAACGGGCGCCATACGCGGCTTGGGCAGCAGGACCACGAAGCCGACCGCATCGCGCAGGTTGCCGGCGGCGATCCCCGCCGCTTCGCCCGTGCCGAGATAGAGGTCGCCCCGCGCGGGACCGACGATGGCCGAGCCGGTATCGGCGGCGACCACGAGACGCCCCGGCGCATCCTCCCCCGCGATCCGTCCTTCGAGCCAGAACGGCGTTCCATAGCGCCACAGGGTGGAATCGACCGCGAGGCTGCGGCCCGGAGTCAACGGTACGCCGGCCGCTCCGGGAGGACCGAGGCCGGCATCCTCCACCTCGGCGAGGCGGAAGAAGATGTAGGAGGCATTGGCCTGCATCAACGGCTTGGCGAGGGCCGGATGGGCGCGGAGCCAGCCGGTCCAGCGGGCCAGCGTCAGGCCTTCGAGGGGCAGGTGTCCTGCCTGGACGATGAGCTTGGCCACCGAGGTGTAGGGACGGCCGTTGCGGCCGTCATAGAGCACGCGCACGGCCCGCCCATCGGGAAGACGCACGCGTCCCGAACCCTGGACCTGGAGCACGAAGAGGTCGACCGGATCGCGTAGGTAGAGGAGCGGTCGGGCCCGCTCCCCGATCCCGCCCGCCTCGATGGACGCCCGGTCGGGATAGGGCTCGAACCCGGTCCCCGTCGCCCGTGCCGCCCGCAAGGCCGGGTCGAGGCCGGGCTTCGTCTCGCCGGGGGCGAGACTCACGAGATCGTCCGGCCGGGCGAGGGCAGGGGTGGTGAAGCCGGGACCGGCGACGAGGGCGCCGGTGAGTTCAGGCTCGAAATAGCCGGTGAGGAAGCCCGTCCGGCGTGGCGGACCACCCACCTCGCCCGGCCTGACGATGCGATAGGCATCGAAATTCCGCGTGAAGAAGGCCCCGGCCTCCTGAGGCTCGACCGACGCGGCACGGCTGCAGGCGGCGGCGAGATCTTCCGCCGAGCCGGCGACGGTCGAGGCGATTTCCACCGGGGGGGCGGCGCAGGTCCGGCGGAACGCGTCGAGGGAGGCGACCGGGTCGGGGCCGGGAAATCCCGGCAGCGTCGCGAGGTCCACCGGCTCCAGAATCGCCTCTCCCACGCGAAGCGGCCCGGCCGCGACAGCGACCGGGCCGGGGAGACAGCCAGCGACGAGAGCCAGGGCGACGACGGACGCCCGATTGAAAAACCCACTCACGACAAACCCTGGATCCTCAGGCGCCGGCTTCCGTGGCCACCAGCTGCCAGTTCGGATCGCGGCTGCCCAGCGTACGGGCGAAGGTCCAGACATCCGGCACTTCGGCCACGGCCTCGGCATTGCCGTCGATGACCTGACCTTCGGCGTTGCGGGTGGCGGTGATGAGGTGTGAGAGGAACCGCACCGTCACCTGCGCCACCTTGTTGCGGACGTCCACGGCGACGATCTCCGCCTTGTCGAGGGACACGAAGGTGGTCTCGACCGTCTCGCGGCGCGATTCGCGGGCGGTGATCTCGCGCTCGAACCCTTCGCAGACCTCCCGCGAGAGCAGGCTGCGGAGGGTCTTGCGGTCGCCCTTGGCGAAGGCGATCACGATGGCTTCATAGGCGCCCTTGGCGCCTTCCACGAAGGCACGGGGGTCGAAGCTCGGCTCCGCCTGGACGATGGCTTCGAGCCCCTGGGCGACGGCCGAGCCGGGCTCGGCGATGCCACGCCAGTCACGGACCTCGGCAATCGCGGCGGGTGCCGAATCGGTCTGCGGCTGGGCGCGGTCCGTGCCCGGCAGGCGCACCACGTTGTCGCCGTCCGACCGCGCCGGCGGCGGATTGCGGCTCCGGTCCACCGGCTTGAACGGCGAGCGCTCGGTTCCGGTCTTCTGCCCGAGCACCGACCGGAGCCGCCAGATGACGAACACCGCGAGCGCCAAGAAGATCAGGGTCGTCAAATCGAAGGAATCCTGCATCACCGATCCGATCGTGGCCGTCGCACGATATGTGTGTTCGAGGGGGGCTCCCGAAAATCCCACCGCTACGCCCTTTATCGGAGCGCCGCGCAAGGATCGAGCCGGAGAATCCAAGGACCCCGCCCTGGATGAGGAGGACGCGACCCACGATCTCAGCCCGCATATGGGACTCGCCGCGCGCCGTATCCAGCCAAGGAGTGGCCATGCCGGAGGGTTCAGGGTCAAGTGCGGATCGCCGAGTTCGGAGACGGCTTCGTTTCACGGGCCGAACTCCCAGCACTCGCGCCTCGCCTGCTCCCGCCGCTCGTCTTGTCCGAGGTGGCCCATCGTGTTAGCGCGCTGTCGCTCGGACCCGGCCCTGCGACGATCAGACGATACGCCGCGCAGCGGATCGCCGAGGTGCCCCGAAAGACCCCGCGAAAGAGGACGAGAACGCCATGGCCGACACCCCGGCACCGAACGGCAACGGCGCGGCTCCCGCCGAAGACCAGTCGCCCGCCATCAACGCCCTGGCGCAATACGCCAAGGATCTCTCCTTCGAGAACCCGAACGCGCCGCGCTCGCTCCAGCCGCAGGAAAGCGGCCCGCAGATCAACATTCAGGTCAACGTCAATGCCAAGCAGTTGGCCGAGGCCGATTTCGAGGTCGAGCTGACCCTGGAAGGCGATGCCAAGATCAACAACGAAGTGCTGTTCGCCTTCGAGTTGAACTATGCCGGCATCTTCCGCATGCGCAACATCCCGCAGGATCAGCTGCATCCGGCCGTGATGATCGAGTGCCCGCGCCTGCTCTTCCCCTTCGCGCGCCAGATCATCGCCGAGGCCGTGCGCAACGGTGGCTTCCCGCCCCTGTATATCGACCCGATCGATTTCGTCGGCCTCTACCGCCAGAAGGCCTTCGAGGCCCAGAACCAGCAGGCCGGGCAGACCGGACCGCTGGCTTCCTGATTCGGCGAGACATCGTCGATCCCGGAAACGCCTCGGCCGCTCTGCGCGCCGGGGCGTTTTCCGTTTCGGGATGCGAGCTGCGTGTTGCACGTGAAAACAGCCGCGCTTGGACTCCGACGCCGATCGATGCGCAGTGCATGCCGGAACCCCGCTCCGGTGGGAGGGTTGCCCGGCGAAGCACAGCGAGAAGCGGTGACGGAATGGGTCGGGACGACAAGCGTACGTTCACCGTGAGCGAACCCCGTGCCGTGCCCTGGCTCGGCATCGTCTTCGGTTACGGCCCGATGCTGCCCTTTACCATCGGCGCGGCACTGGCTTGGTGGCGGCGCGACGATCTCGGGGATGCGATCCTCTACCTCACCATCCTCTGGGGCTGCGCCATCCTGCTGTTCCTGTCGGGCGTGCGACGCGGCGTCAGCTTCCGCACCGAGGGCGGCCCCACCTTCATCCAGATCGCCACCATGCTCGGACTGTTCGGCCTCGGCTTCGTCGCCCTGGTCTCCGCTTCCCTCGGCCTGACGGTGGTGGCCATCGCCCTCCTGATTGCCGGCTTCACCACCGTGGCGATCCTCGATCCCATCGCCGCCCGCACCGGGGAGGCGCCGCTTTTCTTCGCACGCCTGCGCCCGACGCAGATCCCCGTCGCCATCCTCAGCCTGTGTGCGCTGCTGGCCCTGAAGCTCTGACGACGACATCCCTTGCCACGCCCGACGCGCTTGCCGCTCGGGAGCGCGCGGGATAGAGCCCGGCTGACACCGACAGACCGAACGCAAAGCGAAGACACCATGGCCAAGGCCGATCCCAAGAAGGCCGATTCCACGAAGGCCGACACGCTGAAGGCGCGCCTGCCGCGCGGCTTCGTGGACCGCCGCGCCGACGAGATCGCCGCGCAGCACCGGATGCTGGAGACGATCCGCCAGAGCTTCGAGCTCTACGGGTTCGAGGCGCTGGAGACCCCCTTCGTCGAATACACCGAGTCCCTCGGCAAGTTCCTGCCCGATCTCGACCGCCCCAACGAGGGCGTGTTCTCGTTCCAGGACGACGATGAATCCTGGCTGTCCCTTCGCTACGATCTCACCGCGCCGCTCGCCCGCCACGTGGCCGAGCATTTCGACGCGATCCCCAAACCCTATCGCAGCTTCCGCGCCGGCTACGTCTTCCGCAACGAGAAGCCGGGCCCGGGCCGCTTCCGCCAGTTCATGCAATGCGATGCCGACATCGTCGGCGCGGGCTCCGTCGCGGCGGATGCCGAGATCTGCATGCTGATGGCCGACACGCTCGAAAAACTCGGCCTGTCGGGCCAGTACGTCATCAAGGTCAACAACCGGAAAGTGCTCGACGGCGTCATGGAGGCGATCGGCCTCTCGGGCGAGGACAAGGCCGGGCAGCGCCTCACCGTATTGCGCGCCATCGACAAGCTCGACCGCCTGGGCGTCGAGGGCGTGCGCCAACTCCTCGGCGAGGGGCGCAAGGACGAGAGCGGTGATTTCGCGAAGGGGGCAGGGCTCGCGCCTAACGCCATCGAGCGGATCCTCGCCTACGTCTCGTTCCAGGCCGCTCCCGACGCAGAGGGCGACCGGATGGCGTTCTGGGAGCAGTTCTTCGGCTCCTGGAGCGAGGTGGTCGGCTCGTCCGAGACTGGCCGCGAGGGCATCGCCGAACTGCACGCCATCATGCGCCTCTGTGCGGCGGCGGGCTATGGCCACGACCGCATCCGGGCCGACCCCTCGGTGGTGCGCGGCCTCGAATACTATACCGGCCCGGTCTACGAGGCCGAGCTGACCTTCCCGGTCACCAACGAAGACGGCCAGACCGTGCGCTTCGGGTCGGTGGCGGGCGGCGGCCGCTATGACGGCCTCGTCGGGCGCTTCCGCGCCGAGCCCGTGCCGGCCACCGGCTTCTCCATCGGCGTGTCGCGGCTGTTCTCGGCGCTACAGCTCACCGGAAGCCCGCTTCTCGAAGGCACCGCGAAGCCCGGCCCGGTGGTGGTGCTGGTCCTCGACCGCGACAACATCGCCGATTACCAGCGCCTCGTGGCGCGCCTGCGTGAGGCCGGCATCCGCGCCGAACTCTATCTCGGCGGCTCGGGCATGAAGGCGCAGATGAAATACGCCGACCGGCGCGGCAGCCCCTGCGCGATCATCCAGGGCTCCAACGAGCGCGAGGCCGGCGAAGTGCAGGTCAAAGACTTGATCGAGGGCGCCAAGGCGGCGGGTGCCATCGCCAGCAACGCCGAATGGAAGGCGGCGCGCCCGGCCCAGTTCTCGGTGAAGGAAGACGAGATGGTCGAGCGCGTCCGCGAGGTGCTGGCGCGGCATTTCTGAGGACGGCTCCGCCCGATCTTTGCGCTCGTTCCCGGCGACCTTCCGCTTCGCTGCAGGTGGCCGGGAAAGGGGCGGGGTCATCCGCCCCGTCGCTGCGATGGAACAGGCGGTGCCGGGCTCGCCATCCCTCGGCCCTCTGTCATTCCTGGCCGCTTGGACCACAACGGAAGGCGAGCCGGGACCCGCGGAAGAAGGCCCTCGCCATCGTCGGCACGACCGTTGCCAGGACCGGTCACGTCCGGCATTCAGGGCGCGTGACGGCCTCTAGGGCTTCGGGGAGAGTGGGAATGAGACGCTGCGTTCGAATTCTGCCGGGTCTGGCGCTCGGTCTCATGGCCGGTCCTGCCCTCGCCCATACCGGGCAGGGCGATGCGTCGGGCCTCGCCCATGGGTTCCTGCATCCCCTGACCGGTCTCGACCACATGCTCGCTATGGTGGCGGTGGGCCTCGTCGCCGCGCAGGTCGGCGGCCGGGCGATGGTCCTCGTCCCGCTGTCGTTCATCGGCATGATGATGGTGGGCGGCGCTCTCGGCGCGGCCGGCGTGGCGCTCCCGCATGTGGAGACCGCCATCGCCCTGTCCGTGGCCGTGCTCGGTGCCGCCGTCGCCCTGCGGCTGACGATGCCGGTCGCGGCGGCCATGGCCCTCGTGGGTGTCTTTGCGGTGTTCCACGGCCATGCGCACGGTGCCGAGATGCCGGAGGCGGCCTCCGGTCTCGCCTATGGCGCCGGCTTCGTGGGCGCCACCGCCCTGCTTCACGCCGCGGGCCTCGGTCTCGGCCTCGGCATCGGGCGTCTCGGTGAGGGGAATGGGCGTCCGGTCCTGCGTGTCGCCGGCGCCGCTTTCGCCGCCGCCGGCCTCGGTCTCCTGGCCGGCGCTTTCTGACGCCGGGGCCCTACAGCGTTCGCGCCAGGGCTCCGGCCTCGGCGCGGGCCTGCTCGCGGGATTCCCGGTCGAGATCGGCTCCCATCAGACCCTTCTCCACCGCGATCTGGTGGACATCGGTGATGCCGACCATGCGCAGCCAGGTCGCCATGTAGGTCGATTGGTGATCGTAGATCTCGGCGGGGAAATCCTCGCCGATGGCGACGCCCCGCGCATTGACGACGACCGCCTTCGCCTCGAGCATTCCGTTCTGGCCGCGCTCGTCGAAGGTGAAGAGCAGGTCCTTCTGGGAGACCAGATCGAACAGGTGCTTGAGCTTGTAGGGGATGGTGTAGTTCCACATCGGCACCGCGAACAGGATCAGGTCGGCGGCCTGGAACCTGGCCGCCAGGGCGCGGATGGCGACCCAGGCCTCCTCCTGCGCCGGGCTCAGGACGTCACCCGCCAGCGCCGCGTATTTGCCGGCCAGCGCCTCCCCGTCGAAATCCGGAAGCGGTGTGGTCCAGACGTCGAGTACGTCCACCGTGCCCTCCGGATGTGTCTCTCCCCAGGCATCCAGGAAGGCGCGGGCGACTTCGATCGACGCCGAGCGCTCCTTGCGCGGTGACGCTTCGACGTAGAGCAGATGGGGCATGCACAGGGCTCCAATGGCGGTGAGCGGAGGGATGTATCGCGCATCCCGCTCCGGCCCAGGGGCGGGCCGCTTTCCCGGATGATGCGTGGGGCCATCGCATTCCGTGGACGGACGACCCATCTCAGCGGGACATCGTCATTCGCAGGACAGGCCGATGCACCTCACCGGACTTCACCACCTCACCGCCATCACCGCGCGCGCCGCCGACAATGCGGCCTTCTGCACGCGGATTCTCGGGCTGCGTCTCGTGAAGAAGACGGTGAACCAGGACGACGTCTCGGCCTACCACCTGTTCTACGCCGACGGCATCGCCGCGCCCGGCACCGACATGACGTTCTTCGACTGGCCGGCGCCCCCCGAGCGCCGCGGCACCGACAGTATCGTCCGGACGGCGTTCCGCGTCTCGGGCGAGGGGACGATCGCCTGGTGGCACGAGCATCTCGCCCGCGAGGGGGTGACCCACGAAGAGCCGATCCTGCGCGACGGCCGCCTCACCTTGGATTTCGAGGATGCGGAGGGCCAGCGTCTGATGCTGGTGGATGACGGCGGCGCAGGCGACGCCCATCCATGGCCTGCCGGCCCGGTGCCGGTGGAGCGCCAGATCCGGGGCCTCGGACCGATCCGCCTCAGCCTCGCGCGGATCGGGGCGACGGAGGCCGTGCTCGCCGAGGTGCTCGGCATGAGCCACGCCCGGAGCTATGACATGCCGGAGGGCGAGGTTCGCGTCTGGCAGATGGGCGAGGGGGGCGCGGGGGCTGAGCTCCACCTCTTGGAAGAACCCGGCCTGCCGCCCGCGCGGCAGGGAGCGGGGGCGGTCCACCACGTCGCCTTCCGCATCCCCGATGCGGATTACGGCAGTTGGGCCGACCGGCTGAAGCAGCGCCGCATGCCTTCCAGCGGGCCGGTGGACCGCTATTACTTCCGCAGCCTCTATTTTCGCGAACCCAACGGCATCCTGTTCGAGATCGCAACCGACGGTCCCGGCTTCACCGCCGACGAGCCATTGGAGACTTTGGGCGAGCGCTTGTCCCTGCCGCCCTTCCTCGAAGGTCGACGCGCCGAGATCGAAGCGGGTCTGAAGCCCCTGTGATCGCAAGATCACCGGACCAGGCAGGTTTCACGAGATGACGAGCGCCGACCCGTATCGGCTGCGGCGGAGCGGCCGATGGAACGGGAGGCGGGCGATAGGGCCGCCATCACCTGCCTCGTCGGCGCGATGTCGCTTGAACGAAGCCGCGAACGGGCCATTCGACGCGCCCGCTGCATTCCAAATGAAAGCATCGCCCCGATGGGCGATGATCCCCTCGTCTGCATGCAGCCCCTGGCAGGTAGATCGGGCCGGCTCTGCCGGTGATCGTGCCCACCCCCAGACAACTGCACCATGCTAGCGATACGATCTTACTCCCCTATAGCGGCTGATTCTGAAGATGGTGGAGCCGGGATTCGGACAGGAAGAGAATTGGACTAGAATATAGCTTGAATCTTACGGATTACACTATTGAATGTAGTTTTCATTCGAAATCGACTCCAATTAACGAATGTTTAGTTTGTATTCGTGATAATGGACAACGGAGGCGAAACCTCCCGTCGGCAAGAGCAGTAAACAGGCCCCCGACACCCTCCCGTCCTATCGAAATCCAGGCTGAACGATGTCGAAGTTATCGATCGCAAAGAAGTTGGGATTGTTCTCAGGTCTCGGAATTCTACTGGCGGTTGGATTGGTCGCCAACCAGTGGATGGGCAACCAAAGGATCACTCAATCGATCGAAGCCGTCAGTCGGGAGCAGACGATCCTCGACGGCATCAAGAACGCGCAGCTCGCCTTGTCCCAGATCCAGGTCGCCGTCCGCGACGCGCGCCTGTCCGAAGCGGAGGAGACCTACAAGGAGGCCGTCGGCCGGATCCGAACGAGCTTCGATTCAGCCCATGAGGGACTCAAGGCACCGATCCGTATCGCCCTGAAGCCCGACGTCCTCAAGGACATCGATGCCGGGCTGGCGCAGTTCACGGAACTCGCCCTCAAGTCGGCGGCCACCATCACGTACGACCAGGGTCGCAAGAGGATCGACGAGGCGGCCCTGGCGGTGGCGGGGGAACAGCGGAATGGCGCCCGCAGGAAGGCGCTCCTCGCCATCGAACAATCGCTGTCCAATGCGCAGCGCTTCACGGACGAGGCTCGGCTGTCGTCGATGGGCGCCGTGGAAACCGCGAGCGTGCTGGGCCTCGTGATCGGAGCCGTGGCGATCCTCCTTCAGGGCGGGTCGGCCCTCTTCTCCATGCTGACGGTTGCCCGTCCGATCCGCGGAATGACGGACGCTATGAACCGGCTCGCCGCTGGCGATGTCGAAGTCTCGATCCCGGACCGGACACGCACGGACGAACTCGGTGCCATGGCGGGCGCGGTGCAGGTGTTCAAGGACGGCATGATCCGCAACCGCGCCCTCGAGATCGAAACCGAGCGCCTGCGCCTCGCCGCGGAGACGGAACGCAAGGTCGGCATGCATACCCTGGCCGACGAGTTCGAGGCGGCGGTCGGTGGGATCGTGAGCATGGTGTCCGCGGCGGCCACCGAGATGCAGGCCACGGCCTCGCAGCTGACGGCCTCCGCCGAGGAGACGTCGGCGCAGTCCAGCGCGGTCCTGACGGCCGCGGAGGAAGCCTCGGCCAACGTCACCGCCGTGGCCGGTTCGGCCGAGGAGCTTGGTGCCTCTGTGGCGGAGATCGGCCGACAGGTCGCACGTTCGGCGGAGATGACGGCCGCCGCCGTCCGCGAGGCGGAGCAGACCGCACTTGCGGTCGCGGAGCTCCGTGAAGTCGCCGCCAGCATCGGCGACGTCGTGAACCTCATCTCCAACCTCGCCGGCCAGACAAACCTCCTCGCTCTCAATGCGACGATCGAGGCGGCGCGGGCCGGAGAGGCGGGCCGGGGCTTCGCGGTGGTCGCCTCGGAGGTGAAGGAACTCGCCAACCAGACCGCCAAGGCGACGACGGAAATCTCCGCGAAGATCGCGGCGATCCAATCCTCGACCCGCCAGGCGACCAGCGCCATCGACGGGATCTCCTCGACGATCCACGGGATCGACGAGACGGCCGCCGTCATCTCCGCATCGGTCTCGCAGCAGGGTGCCGCGACCCGGGAGATCGCGGGCTCGGTGGCGCAAGCCTCCATCGGCACCGGCGAGGTCAGCGCCAACATCACCGGCGTCGCCCGAGCGGCGCAGGAAACCGGCGCCAGCGCCGGCCAGGTGTTCTCCGCCTCGTCGGAACTGGCACGGCAGGCCGAACGCCTGAGCTTGGAGGTGCAGAAGTTCCTCCACACGGTCCGCGCCGCCTGAGCCGAAGCCCATCGCACCTGTCCCGTCCGGAGCCATGAGCGCCGCCCGCCTCGCGTTGAGGCGGGCGGCGTCACCCTGTCCGGCCCCCGACCGTTCCATCCCGGCGGACGCTCACCGGAATGCGCGCCGAACCCCACTTCCTGCGTGTCTTGTCGCATCGTCACGAGCCGGAATCGGCACGAGGTCGCATCCCCCGTGGCGGCGATGCCTCAAGTCAGAGCGATTCCAGACAGTTGGCGGTTTCGCTGCCTGCGCGCCTGCTATGCCTTGACGGGCGCGCCGCAGGTGCGAGAAGACCCGGCTGAAAGCCGAGATTCGCAAGCGAAGTTTGAGACGGACCCGTCGATGAGCAAGTTCAACGAGGAGCGTGTGTTGAGCGTCCACCATTGGACCGACACGCTGTTCTCCTTCCGCACGACCCGCGATCCCGCGTTCCGCTTCCGCAACGGCGAGTTCGTGATGATGGGCATCGAAGTCGAGGGCCGGCCCCTCCTTCGCGCCTACAGCGTGGTCTCGGCCAATTACGAGGAGGAACTCGAGTTCTTCTCGATCAAGGTCGAGAACGGTCCGCTCACCTCGCGGCTGCAGCACCTCAAGGTCGGCGATCCGATCATGGTCGGCAAGAAGCCCACCGGCACTCTGGTGCTCGACAACCTCCTGCCGGGCAAGAACCTCTACCTTCTCGGCACCGGCACGGGCCTGGCCCCGTTCATGTCGATCATCAAGGACCCGGAGACCTACGAGCGTTTCGAGAAGGTCGTCCTCGTCCATGGCTGCCGCCAGGTCTCCGAGCTCGCCTATGGCGAGACGATCACGCAGGACCTGCCGAATCACGAGTTCCTCGGCGAGGTCATCACAGCCGGCCTGATCTATTACCCCACCGTCACCCGCGAGCCCTTCCGCAACCGAGGCCGGATCACCGACCTGATGACCTCCGGCAAGCTGTTCGAGGATATCGGTCTGCCGCCGATGTCCGTCGAGAACGACCGCTTCATGCTGTGCGGCTCGCCGGACATGATCCGCGACACCCGCCAGCTCCTCACCGATGGGGGCTACGAGGAGGGTAATCACGGCGAGGCCGGCCACTACGTCATCGAGAAGGCCTTCGTCGAGAAGTGAGCACGCGTGCCCGCGCCGTCTTCGTCGCCGGCGCCGGGACCGAGATCGGCAAGACCTACGTCACCGCTTCCCTGACGCGCGCCCTGCGCCGCCGGGGGAACGACATTTCGACCCTGAAGCCGCTGGCGAGCGGTGTGCCGCCTTTCGGCGAACCGTCGTTTCGCGAGAGCGACACGGCGATCCTTCTGGAAGCCCAGGGATTGGCGGTGACGCCCGAGACGGTGGAGGCCTGCTCGCCCTGGCGCTTTCTCGCACCGCTCGGCCCCGATCTCGCCGCCGCGCGCGAAGGGCGGAGCCTGCACCTCTGCGACCTCGTCGGCTGGTGCGAGGACCGGATCCAGGATGCGGATCCGGAGACGATCCTCGTCTTCGAGGGCGTCGGCGGCCTGATGAGCCCGGTGACGGCGGCAGCGACCGGTCTCGACTGGCTCAGGGCCCTGGCCCTGCCGACGATCCTCGTCTCCGGCAGCTATCTCGGGGCGATCAGCCACGCGCTCACAGCGGCGGAGACCCTGCGCTGTCACGGGCAGACGCTGCTCGGTGTCGTCGTCTGCGAAAGCCTCGGCGCGCCGACGTCGCCAGAGACGGTCGCGGCCGCCATCGCCCGTCATGTGCCGGCTCCGGTCCACTGCATCGCCCGCGACGGCGAATGCCCGGAGGCCTTGGTGCGGCTGGTCTAGGCCTTACGACAGGACGCAGCGAGAGAAACCTCGATGACGAATCCGGCCATCGACGTCTCCTAAAAATCTGGAATTCCCGCCGATCGTGACGATCGAACAAGGCGTTCATCGCCAAGACGTCGTACGGAGTTCGGTCTCACCTTTGCCGATCTCTGTTGCCGATATGGCAGGCGAGCGGGCAGGCGTCATCGATGCGAGGGGGCAAGGCTTCCTCACCTCTCCGTGACTCATGAAATCCCTCCCTGGACGGTGGAGCCACCACCGCTAGGTTCGGTCAGGCGGTGACCCGAGCGCATCCGGGCTGCCCGTGGAAGGAAACGCCCCTTTGGCCCAACTCGTATCCGCCCATGGGGCTTCGGCGGAGCGCGCGGATCCTCCGCGCGCCGGCCTGCCTCTTCTCCTCGGGGCGCTCGGCATCGTCTATGGCGATATCGGCACCAGCCCGCTCTACGCCTTCAAGGAAGCCGTGCGGGCGGCCTCCGGCGGCGGCCCGCCCCAGGCCATCGCCGTGGTCGGTGCGGTGTCGCTGATCTTCTGGGCCCTGATCCTCATCGTCTCGCTGAAATACGCGGTGCTGATCCTGCGTGCCGACAACAGGGGCGAGGGCGGCATCGTCGCCATGCTGGCACTGCTCGGCGCCCGTCATGCCAGGCCCGGCACGCGTCAGGCCGCGCTCCTCGTGGTCGGCCTCGTCGGCGCGGCCCTGCTCTACGGCGACGGCGCGATCACCCCGGCGATCTCGGTTTTGAGCGCGGTGGAGGGGCTCAAGGTGGCGGCCCCCGGCCTCGACCATGCCGTCCTGCCCATCACCATCGCCATCCTGGTCGGGCTGTTTCTGGTGCAGAGCAAGGGTGTCGCCTTCATCGGCCGCATCTTCGGCCCGGTGATGGTGGTGTGGTTCGTCGTCCTGGCGCTCCTTGGCCTCGGTGGCATCTGGCACGCGCCTCAGATCCTGGGTGCCCTCAACCCCTGGCGCGCGGTGGATTTCCTGGTCCATGCCGGCTGGCACGTGAGCTTCGCCATGCTGGGCGCGGCCTTCCTCGCGGTCACCGGGGGCGAGGCGATGTATGCCGATCTCGGCCATTTCGGCGCCAGACCCATCCGCCTCGCCTGGTTCGGCCTCGTCCTGCCGGCCCTCGTCATCCACTATTTCGGCCAGGGCGGCCTGCTGCTGGTGGAGCCCGACGCGATCGAGAACCCGTTCTACCGCCTCAGCCCGGACTGGGCCTATTACCCGCTGATCGCTCTCGCGACGCTGGCCACCGTCATCGCCTCTCAGGCCATCGTGTCGGGCGTGTTCTCGCTCACCCAGCAATCGATCCAGCTCGGCTTCCTGCCGCCCATGCGGGTGATCCACACGGCGCGCGAGGAGCGTGGGCAGATCTACGTGCCGGTGATCAACTGGCTGATGGCGGCCGCGACTCTCACGGCCGTCCTCACCTTCGGTTCCTCCGACAAGCTGGCCGGCGCCTATGGCATCGCCGTGTCGTCGCTCATGGCGATCACCACCCTGCTCGCCGCCCTGGTGGCGTTGAAATGGGGCTACAACCCCGTCGCGGTCTTCGCGGTCAACGGCTTCTTCCTCGCCATCGATCTCGTCTTCCTCGGCGCCAACAGCGTGAAGCTGTTCGAGGGCGGCTGGTTTCCCCTGGTGCTGGCCGGCTTCGTCGCCTTCCTGATGCTCACCTGGCGCAAGGGCAACCTCCTGGTGGAGGAGGCCCGCGCGTCGTTGCGGCAGCCCGAGGCGGAGTTCATCGAGCAACTGCGCCGCGCGCCGCCGATCACCCTGCCGGGCAACGCGGCCTTCCTGTCCTCGGCCACGAGCGGCATTCCGCTCCACCTGTCGCGTTTCGTCGAGCGCAGCCGTGCCCTGCACAAGCGCATCCTGCTCGTCACCGCGCTCTACGAGGAGGCGCCGAGCGTGCCTCGGACCGAGCGCGCCGAGGTGACCGAGATCACCCCGGACATCTTCCGCCTCGTCCTGCATTACGGCTTCATGGAGGACGCCTCGATTCCCGACGGACTGCGATGCGCCGTCGAATGCGGGACCCTGCCGAAGGAGTTCCTCGACGACCTGACGATCTTCATCGGCCACGAGACCATCATCCCGAAGAGCGACGACCGGGGCATGGCGACATGGCGTGAGACCATCTTCGCCTTCCTCCTACGCAACGCCGAGACCACCGGCGCGCAATTCTGCATCCCCACTCGCCAGCTCGTGGAGGTCGGCACCGAGATCGAGATCTGACTATTCGGCGTCCGGGCTGCGCGGTATCCGCGCGGCCACGCATTCGCGCATGGCGTCCTCGATCCTGGCGGCCTTGGCGTTGCCGTAGGCGGCGACGTCATCGATGCATTTCAGGAAGTAGCCGGCGGTGAAACTCTCGCTAAGGCTGTTGAACGACTTGCCGAGACGCGAGGCGATCTGCATGCGGTCCATGGCCGTGCCCTTGGTCCATTCCGTGAGCGGGTCGTTCATCGACAGGGCCTGTGCCGGGGCGGATGCCAGGAGCGTCGTCGCCACGAGGACGGCACGGGCAGCTCTCTGGTCGATCATCTCGTATCCTCCCCCCCGATCACGCCGGCTGATCCGCCGTTCCTTCGACACCGGCTTTCCGGGGAATAGTGAAATCTTCTCGTTCAGGCAATAATCTCAAGTCACTGACGCGTTTTGTAGCGTTTTTCATTATAAGTACTTATTATGTAATCTATCGTCCGCCCCTGATATTCTCCTCCCGCGTGGGCTGTTGCTGGAGCGTCGCCGCCGATCCGGTCCGCCCCGCGCCGTCCTCAGGCACGTTGCGCTCGTCACCCTTGCATCCGGCCTCCCGGCACCGCACAGACGCAGACGGCGTCCTTCTCATCTATCCAGCCGGTCGCAGGACCATTTTCCATGACCGACGTCTCACCCGCCCTGGCCTTGCGTCTGCGTCAGCAGGCCCTGCTCTCGGATTTCGGCGTCGAGGCCCTGCGTGCCACCGAGCTGCTGCCCCTGCTGCATCGTGCCGTCGAGCTCTGCGCGGAAGGAATGAAGGCTCAGTTCTGCAAGGCGCTGGAATATTCCAGAGAGCAGGATTGCCTACTGATCTGCGCCGGTGTGGGCTGGAAGGACGATGTCGTCGGCAAGGCCATCATAGGGGCCGATCTCGCGTCCCCGGCGGGCTTTGCCCTCAAGACCGGCCAGCCGGTGATCTCCAATCACCTTCAGGTGGAAACCCGGTTTCGCACGCCGCAGATCATGGCCGACCACGGCATCAAGCGGGCCATCAACGTGCTCATCGCCAACCGCGACGGGCATTACGGCGTGCTCGAAGTGGACGACACCCGCGAGGGCAAGTTCGAGGAGGCGGACATTGCCTTCATGCAGGGCTTCGCCAATCTCCTCGGCGGCGCCATCGAGCGTCAGCGCGGCGAGGCGCGGCTGAAGGCGGCGCTGGAACGGCAGGACCTCCTCTCCCGCGAGATGAGCCACCGGGTCAAGAACAGCCTCGCGGTGGTCGCCGGGTTCCTGGCCCTCCAGGCTCGCGGCTCTGACGACGAGAAGGTGAGGGAGGCCCTGGTCGATGCGCGCACCCGCGTCGAGGCCGTGGCCGCGGTCCACGATCAGCTCTGGCGCCAGCCGACCCTCGGTGCCATCGATATCTCGGGCTTCCTGGAAGCGCTCTGCGGCAAACTTCAGGAGAGCGCCCGGCGCAACGTCATTCGCTGCGAGGCGGTCCGTCTCGACATTCCGGCCGATCTCGCGATTCCGCTCGGCCTCTTCGTCAACGAGCTCGTCACCAACGCGATCAAATACGCCTATCCCGACGGCGAGGGTGAAATCCGGGTCACCGCCTGTCCGCATGAGGAGGGGGGCCTCGTCATCGGCGTCGCCGACGATGGCGCAGGCCTGCCGGACGGGTTCGACCCGACCCAGGCCCGGAGTACAAGCCTCGGCATGCGCATCATCAACAATCTCGGCCGCCAGCTCGGCGGCCCGCTCACCGTGGCGCCCGACGTGAAGGGCGCGCATTTCTCGCTGAGGATGCTCCTGCCCTCATAGCGGAACGCGAACGACGCCCGTCCACTCGAAGCGCCGTTACGATCGATGGAAACGGGCCATGTGAGGCAAGGCCGTCCCCGGATCTGCTTCCGAGGACGTCTTTCCCAGTGCGGGCGCGAATGCCCCCGCTGTCACGCCAGGCCGAGTTTCTGGGCGAGGCCGATGCGCTGGAGCTTGCCGGTGGCGCCCTTCGGGATCTCCTCGAGGAAGATGATCTTGGCCGGCACCTTGAAGGGTGCGAGGCGCTCCGAGGCGAAGCCGCGCAGCTCCTTCTCCGACAGGGCGTCGTGGCCCTCGCGCAGGACGATGGCCGCCACCACGTCCTCGCCGAGTTTGTCGTGCGGCATCGCGAAGGTGATGCACTGGGACACGGCCGGGTGATCCATCAGGATCTCGTCCACCTCGCGCGGGGAGATCTTCTCGCCGCCGCGGTTGATGATCTCCTTCAGGCGCCCGGTGATCGAAAGGTAGCCCTCCGGGGTCAGCGTGCCCTGGTCGCCGGTGCGGAACCAGCCCTGCTTGGTGAAGGCTTCGGCATTGGCCTTCTCGTTGTTCTCGTAGCCGGTCATCACGTTGTCGCCGCGGATCACGATCTCACCGGTCTCGCCGGCGGGCAGGGGCTCGCCGTCATGGTCGACGATGGCGATCTCGGGGCCGGCGGCGAGGCCCACCGAGCCGGCGTAATGCGGCCGGGGCGGCAGCGGGTTCGAGGCCATCTGGTGGGCGGCCTCGGTCATGCCGTAGGCTTCCAGCAGCGGCGCGCCGAACACCTCCTCGATCTCCTTCATCACCTGCGGCGGCATGGAGGAGGAGGACGAGCGGATGAAGCGCAGCGGGTTGGCGGCGATGACCTCCTTGTTGCGGGCGGCGCGGCCCAGGATCGCCTGGTGCATGGTCGGCACCGCCGTGTACCAGGTCGGGCGGACCTCACTCATCCAGCCGAAGAACTTCAGGGCGTTGAAGCCCGGCGTGCAGCAGACCTGCCCGCCCGCCGAGAGCGGCGCCAGGATGCCGGCGATCAGGCCGTGGATGTGGAACAGCGGCATGATGTTGAGGCCGCGATCCTCGGCCGTGAAGGCGAGGGTGGTGCGGATGTTGCGGGCCGAGGCGCAGACGTTCGACTGTTTCAGCGGCACGATCTTCGGACGCGAGGTGGTTCCCGACGTGTGGAGAACGAGGCCGATATCGTCGGGGTGGGCCGGGCCGCCCTGGCTTGCCGGCGTGGCGGCGGATGCGGAAAAGGCGAGGGTGAAGCTGCCCGCGCCCTGTTCGGGCGTCGGGGTCAGGCGCACCACCGGCACGCCGAGCTTCTCGGCCACCGCCACCGCCGGGCTCTGCGAGCCTTCCGCCGCCACCAGCAGCTTGGCGTTGAGATCGGTCAGGTAGAATTCGAACTCGTCTGCCTTGTAGGCGGGGTTCAGCGGCGCCGAGGTGGTGCCCGCCGCGATGGCGATGAAGGCGGCGGCCATTTCCGGGCCGTTGTCGAGCACGATGGCGACCCGGTCGCCACGGCCGATGCCCTGCGCGTTGAGGGAAGCGATGGTGCTCTCCGTGAGCGCCCGCAGGGTTCCGAAGGTCAGGGGAACGCCGCCGGGGCTCGACAGGGCGGTGGCCTCGTCGGCGCCCGCCTGGATCAGGGCGTGCAGGGTGGTTGCGGTCTCGGCCATGGTAGCTGTGTCCTCATCGTCAGTTGCCTTCGGGGAGGAGAAGGCGGTCCGCCGCATGGGGAGCGGCACATGTTCATGCGGACCGGCGGTCGCGGGCGACCGCCGGGGAAACGGTGGTCAGGCCGTCGCGATGGACAGGCGCCCCTGCGCCCGTTCGAGGCTCTGGGACAGCAGCCGCATCAGAGCATAGACGGTGCCGATATGCGGGGTCGGGGTGTCGGTGAGGCGACCAAGTTCGATGATCGAGCCGACGAGGGCTTCGAGTTCGATCGGCCGCCCGGCCTCCACGTCCTGCAGCATCGAAGTCTTGTGCGCGCCGACCTTCTCGGCCCCGGCGATGCGCCGCTCGATCCCGAGCTTGAACGTGATGCCGAGCTTGTTGGCGATGGTCTCCGCCTCGCGCATCATGTCGGTGGCGAGCGCCCGCGTCTCCGGGAACTGGCAGATATCCACCAGGGTGGCGTGCGAGAGCGCCGAGATCGGGTTGAAGCTGAGGTTGCCCCAGAGCTTGAGCCAGATCTCCGCGCGGATGTCGCTGGTGACGGGCGCGCGGAAGCCCGCCTTGATCAGGAGCTGCGCCAGGGCCTGGACCCGCGGGCTCATGGAGCCGTCGAGTTCGCCGAGACCGAAACGGTGGCCCTCGATCACCTGGACCACGCCGGGTTCGGTGAGGACGGCCGCCGGATAGACCACCGAGCCGATCACATGCTTCGGGTCCAGATACTCCGCGATGAGCCGGCCCGGATCGGCGGTTTCCAGGTGCGTCCCGGCGAGTTCGCCGCCATGGCCACCCGAAAAATACCACCACGGGATGCCGTTCTGCATGGTCACGACGATGGTGTCGGGGCCGATGAGGTGGTGCAGGTCGGCCGCGATCGGCCCGACCTGATGCGCCTTCACGGTGAGGAGCACCACGTCGTGGACGCCGGCCTCCTCCATGGACTTGGTGGCCGTGAGGTTCTTCACGTGGATCTCGGAGCCGTTCTCCTCGATCAGGCGCATGCCGTTGGCGCGGATGGCATCGAGATTGGCCCCGCGTGCGATGAAGGTGACGTCCTCGCCGATATTCGCGAGGCGAACCCCCAGAAATCCGCCGATGGCGCCTGCGCCGACGATCGCGATGCTCATGCTGGTATCCTCATTGTCCGGATGTCGTGTCGGTCTGGTCTGTACGGCTCAGGAGAAGCGGTTCGACAGGATTCCGATCCCCTCGATCTCCACCTCGACGGTGGCGCCTTTCGGGATCGGGCCGGAACCGTTGGAGGTGCCGCAGGCGATGACGTCGCCGGGCTCCAGCGTCATGCCCCGCGAGATCATGGCGACGATCTCGTGCGGGCGGAAGATCATGTCCGAGAGGGGATAGGTCTGGCGCTCGCGCCCGTTCACCCGCACCTTCACCGAGAGCGCCTCGGGGTCGAGATCGGTGGCGATGGCCGGGCCGAAGGGACCGAACCCGTCCAGTCCCTTGGAGCGCGTCCATTGGGCGAAGCTCTGATCGGCCTTCAGGATCTCCAGCGCGGTCACGTCGTTGACGCAGGTGTAACCGAAGATGTGGCCGGCCGCCTCGTCCGGTGTGAGGTCGCGCGCGCTCCGGCCCGCCACCTTGCCGATGACGATGCCGAGCTCGCCCTCGAACAGGATACGACCGGCGCAATCCGGCACCGCGATCTCGGCGCCGCTCGGGCGATAGGTATTGGCCGGCTTCAAGAGGAACAGCGGGGCGACGGGCGGGGTCAGCCCCTGCTTCTCGGCCATGGCGGAGAAGTTGTTCCACAGCGCGATGACCTTGCTCGGCCGGCAGGGCAGGTCGAGGACCACCTCGGCGAGGGGCAGGATCTCTCCCGTCGCCCGGGGCGCGTCGAACAGGTCGCCCTCGTGGACAGTGACCTGCTCTCCGTCGAGGCGGCCGAAACCGGCGCGTCCGTCGTGGGTGTATCCGATCCAGCGGGCCATGGTTCAGATGCTCCGGGCAACGATACGGGCACGCCAGGGCTTCAGCAGCACGATGGCGAGGAGGGAAGCGAGGATGTTGGCGCCTGCGGCGACGAGGAAGACGCCGTCCCAGCTATTTGTGGCCTGCTGGAGGTA
>NZ_NKUG01000169.1 GCF_014845095.1 Methylobacterium bullatum | reverse complement strand
ATGCTCGTTATGCGCGAGGCGGGCCTCGCGCATAACGAGCATATCAAGATCGCGAGCGGTTTCCTGCGCGGCACCCTGGCCGACGGTCTGCTCAAGCACGCCACCGGCGCGATCTCCGAGGATGACGGCCAGCTCGTGAAGTTCCACGGGATGTACCTGCAGGACGATCGCGACCTGCGCCCCGAGCGGACCAAGAAGAAGCTCGACAAGGCCTACAGCTTCATGATCCGCCTGCGCATCGCCGGCGGGGTGGTGACACCGAAGCAGTGGCTCGTCCTCGACAACATCGCCACCACCTACGCCAACGGCACCCTGCGGGCGACCACGCGCCAGACCTTCCAGTATCACGGCGTGATCAAGTCGAACCTCAAACGCACCATGGCCGCCATCGACGGCGCCTTGCTCGATACCATCGCCGCCTGCGGCGACGTCAACCGCAACGTGATGGCCTCGACGAATCCGGCCCAGTCCGGCGCGCACAAGGCCGCCTATGAACTCGGCAAGGAGATCTCCGACAGCCTCCTGCCGAAGACCAATGCCTGGCGCGAGATCTGGCTCGATGGCGAGAAGGTGATCGGCGGCGAACCGGAATTCGAGCCCGTCTACGGCAGGACCTACCTGCCGCGTAAGTTCAAGATCGTCATTGCGGTGCCGCCCTCGAACGAGGTCGACGTCTTCGCGCACGATCTCGGCTTCATCGCCATCCTCGACAAGAAGAACAAGGTGACGGGCTGGAACGTCACCGTCGGCGGCGGCATGGGCATGACCCATGGCGAGCCCGACACCTTCCCGCGCACGGCCGACGTGATGCTGTTCTGCAAGCCCGACGAGGCGGTGCGGGTGGCCGAGGCGGTGATGACGGTCCAGCGCGACTGGGGCAACCGCAAGAACCGCAAGAACGCCCGCCTCAAGTACACGATCGAGCGGTACGGCCTCGCCGCTTTCCGCGCCGAGGTGGAGAAGCGTGTCGGCACGAAGCTCGCCGATCCCAAACCCTTCGCCTTCACCGGGAACGGCGACCGGTTCGGCTGGACCGAGGGCGATGACGGTCGTCACCACCTGACGCTCTATGTCCCGTCCGGCCGCATCAAGGATGTGGAGGGCGACGGCCCTCGACTTCTCACCGGCCTGCGCCGGATCGCGGAGATCCACGAGGGCGATTTCCGCCTCACCGGTAATCAGAACGTCATCATCGCCAACGTGCCGGGAGAGAAGCGCGTCGAGATCGAGGCGCTGGTGGACGAGTACGGCATGCAGAAGGGAGCGGGCGCCCTGCGCCGGAACTCCATCGCCTGCGTCGCCCTGCCCACCTGCGGCCTGGCCTTGGCGGAGAGCGAGCGCTACCTGCCGGACCTGATGACGGAACTGGAGGAAAGCCTCGCCTCGCACGGGCTGCAGGACGACGAGATCACGATCCGCATGACCGGCTGCCCCAATGGCTGCGCCCGTCCCTTCATCGCCGAGATCGGCTTCGTCGGTCGCGGCCCGGAGCGCTATCACCTCTATCTCGGTGCGGCCTTCGACGGCTCACGCCTCGGCAAGCTCTATGCCGAAGACGTGACCGCCTCGGAGATCAGGACGATCCTCGATCCGCTCTTCGGCGCCTACGCTCAGGGCAAGACTCCGGGTGAACGGTTCGGCGATTTCCTGATCCGTGCCGGCTACGTGGCGAGAACCTTCAACGGGCCGGATTTCCACACGAATATCGGCGCCCTGAAGGGCGTTGCCTGAACCTCTTCGACACGTGCACTGCTTCATCGATGCTGCAGTGCACGTGTCCCGGATGGTACGGTCAAGCTTAGGCGAGACACGAATATAAGTCCGGCATCGCTGAACTCTGGCCCGGCTTCGCGGTTGATCCTGCAAAGCGACCGGAGGCGACGATGGCCAAGCACGAAATCCTCAGTTTCTTCGAGCATCGTCGGGACGGTGCTTGGATTTGCGTGAAGCCGTTCACCCTCACGACGAAGCAGAGCAGCGTCGATATCCGACAGGGCATGCGGTTCGATTACGGCAAACGCGTCGGCGGCGTTGACCTCGCGGAGTATCTGGAACAGCTCGGTTCCCAGTTCGGCTCGTAAGCCGTCGGCGGCGTGGCCGAAGCGCCGGGCCGCTTTTCCCCGGCCCCTGTCGCTGACAATCAGACTGATGCTGGCACCAGACCTGCGTTCGGGGCCGATGTCGCCTGTCTAGGATCGTCTTGTCGCGGACGATGGCCAAGTCCTGCCTGATCTATCGTCCGGTGCTGGCTTGCGAAACCCCGGCTCTATCTCGTACGTCCGCCCAAGATCGGACCGGCTCTGAAGCCGGTATCGGCATGCGGATTTCATTCCCGTGGCGTTCATCCGTCTTATGCGACGGCGGCACCCTCATTGCCGTGTCTTTGACGGCCGGGAGCAGGAGACCTAGGGTCGTTCCATGACAATCTCTGTCGATCCGTTGCAGGCGAGCCTGGAAGCCGCCGCACCCACGACCCGATGCAGGATTTTGGCGACGGCGGAGAGGTTCTTTCGCGAGATCGGCTACCAGAAGACGACCGTCGCCGACATCGCCAAGACGCTCGGGATGAGCCCGGCCAATGTCTACCGGTTCTTCGACTCGAAGAAGGCGATCAACGAGGCGGTGGTCGAGCGCGTGACCCGCGAGGTCGAGGCGTTGATTGCCGGCATCGCCGTGGCGCCCGGCCTCAGCGCCGATCAGCGGGTCGCCGAAATCATCCGAGAGCTCCACCGCGACTGTATCGAGCGATGCAAGGACAATCCCCGCATCCATGAGATGGTGGAAGCCGCCATGTCGGAGAGCTGGGGGGTGTGCCGGCACCATATCGACCGGATCGGCGCCGCCCTGGAACGGGTGGTGACGGACGGGGTTCGCAGCGGTGAATTCCAGGTCGAGGATCCCGCAATCACCGCGGCTTGCCTGCATGTGGCGATCACACGCTACTGCCACCCGGTCCTGGTGAGCCAGTACCCCAACGCACCGGCTCCCCCCATCGACGCGATGATCGCCTTTCTGCTGCGCGCGCTCCACGAACCGGCCAGGAACGACGCTCCTTCAAAGGCGAGAGAGCCGGCCGAGTCGATCTAGCGAACGCTGTTGGCCGTCGGGGCTCAGCCCATCTCCGCGAGGATCGCCAAAGCCGCGGCACGGGGATCGGCGCTCTGGGTGATGGGGCGGCCGACGACGATGTGGTCGATCCCCGCTTCCATCGCCGCCGCCGGCGTCAACACGCGTTTCTGGTCGCCGACATCGTCGCCCGCCGGCCGGATGCCGGGGGTCACGATGAGTCGCGACGGCCCGATGGCGGAGCGGACGGAGGCCGCCTCGGCGGCACTGCAGACGATCCCGCCGATCCCGGCCTCTGCCGCCTGCCGCGCACGCAGGGCCACCAGATCCGCGATGGGGAGGGCGTAGCCCGCCTCGTCGGCATCGGCCTGGTCGTAGGAGGTGAGTACGGTGACGGCGAGGATCGTCGGGCCATCCCCGCCCCTTCCCCGCACGGCGGCGCGCATGGTCTGCGGGTAGGCGTGGACCGTCAGGAAGGTTACACCGAGATCGGACAACGCCCGGACGCCGTCCTCCACCGTGTTGCCGATGTCATGCAACTTCAGGTCGATGAAGACCTTGAAACCGGCCTTGGACAGCCGCTGAACCAGGGCGAGGCCGCCCGAATAGGCGAGCCGGTATCCGATCTTGTAGAACGTCGCGGCATCGCCGATCCGGTCCACCATCGCCTCGGCCTCGTGGACGCTCGGCAGGTCGAGGGCGACGATGAGGCGATTGCGCGGATCGCTGGCGGCGGGTGACGCGGCGTGGGACATGACGGGCTCCGGAGGATCGGCTGACGGATCGCCGCCCGGGCTTCCCATGTCAACGCGAAGGCGGGGTCAGCCGCGCCTCATCACCCGGGAAACCTCCTCCTTCAGTACCGGCAGCAACTCGTCGGCGAACCAGGGGTTCGTCCTGAGCCAGCCGTTGTTGCGCCAGGACGGGTGCGGCAGCGGCAGTACCCGAGGCCGACGCGGTTCCTCCAGAATGGCACGCCAGTTCCGCACCATGGCGGTGAGCCCTCCCTCGACGCGGCCGAGATGCCAGGCCTGCGCGTATTGGCCGATGACCAGAACGAGATCCATCTCGGGCAGGCCGGCGAAGAGCGCTTCGCGCCAATGCTCGGCGCATTCGCGGCGGGGCGGCTTGTCTCCGCCCTTCGCGTCGAGCCCGGGAAAACACGCGCCCATGGGGACGATGGCGAGCCGCTCGGCGTCGTAGAAATCCGGCTCGGACAGGCCGAGCCACGACCTCAGCCGGATGCCGGACGGGTCCATGAACGGGATACCGCTCTGGTGCGCCCGGTTCCCGGGAGCCTGACTGGCGATGGCGAGACGCGCCGAGGTCGAACCCTGAACGATGGGCTTCGGCTCCTGCGGCAGGCGCGCGCCATATCGAGGTGCGTCGCGACAGATTCGACAGGCGCGCAGGGCGGCGGCGGTGGATTCGAAGGGGGTCATACGAGAGGACAGGTAGTGCGGGCATCTGCCCCTGGGAATCCGGGGTGCCGGGAATCCATGCCGCGGGAACGAGAGGCCGCACCCCGCGCTTGAATCGCCATAGGAGCCGGCATTGCCGGGCTCACCCGCGAGCACGCCCGACCAGGGAATACAGGGAGCAGCCCCATGGCCTTCATCACCGCGCCGGATGGCACGAGCCTCTACTACAAGGACTGGGGCAGCGGACGGCCCGTGGTCTTCCTCCACGGTTGGCCCCTCGACGCGGATATGTGGGAGTACCAGATGGTGCCCGTCGTCGAGGCGGGCTTCCGGACCATCGCCTATGACCGCCGGGGCTTCGGACGCTCGGACCAGCCCTGGCAGGGCTACGATTACGACACCTTCGCCGACGACCTGAAGGCGGTGCTGGACGCCCTCGACCTCACCGACGTGACCCTGGTGGGCTTTTCCATGGGGGGCGGAGAGGTGGTGCGCTACCTGTCACGGCACGGCAGCGACCGGATCTCCCAGGCGGTCCTGATCTCGGCGGTGACGCCGATGATGCTGAAGACGCCCGATCATCCCGACGGTGTCGATGCCGGCGTGTTCGAGGAGATCATCGACGGGCTGAAGATGGACCGGCCGTCCTTCCTCGCCAAATTCAACAAGGGCTTCTTCGGTGCGGGCGTGTTCAGCTCACCCGCTTCTGCGGAGATGATCGCCTGGGCCGGGCAGGTCGCCATGCTGGCCTCGCCCAAGGCCACCATCGCCTGCGTGAAGGCCTTCTCCGAGACTGATTTCCGGCCCGACATGGCGAAGGTCACCGTGCCTTGCCTGATCATCCATGGCGATGCCGACCAGACCGTGCCGATCGACGTCACCGGAAAGGTCGCGGCCTCAGCCGTGCCGAGCGCGGAATTCGAGATCTACGAGGGGGCTCCGCACGCGATACCGCTGACCCATCACGAGCGTCTGACGACGGACCTCATCGACTTCCTGAGGCGCTGACGCCCCCGCCGCTGGCGGAGGCGCGCTGCCCTTCGGGCTCAGACCCCCTTGAGGCCGCTGAGATCCAGGGGCAGGGAGCGCAGCCTCTGCCCCGTCGCGGCGAAGATCGCGTTGGAGATCGCCGGGGCGATGACGGGCACGCCCGGCTCGCCGATGCCGGTCGGGGCGGCATCGGAGGCCACGATATGGACCTCCACCACCGGCATCTCGCTCATGCGCGTCGGCTCGTAGGCGTCGAAATTCTTCTCCTGCACCACCCCGTCCGTCAGCGTGATCTTGTTGCGCAGGACCGATGACAACGCGAAGCCGACCGATCCCTCCACCTGGGCACGGATCACGTCCGGGTTGACGGCGACGCCCACATCCACCGCCGCCACGATGCGATTGACCTTCACATGGCTGCCATCCGCCGTGATGTCGGCCACCATCGCCACGTAGGAGCCGAAGGACTCGTGCGCCGAGATGCCGAGGCCCTGGCCCTTGCCGCCGCTGCGCTTGGCCCAATCCGCCTTCTCGGCGGCGAGTTTCAGGACACCGGACAGGCGCGGCGCGCCGGTCAGCATGCCAAGGCGATAGGCCAGCGGATCGGCACCGGCGGCGTGGGCCAACTCGTCGATGAAGACCTCCATCGCCTGCGCCGTATGGGTGTGACCCACCGAACGCCACCAGAGGACGGGCACGCCCTCGCGGGCGTTGTGGACCTCGAACCGGTAGGCCGGGAGGGCATAGGGCGTGTCCGACGCGCCCTCGATGGACGTGGAATCGACCCCGTTTTTCACCAGCATCGCCTCGAAGGGCGAGCCGATCATGATCGATTTGCCGACCATCCGGTGCTGCCAGCCGGTCACGGCGCCCTTGGCGTCGATGCCGGCCTTGAGGGTGTGCAGCACCATCGGGCGGTAATACCCGCCCGCCATGTCGTCCTCGCGGGTCCAGACCAGATGGACCGGCGCCTTGCCGCCGGTCGCCTTCATGATGGACGCGGCCTCGGCGATGTAATCGGCGGTGGGCGTCGCCCGTCGTCCGAACGATCCGCCGGCCCATTGCGTGTGCAGCCTGACCTTGTCGGCGGTGACACCGAGGGTCGCGGCGGCCACCGCCTGTTCGATCGTCTGGAACTGGAGGCCGGCGTAGATGTCGTAGGAGCCGTCGGCCGCCCGCTCGATCGTGGCGTTGAGGGGCTCCATGGCCGCGTGGGCCAGGTAGGGGAAGGTGAACTCCGCCTCGATGACCTTGGCCGACCCGGCGATGGCGGCGGCGGGATCGCCTTTCTCCGATGCGACGATGCCCGGCCGCTTGGCCGTCTCGCGATACTCGGCGAGGATGGCGTCGGAGGATCGCTTCTCGGCCGTGCGCTCGTCCCAGGTGACCGACAGGGCGTCCCGGCCCTTCATCGCCGACCAGGTGTCCTTGGCGATCACGGCGACGCCGGTGGGAATCGTCACGACGTCGATAACGCCGGAAACGGCGCGGGCGGCCTTATCGTCGACCGTCGACACGGTGCCGCCGAAACGCGGGGCATGCGCCACCACGGCCGTGACCTGACCCGGCCGGCGGATATCCATGGCGTAGATCGCAGTTCCATTGGTCTTGGCCACGGAATCGAGGCGCGGCAGCTTCTTGCCGATATGGACCCACTGGCTCGGATCCTTGAGCTTCGGCTGCTCGGGCACGGGGATCGCCGCCGCTGCCTCGGCCAGGGCACCGAACCGCTCCTCGCGCTTCGAGGCGAGATGGCGGACCGTGCCGTTCGAAACCGTGATCTCGGAGGCCGGGACGGACCATTTCTCGGCCGCGGCGGAGACGAGCATGGCACGGGCGGCCGCCCCCGCCTTGCGGAGCTGGAACCAGGAATTGGCCACCGCGGTCGAACCGCCGGTCCCCTGGATCGGCCCCATCAGCAGGTTGTTGTAGAGCTTCGCGTCGGCCGGCGCGAAGGCCACCCGCACGCGGGACCAGTCGGCGTCGAGCTCGTCGGCCAGGATGGTGGCGAGGCCCGTCGTGTTGCCCTGCCCCATGTCGAGATGCTTGATCAGCACCGTGACCGTATCGTCGGCCGCGATCCGCACGAAGGCATTGGGCTGGGCGGGAGCGGAGGACAGGTCGGGTCCCGCCGCCGCGCGAACCTGTTTGGCCGGGTCGAGGGTGAATCCGATCACCAGGGCTCCGGCGGCGACACCGGCCCCGCCGAGGAAGGCGCGGCGCGACGGACGGGGAGCAGCCGCCTCGGATTTGGTCTGACGGACCTTCAGCATGGCTTCCTCCACGGAGACGATGACGCGCACGGTATCGGGCAGGACAATGCCGGCCCCTGGGCCGGCATCGGGTTCGGATCAGGCGAGGGAGCGGGCGGCTTCGTGAATGGCGGCGCGAACGCGCTGGTAGGTACCGCAGCGGCAGATGTTACCGTCCATCGCGCCGTCGATCTCGGCGTCGCTCGGCTTCGGGGTGGTCGAGAGCAGGCCGATGGCCGACATGATCTGACCGGACTGGCAGTAACCGCACTGGACCACGTCGAGGCCGCGCCACGCGGTCTGAACCGCCTCCGCCACCCGCCCGGACACACCCTGGATCGTCGTGACCTTCGCTTCACCCACATCGCCGATGCGGGTCTGGCAGGAGCGGACGGGCTGGCCGTCGAGATGGACGGTACAGGCGCCGCACTGGGCGATGCCGCAGCCGTATTTCGTCCCGGTCTTGTCGAGATGATCGCGCAGCGCCCACAGGAGCGGCATGTCGGGATCGGCATCGACATCATGCGACACGCCGTCGACATTCAGTTTCAGCATGACGTCTCTCCGACTTCAGTATCGACTTGTTCTAAATATTACACACTTCCGAAAAATGTGCGCCTGCACACATCGATCTGAGATCGGCGTCGATGCAGCGTCGGGTCGCGCGCCGTGGATGGGCGCGATTTGGAGACAAGTGTCATGACCGGGTCAGGTCGTTCTTAACCTATCGGGCGCAGATTCGCCGGGTCGCAGCGTCGACGGGTCACGGTCCTTCCGACCGCAGGTTTTCCTCTCAAAAGATCCTCAAAACGGTGATGTCCGACCTGACAGCGGAGATGGTTCAGCGCGGACGCGGTCCTTCGGCACCGGAATCCGCTCGCCGCCGCAAGGTGGCCCGAGACATCCGATCGGCGCGCGAGCGGTTGACCTCGGCGAACGGTCTGGAACGCGCGTTCGATTACGAATTGATCCGGATCTATGCCGAGTACCGCTCCGGTGCCGGTCTGACCCATGCCGTGCTCGGGCTTCTCATCGCAGGGGCGTCGTCGCTCTGGGTGCCGGTTCCCATCGCCCTGTCCTGGGTCGTCTGCCTGCTCTGCGGCGTCGGCCTGTCGATGGGGCTGACCAAGCATTTCCTTCGTCAGCCGGCGGATTCCGTGTCGGTCAGGCGCTGGCGCAGCGCCTTCATGCTGAGCGAGATCGTGCAGAGCGCGTCCTGGGCGCTGATGGTTCTCGTGGCCGCGCCCAGTGCCCGCATCTTCGTCCTGTTCGGCCTCGTCATCGTCGCCGCGGTCGCCGCGATGCTGGCAGCGACCCTGCCCGCCGCCGCCGCCGCCGCGCTTCTTCCGCTGATCCTCGCGGCGCTCTCTCTCCTGG
>NZ_NKUG01000168.1 GCF_014845095.1 Methylobacterium bullatum | reverse complement strand
GTAAGTTACAAGGATGAGGTCGTCTGATTGGATGACAGACTTCGGCAGCCGGTCGCCTTCGGCATGAGGATCCGCTGAAACATCCGACCGGACCGGCTTTTAGCCGGGGCAACGCATCCCGTCTGCCCCGCCGGCCACCGCTCGGCTGATCCGTCACGGGCGGGGTTGCTCACCCGCCCGCGATGCCGCATCCGTCTTCGCGCATGTCGATCCGGTCCGCCACTTCGGCCTCGATGCCCCTCGACGAGGCCTTGGTGCGGCTTCTCGCGGTCGCGCCCGTCGCCCCTATCCTCGTGCCCGTCCGGGACGGGATCGGCTTCGTCCTCGCAGAGGATGGGGTGGCCCTCACCGATCGTCCCGTCGAGCCGCGCGCGCGCCGGGACGGTTGGGCCGTGGCCGCCGGGGATGTGACCGGCGCCTCCCCCTACGCACCCGTCGCTCTGCGAGGACCGCCCCCATGGGTGGAGGATGGCGACGTGCTGCCGCCGGGCACCGACACCGTCTTGATGCCGGACGCGGTCGGCGCCGACGGGGACATCGTCGCCGATGCGGCGCAGGGCGAGGGCATCTCCCGCGTCGGTCAGGAGGTCGCGCGCGGGGACGTGCTGGCGCGGGCCGGCGAGCGTTTGACGCCGCTCCGTGCCCTTGCCCTCCTTGGCGCCGGGATCGAGACGGTCGTGGTCCGAAGCCCCCATATCCACATCGTCGGAATCGGTCATGGGTCCGCCTCGGCTGTCGCCGATTGGGTCGCGGCGGCGGGGGGCCGCGTCACGTCGAGCGACTCCGCCCGCGACGTGGACTCCATCATCGCCGCGCTGCGGGTCGATGGGGCCGACGCGGTGTTCGTCGTCGGCGGCACCGGGTTCGGCCGCGCCGATCACAGCGCGGAGGCCCTCGCCCGAACGGGCCGCCTCGACGCGCACGGGATCGCCCTTCATCCGGGGGAGAGCGCCGGCTTCGGGCGGATCGGGGCGGTCCCGGTCCTGCTGCTGCCCGGCCGGCCGGACGCCGCCCTCGCGACATTCCTCGCCCTCGGGCGGCCCTTGCTGGCCCGTCTCTCCGGAGCGAGTCCGCCCGAGGGCGTCAAAGGCCGCCTGACCCGGAAGATCGCCTCCACCGTCGGCATGAGCGAGATCGTCTTCGTGCGGAGGACGCGGGAGGGGGTGGAGCCCATCGGCGGCGGGGATCTGCCGCTGCGTCGCCTGATCCTCGCCGAGGGCGCGGTTCTGGTGCCGCCGGAGCGGGAAGGCTACCCTGAAGGCGAGTGGATCGAGGTCGTGCCCCTGTGAACCGCCCCGACGGAGCTGAGACGAAAGAGGATTTCCTGGCGAGGCTGTCGCGCGCGGCACGCCAGGAGCAGTTCCTCCAGGTGGTCGGCCGGGACGAGGCCGTCGCACGGTTTCGCACGGCGATCCCGCATGCCGCGCTGCCGGCGGAGAGCGTGCCGCTGGCCGCCTGCCTCGGACGCGCCTTGGCGGGTGATGTCGCCTCGCCCATCGACGTGCCTCCCTTCGACCGCGCCCTCGTCGACGGTTTCGCCCTCCGCGCCTCCGACACGATGGGCGCGAGCCAGGCCGAGCCGCGCCGGCTTGGCCTCAATCACGAGATCCTCGCCTGCGGCGTCGCGCCCCGGCTCGTCGTCCTGCCGGGCACGGCGACGGCCATCGCCACCGGCGGCGTGATGCCGCGCGGAGCCGACGCGGTGGTGATGGTGGAGGCCACGGGGATCGCATCCGGCGAAGGACCGCTCGCCATCGATCTCGACCGGGTGGCGGCACCCGGGCAGTTCGTCGGCTATGCCGGCTCCGACATGGCACGCGGCGAGACGGTACTGCGCAAGGGCACCGTGATCACGGCGCGGGAAATCGGCATGCTCGCCGCCTGCGGCCTCGCCGCGGTCGAGGTGGTGCGCCGCCCGAGAATCGCCGTGCTGTCCACCGGCGACGAACTGGTGGCTCCGGGCCAGCCCCTGCCGGCCGCCGGGATCTACGATTCGAACGGGGCCATCATCGCCGCCTCGGTCGAAGAGAATGGCGGCGACCCCGTGCCCTTCGGCATCGTCGCGGATGACGAGGCCGCCCTCGAGACCGCGATCCGTGCGGCACTCTCGGATTGCGACGTCGTCGTCCTGTCAGGGGGGACCTCGAAGGGGGCGGGCGACGTCTCGCACCGCATCCTCTCGCGCCTCGGCGACCCCGGCATCCTCGTCCACGGGGTCGCCCTCAAGCCCGGCAAGCCCCTCTGCCTCGCCAAGGCGCAGGGCAAGGCCATCGTCGTGCTGCCGGGCTTCCCGACCTCCGCGATGTTCACCTTCCACGACTTCGTGGTGCCGCTCGTCCGGTCGCTGGCGGGGCTTCCCCCACGGGAGGAGGACAGCGTCGAGGCTGTCCTTCCCCAGCGCATCGCCTCCGAACGCGGGCGGATGGAATTCGTCATGGCCTCGCTCACCCATGGACGGGACGCTCCCGTCGCGGTCCCGCTCTCCAAGGGCTCCGGCTCGGTGACGGCCTTCTCCCAGGCCGACGGCTTCTTCGCGATTCCCGCCGCGCGGGCGGGGATGGAGGCCGGCGAGCGGGTGAGCCTGTCGCGGATCGGGGCCGGCTCCCGCGCGCCCGACCTTACCATCGTAGGCAGCCATTGCATCGGCCTCGACGCCATCGTCGGACGCCTGGCCGAGCGCGGCATCCGGGCGCGCACCATCTGGGTCGGTTCCTCCGGAGGCCTCGCCTCCCTCAAGCGGGGCGAATGCGACAGCGCCGCGATGCATCTCCTCGACCCCGAGACCGGCCGCTACAACACGCCTTTCCTCACGCCGGGCTTGCGCCTCGCGGAAGGCTGGGGGCGCATGCAGGGCGTCGTGTTCCGCCCCGGCGATGCCCGGTTCGCGGGACGCGACGCGGCGGAGGCGGTCTCGGCCCTGGTCCGCGACCCGGACGCGATCATGGTGAACCGCAACACCGGCTCGGGGACGCGGCTCCTCATCGACGGGGTGCTGAACGGCGCCCGGCCTCCGGGGTTCTGGAACCAGCCCCGCTCGCACAACGCCGTGGCCGCCGCCGTGGCCCAGGGCCGGGCGGATTGGGGCGTCGCCATCGAGAGCGTGGCCCGCGCCTACGGCCTCGGCTGCCTGCCGCTCACCGACGAGCGCTACGATTTCGCCTATGCCGAGGACCGGGCGCGGGAACCGGCGCTCGCCGCCTTCCTCTCCCTCCTCGCCGAGCCGGAAACCGATTCGGCGCTGGCCGAACTCGGCTTTCCCCGCGCGCGGACCTTGTCATGACGGAGCACGCCATGCGGGTCATGGGCCTTGCCGGCTGGAGCGGGGCGGGCAAGACCACCCTGCTCGCCAAGCTCATCCCCGCGCTGATCGCCCGTGGGCTGACGGTCTCCACCATCAAGCACGCGCATCACGCCTTCGACGTGGATCAGCCGGGCAAGGATTCGTACCGGCATCGCCAGGCGGGCGCGTCGGAGGTGCTGATCTCGTCCGCCGTCCGGTGGGTGCAGATGCACGAGGTGCGCGACGGCGAAGAGGCGAGCCTCGCCGAGTTGCTGCGCCGTCTCGGCCCCTGCGATCTCGTGCTGGTGGAGGGCTTCAAGCGCGAGGGCCATCCAAAGATCGAAATCCATCGGAACGCCAACGGCCGTCCGCCGCTTCATCCGCAGGACGAGAACATCGTCGCCATCGCCAGCGACCGGGCGTTCCCCGATGCGGGGATCCCCGTGGTCGATCTCGACGACGTGGCGGCCATCGCCGATCTCGTCGCGTCCCTGGCGGAACCGGTCGATGCCATCCTGAACAGGATCGAAGGCCATGGCGCAGCTGACTGACGATTGCTTCGCCTTCGGCGGACGATTGATGAGCGTCGACGACGCCCTCGCGCTGATCGCGGAGCGGCTTCCCGTCCTGGCCGGGATCGAGACCGTGCCGCTGCACGAGGCGGACGGACGCGTCGCGGCGGAGGACGTGACCGCCGGGATCGACCTGCCGCCCTTCGACAATTCGGCGGTGGACGGCTACGCCGTGCGCCATGCCGACCTCGCCCCTTCGGCTGAGACGCGGATGATCGTCGAAGGCCGGGTCGCCGCCGGCCAAGCCGGACTGACGATGGCGGGCGGCCCGAGCGCGGTCCGCATCTTCACCGGCGCGCGGATGCCGGGCGGCGCCGACACGGTCTTCATGCAGGAGGACGTGACGCTGGAGGGGACCGGCATCGTCTTGCCGCCGGGCTTGAAGCACGGGGCGAACCGCCGGCTCGCCGGCGAGGATGTGCCCAAGGGCGGCACCATCGTCACCGCCGGGCGGCGCCTCTCGCCGCAGGACGTGGCCTTGGCCGCCGCCACCGGCCGCTCGTCCCTGGCCGTCCGCCGCCGTCTCAAGGTGGCGGTGTTCTCCACCGGCGACGAACTGGCCGAACCGGGGGCCGTCCTGGCGCCGGGGGCGATCCACGATTCCAACCGGGTGATGCTGGTCGCCCTGCTGAAGCGCCTCGGCGCCGAGGTGAGCGACCTCGGAATCCTGCGCGACGACCGGGCTGTTCTCGCAGCCCACCTCGCCGAGGCGGCGTCCGCCCACGATCTCCTCCTCACCTCCGGCGGGGTCTCCACCGGCGAGGAGGACCACGTGAAACCGGCGGTGGAGAGTGTCGGCAGCCTGGTGTTCTGGCGTCTCGGCATCAAGCCGGGCCGTCCGGTGGCCATGGGCGTCGTGCGGGGCACGCCCTTCGTCGGGTTGCCGGGCAATCCCGTGGCCGCCTACGTGACCCTGCTCTTCGTGGTGCGCCCCCTGCTGGCGCGCCTGGGCGGCGAACGTCTCGACGCACCCCTGGCGATCCCGGTCCGCTCCACCTTCGCCTATCGCAAGAAGGCCGGCCGCCGCGAATTCGTGCGCGTCGGCCTGAGGCGCGTCGCCGATGGCGGGTTGGAGGCGGTGAAGTTCCCCCGGGACGGGGCCGGCCTCCTCACCTCGCTCACGGGCAGCGACGGGCTGGCGGCGCTCCACGACGAGGTGACCACGATCGAGCCCGGCGACACGATCGAGGTCTATCCGCACGTCGTGCTGTACCGATAGGGAATCTCCCGTCGCCATCGCGCAGAGCGTGACCGACGCTTGCATTGCACTGGCTCCGGCACGATGTGCCGGGTCATGGCCGAGGTCGATCCGCTTTCGAGCGGGGGGGCCGCTCACCTGTCTCCATTGCCACCCCGACCCGACCGAAAGCGCCGATGGACTTTCTCGACTCGCACTTCCTCGTCTCGGTGCTGCAGATCGTCTGGATCGACCTGCTCCTCTCCGGCGACAACGCGGTCGTCATCGCCATGGCCTGCCGATCCCTGCCCCCCGAGCAACGCCGGACCGGCATCCTCCTGGGCGCGGGGACGGCCGTGGGGCTGCGCATCCTGTTCGCCGTCGTCATCACCTATCTGCTGGCGGTGCCGTTCCTGCGGATCGGCGGCGGGCTCCTGCTCCTCTGGATCGCGGTGAAGCTCGCCCTCGGTGAAGACGAGGAAGGTCACGCGGTGAAGGACAGCGCGACCCTGTGGAAGGCGGTGCGGACCATCGCCATCGCCGACGCGGTCATGAGTCTCGACAACGTGGTCGCCATCGCCGCCGTGGCGAAGGGCGAGGTCTCGCTGTTCGTCTTCGGCCTGCTGCTGTCGATCCCGCTCATCGTGGCGGGCGCCTCCCTCATCACGACGCTGCTGAAGCGGTTTCCCCTCGTCATCTGGGCGGGCGCCGCGCTTCTCGGCTGGATCGCCGGCGAGATGATCGTCACCGATCCCTACATCGCCGAACACGTGGCCTCCGTGCCCCACGCGCACCAGGCCGCTGCCGCGATCTGCGCCGTGCTCGTCGTCGCCGTGGCGTTCATCTGGAAACGGGCGACCGCATCGCCTGAGCCGATCGGCGATCAGGGCCGTCGTTGAGGCGAGCAGTCAAAACCTGACGGATGGAACCCGCCCTGAGCGTCCCCGATGGGTGGAAAAATGACATTCATGGTAGCATCCCGTCGATGAGCACTGATCTACCCATCACGCTGTCCCGCCTACGGGATATTGGCTGGAAGGAATGGGACCCCGTCGGGCTTCTCACAGAGGGTGAGTCATGGGATCAGAAGCCGTTCGCCGACGAATACGATGACTATCTGCATAAGGTCGTTGCCGATTTTCGGAGTGGAAGACCACTCGCGGAAGCGGTGAAATATCTCCTGTGCATCGAGCGCGAACACATGGCCCTCGGTACTCGATTGGGCCAGAAGGCCAGGGCTGAGGCGACGGCGCGATCAATCCAGCGCTTTGTGGTCTCTTCCGCCTAAGTTGAAAGGCAGAAGTGGTGTCACTCCCTACCTTGCTCGCGGAGCAGAATTTCGAGGATGGGGATTTCATCCTCTACATCTTCGTTACCCCGGAACCGGGAATATTCTACGTGCCCGTCCTCGAACACGTCGATCTCGATACGCTCGCCCACTAGAGTCGCTGTGATCAGGATGCTGTCATCGCGATGGCGGTCAAGGCGGTAGTGTATACCCTCTCGTTCGAGCAGGCGGATCACGCGGTAGAGTTCATGGCTCATGACGGATGGCTCGGCGTTGTGCTCGCTTCACCGAAACAGCGACGCGCAACGGGTGCAATGGGTCGTTAGCTGTCGTACGGTTTAGATGAATGGTCCCGTCATAATGAGGAGCGCCGCCAATCAGCCAGAGCGGCAGCTTCAACGGCCTCGATCCATGCACTCTTGCATGCGCCATACGCGTGAGAGTCGTTGGGATAGAGTGCCCGGCAGCGAGCTTTCTCATGCTCGTAGGAGGCAACGATCTCCGGTCGCTCCCGAAGGTGGTCGCGAAAAGCGAGATGCCGGTCGATGTCCGGCGCACCGATTTCATAGCAGTGCATTTGGACAAGACGCCGCCCGGTGCCCGGCTCGTCCTTTGTGACGTAACGCCGCCCGGGAAGCCCAAACTCACCCCACCAGTCGTAACCGATTTGTTCGAGGTTCGTCTTCCTCAAGTCCATCTCGCCGATGCTTCGGACGACGGGCAGGAGATCGAGAATTGGCTTCGCCCTCAAGCCTGGGATGGCCGTTGATCCGATGTGGTGCACGATCAACAAGGCTGAACCGAGCGCATCCTGCAGAACGGACGCTTCCGCGAGTGCCGCTACCGACCAATGTGGATTGTGTTCGGCCAGTTCGACCTTGAAGGGTGGAGGCATCGTGTTCGACAATCAGGGCGTCTGGCCTGCAGTGTCTCACGTCCAATCACGAGTCCGCAATGGGTCGTGGGCAGCCCCGGCGGCGGGCACCAAACGTCAGATTTTACCACTGGTTTCAAGTGTGTTTCCAAGACTTTACCTCATCCTGAGGTGCCGTAGCGTAGCGAAGGCCTCGAAGGAGGGCTCCAGATATCGAAGCGGCTTCTGGAGGCCTCCTTCGAGGCCCGCTGACGCGGGCACCTCAGGATGAGGTGATGGCTTGGGATGATCGACTTTGGCGGATGGTCGACTCTGGCACGAGCATTCGCAGACGCATCGGGTCGAACAGGCTGCGAGGCCGGTGACCAACGAAATACGGCCCCTCGCAAGGGGCCGTTTCTCGTCGTCGAGATGAGATCGGACTTACCGCGCCGCTTCGAGATACTTCAGATCGAGGGCGGCCAGCGACATGAGCGGTGACGGCATGACGACGCCGTCGCGGCGGATCATCCGGGCGACCCGCTGGCACCCGGCGATGTCGTTGGCACCGGCGGCGGCATCGCC
>NZ_NKUG01000167.1 GCF_014845095.1 Methylobacterium bullatum | reverse complement strand
CCACCCGCTACCCCGGCGCTCGCCGGCCGGGGTGGCGGGCGGGACGAAGGCGAGGATCAGCACGATCGTCGCGAGCTGGAAGGCCGCGATCAGCCACAGGCCGGCGGAGGCCGAGCCGGTATTCTCGCGCAGATAGCCCATCACCGCGGGGGCGCCGAAGCCCGCGAGGTTGGCCATCGAGTTGATCAGGGCGAAGCCGGCCGCGGCGGCGGAGCCCGCCAGGAACCGCCCGGGAATCTGCCAGAAGACGGGGATCGCGCTCATCGTGCCGACGATCGCCACGGCGAGCGCCAGCATCGCCAGAGCCGGGCTGGCCGGGACGAGGAACCCGACGAGGGCGATGGCCAGCGCCCCGATCATCGCCGGTATGCCGCAATGCAGGCGCACCTCTCCGGTTCGATCGGAATGACGCCCGTTGAGCACCATCCCGATACCGCCGCACAGATAGGCCGCCGACATGATCCAGCCGATGGTGAGAGGGTCGGTGAAGCCGGCATCACGTACCACGCTCGGCCCGAAGAAGATCAGCGCCGAGTACCCCGTGACGAGGCAGAAGTAGATCGCGATGCACTGCCAGACCCGGACATTCTTCAGGGAGGCGAGGATGCGGTGTTCCCGTGGGCCGAGGGCCTCGGCGTCGCGGCCGAGATCCGCCTCGATCAGCGCCCGCTGCTCCGGCGTCAGCCAGGTGGCCTTGGCGGGGCGGTCGGTCAGGTAGAGGAGCGTGACGAACCCTGCGAGGATCGACGGGATGCCCTCCAGCAGGAACACCCATTGCCAGCCGTCCCAGCCATTCACGCCGTCCAGGCCGGTGAGGATCGCCCCGGCCAGCGGCCCGCCGATCACCCCGGCGATCGCCGATGCCGACATGAACAGCCCAAACACCTTCGCCCGCCGCTCACTGGGGTACCAGTAGGTGAGATACAGGATCACGCCCGGATAGAAGCCGGCCTCGAACACTCCGAGCAGGAAGCGCAGCACGTAGAAGAAGGCCGGTGTGGTGACGAACATCATCGCCACGCAGCAGGCGCCCCAGAGGAAGGTGATCCGCGCGATGGTCTTGCGGGCGCCGATATATTCCAAAAGCAGATTGCTCGGCACCTCGCAGAGGAAGTAGCCGATGAAGAAGATGCCCGCGCCGATGCCGTAGACCGTCTCGCTGAATTTGAGATCGGACAGCATCTGCAGCTTGGCAAAGCCGATATTGACCCGGTCGATCCAGGACAGGATCCAGAGCGCCATCAGGAACGGCAGCAGGCGCCAGGTAATCCGGCGGTAAGCCGCGTCGAGCGACGGACGAGGCCGGGTCGATGACGCATCGGGAACGGGATATGACCGGATCGCCATGGATCGCCTCGAGGTCCGTCACACCATCGGCGCCGATGCAAACCTCGCCGAAACACCAGCAATAGTTGGACCATGTTCCCGCGCGATCCGACATCCGGACGGGCCGCGAAACTCGTCTGCGAGCGGGGTTATCCACCCCGAGCGAGGCTTTCCATCGCGTTCCTCACGGGATGCGGAGCCAACCGGAAACCATCGCGCTTCGATGGTGTAGACAGACGGTGATCGACGCCTTGCCAAGGAGACCATGCCATGTGGCCCGACAGACGTTTCCTCGATCTCGTCGGTCTGGATCATCCCATCGTCCAGGCACCGATGGTCGGGCCTCGGGGCCGGCTCACGACCGCCGTCTCCACCACCGGCGCCCTCGGGTCGCTGGCCTGCGCCGCCCTGAACGCCGAGCAGGTAGGCAGCGAGGTCGCGGCGATCCGCCGGAGCACGGATCGTCCGTTCAATCTGAATTTCTTCTGCCACACGCCGGCCGCCGCCGATCCGGCCCGCGAGGCCGCATGGCTCCAGCGCGTGACGCCCTATTACCGCGAACTCGGCCTCGACCCCGCAGCGCCCGTCGCTATTGCCAACCGTGCGCCCTTCGACGAGGCGATGTGCGCCGTCGTGGAGGATCTGCGCCCGGTGGTGGTCAGCTTCCATTTCGGGCTCCCCGAGGCCGCCCTCCTCCGCCGCGTCAGGGAGGCGGGCTGTCTCGTCGTCTCCTCCGCCACCACGGTGCGCGAGGCCCGCTGGCTCGAAGAGCGCGGCGTGGACGCGATCATCGCCCAAGGGTCCGATGCCGGGGGGCATCGTGGCATGTTCCTCACCGATGCGGTGGAGTCCCAGGTCGGCACCTTCTCCCTGGTGCCGCAGGTGGTGGACGCGGTGCGCGTGCCGATCATCGCGGCCGGCGGCATCGCCGATGCGCGCGGGATCGCCGCGGCGCTCACCCTCGGCGCCTCCGCCGTCCAGATCGGCACGGCCTATCTCCTCTGCCCGGAGGCCGGCATCTCCGCCGTCCATCTCGCGGCGCTACGGGCCGCCCGCGACGAGGATACCGCGCTCACCAACGTGTTCACGGGCCGTCCCGCCCGAGGTCTCGTCAATCGTACTTTGGCGGAGCTCGGCCCGGTGAGCGCCGACGCGCCGGCCTTTCCCTCCGCCGCCGTGGCGCTCCAGCCCCTGCGCCAGCGCGCGGAGGCGGAAGGCTCGGGCGATTTCTCGCCGCTCTGGTCGGGACAGGCGGCGGCTCTGGCGCGGGAAACGGGGGCGGCGGAATTGACCCTACAACTGGCGGAGGAGGCACGCGGGATCTTGCAGGCCCGCGGCTAGCCCGGCTGCCCGATAGGCATGGGCCGGCGAGTCAGAACGGACTGACGGGGAAGAACCGCAGGTACAGCTCGGCGTATTTCCCCTCGTCCCAGAGCCGTTGGAGGGCTTCGTCGAGGGCGCGCGAGAGGGCCGTGTCCTCGCGCCGGGTGACGAGGCCGATGCCCTCGCCGAAATAGCGGTTCTCCAGGTAGTCGCCGCCCACGAGTGCGCAGCAATTCGAGGAATCGATGCCGCCGATCCACAAAGCGAGGTTGAGCCCGTCGGCGAAGACGTAATCCACGTCGCCGCGCCGGAGCGCCCCTTCGGCGGTGGCGAGGTCGGTGAACTCGCGCGCCTCCGCCTGGGGGAAGAACGCCTTCAGATAGGCCGCATGGGCGCTTGCCCCGACGATGCCGACGGACTTGCCGGCCAGCGCCTTGGCCGAGGGGGCGGGCAGGCCCTTGTCCGTGCGGGCCGCGAAGCGCGCCGGCCAGCGGAAATACGGACGGGTGGCGAGGAAGCGGCTGCGCAGGGTCGGGGTGAGCGGGATCGCGGCCGCGACCACATCGCCCTGCCGGTCGGCCAGGGCGTCGAGCAGCGTATCGAACCGCCGCGCCTGAATCGTGCAGTTGAGCGACAGGCGCTCGCAGACCGCCCGGACGAGTTCCACCACGAAGCCGGTGGGTGCGCCGTCCGGGCCGGCGAAATGCAGGGGCGGGAACTCGTCGTCGGTGAGGAAGCGGACGGCGCGCGCCGTCTGCGGCGCTTCGATCCGTTCGAGCCGGCTGCGCGGATTCCAGAAATTCGGGATCGTCACGCTCGGCGAGGCCGTGTCCCGCGAGGCCGTATCGTGCGCTGCCGAGTCTTGCGCTGCCGCCGGCCAAGCCGAGAACAGCGCCATCACCAGCAAAGCGGCGGCACACCAGGCGAGGCGGCTTGACGGTGTGGTTGTATCTGTGGCGCACTGGTTGTGCGCGGGAATCGTCTGGCTCACGGCTCTCCCCTATCACGTTCCCGGGCCTCGGGGAGCCGGTTCCGGTGTCGATCCTCGGTTTCAGGAGCCTGCGCGGCGAAACGGTGGCATTGCCGCCGGAGATCGCGTTTCTCCTGAGCCACGCCGCCTCCCCGATGCTGCTGGCGAAGGCCGCCGCCCTGGCGCGGGCGAGCGGCACCGATGCCGCCACCGCCCTGATCCAGTCCGGGCTGATGGACGAGGAACGCTTCTACCGCGCCCTCGCCCTCACCCTCGGCGCGCGCTATCTCGGCGCGCGCCTGCCCCTCGGCGCCGGGGCGCGGTTTCCCGACAGTGTGGTCGCGGGTGTCGCGCCCCTCGATCCGGGGACGGGGGCGGCCTTCGTCTATGCGCCGCGGGGACGCGCCGTCGTCGAATTGCTGCAGGGACGCAGCCCCACCGGTCTGATGCCGGCGATCACCACCCCGACGGCCCTGCGCCACGCGATCTTCGCCCAGCGCTCGGTGGGAGTCGCGGCCCATGCCTCGGACGACCTTCTCAGGCGGAGGCCGGACTGGGCCTACAACGCCGTCCCCGTGGCGCCTCTCCTTGCGCTGGCAGGCCTCGTCTTCGGCGCGTTCCTCTTCGCCCTGGCCTGCCTGCCGGCGTTCCTCGTCACGGCGGCCTGGGTCCTGGTGCAGGTCGGATTTCTCGTCCTGCTCACCTTTCGCGTGGCCGCCATCGGCCCGACCGGCCGGATCGCGCCGGAGGACACGCCCCGGCAAAGGATGTCGGACGTCGACCTGCCGGTCTACACGGTGTTCGTCGCCCTCTACCGGGAGGCGGCGGTGGTGCCGCGCTTGATGGAGGCGTTGACGCGGTTCGATTACCCGGTGGCGAAGCTCGACATCAAGCTCCTCACGGAAGCCGACGATGCCGCCACGGCGGGGGCGCTCGCATGCCTCACCCTGCCGGCACATGTGGAGGTCGTCGTCGTGCCGCCGGGGCTGCCGAGGACCAAGCCGCGCGCCCTCAACGCCGCCCTGCCCCTGGCAAGGGGAAGCTGCCTCGTGGTCTACGACGCGGAGGACGTGCCCGATCCCGGCCAGTTGCGGGCGGCCGCCGAGGCCTTCGCCCGCGCCTCCCCGCGCACCGCCTGCCTGCAGGGCCGCCTCGTCATCGACAATGCCCGCGACTCCTGGCTGACCCGGTGCTTCGCCCTCGAATACACGGCTCTGTTCGACGTCCTCGGCCCGGCGCTGGCCGCATGGCGGCTGCCGACGCCGCTGGGTGGGACCTCCACCCATTTCCGAACCCACATCCTGCGCGCCGTCTACGGATGGGATGCCTGGAACGTCACCGAGGATGCCGATCTCGGCCTGCGGCTGGCACGGGCCGGCTACGATGTCGGCGACCTGCCGAGCAACACGATCGAGGAGGCGCCGGCCCGCTACAGGGCTTGGCTCAACCAGCGCACCCGCTGGATGAAGGGCTTTCTCCAGACCAGCCTCACCCATGGCCGCACCCCCCTGGTCACGTTTCGCGAACTCGGTCCGTTGGCGAGCCTATGCGCCGTTGCCCTCATCCCCGGCACGGTGGCCTCGGCTCTGGCCTATCCGTTCCTGATGCTGCCGGCTCTGGTCTCCCTCTGGCCGAGCCGGATCGAGGCGGGGAGCGATTTCTGGTCGAACCTGCCCACGGGCGCCGCGATCACGGTGCTCGTCTCGGGCTTCGTGGCGATGCTGCTGCCGGCCTATATCGGCGCCCGGCGCCGGGGCTGGCACGATCTCGTCCCCTTCGTGCCCCTGCTGCCGGCCTATTTCCTGCTCGTCAGCCTCGCCGCCTGGCGCGGGGTGATCGAACTGATCCTCGCACCCGACCGCTGGAACAAGACCGAACACGGCCTGTCCCGCACCTCGCGCAGCGGGGCGCTGACACCGAACCCGCCGCGATGACGGGGCCCAGCACCAGGACGCGTTACAGCGCCTTGGCGAGTTCCGCCGCCGCCTGGTCGGCGGGTTTCATCAGGTTGAGGGCGTTCACGAAGCGGTTCCGGCCATCCATAATGTAGACGAGCGCCGTGTGCTCCATCGTGTAATCGTCTCCCTTGGTCGGCACCTTGCGGACATAGGCGCGGTAGGCCTTCACGGCCGCGGCGACCTCCTCCGGCGAGCCGGTGAGGCCGACGATGCGGGGATCGAAACTGGCGAGGTAGGTCTTCAGGGCCTCGGGCGTGTCGCGCTCGGGATCGACCGCGATGAACAGCGCCTTCGTGTCCTTGCCCTTGGGGCCGAGCGCCTGGAGCACATCACCGATCTGCTGCAGCGTGGTCGGGCAGACGTCGGGGCAATGGGTGAAGCCGAAGAAGACGAGATGGGTCGCCCCGGCGAAATCGCGCTCGGTGACGCGCCGTCCGTCCTGGTCGGTGAGGGTGAAGGGGCCGCCGACGCTGCTGGTCGCCACCTGCCCGGCCTTCGGCACGAGCAGCACGGTGGCGGCGACGCCGAGCGCCACGAGGCCGAGGGCGAAGAGGATGAGGGGAAGGGCGCGACGCATGGGGAGCCTTCAAGCCGGTTCCGGAGGGACGCTGCGGCAAGAGCATGGGCCGGGGATGCGGGCAACCGTCAATGTGTCGCCGGGGGCTGCGTGAGACCGGCTTCACCACTCGGGTTCAGCGGATCGCGAGGGCGGCGATCAGCTTGTGGGTCGTGCTGGTCAAGGCGGAGAACGCCGCGAAATCGATGCGGTTGATGACGACGAAGACTCCGACATCGCGCCCCGGCGCGAAGGCGACGTAGCTCATGAAGCCGGCGCCTCCCCCGCTCTTGGCCAGCAACGCCGGTTCGTTCTCCTTGGCCGCCAGGGCCACCCAGCCGAGGGCGAGGCCCGCCATGGGCGAGGCTTCGTCGAAGCCGATCGCTGCCGGCATCGATTGGCGCTGGCGGTAGACCGCGTGGCTCAGGGCGAGCGTGCCGCTCGTGGCGGTGACGTTGTGCCGGAGCCAGCGCGCCATGTCGTTGCCGGTGCTGTAGAGGCCGCCGCTTCCGCCCGTCGCCTGGGTGTCGACGCAGGTGGCCGGGCCGCCAAGGCCCGAGCCGATCATCAGCCGCGCGCATTGCTCCGGCGTCGGCGACAGCCCCGTATCGGCCATTCCCAGCGGCGTGGTGACGTGGCTGCGCAGCAATTGGGAATAGGGCGCGCCCCCCGCCGCGCCGACGGCATCGGCCAGGAGGTCGAACCCCACATTCGAGTAGGACGTGACGGTGCCGGGAGCCCAGGGCAGCGTGTATGTGCCGAGCCAGGACCAGCGGTCGTCGCGGGTCGGCCAGGCGCGTGGGTTCGTGCCTTCGGGGGCGTGTCCCATCTCGCGCGGAAGGGCGCCCGAATAGGTCGCCAGATCGAGGAGGGTGATGGGCCGCCCTTCGAAGGCGGGAACCTTCGCCTCCGGCGCGAAGCTCTGCAGCGGATCGGCGAGGGAGAGCTTCCTCTCCGTGGCGAGGGAGGCCAGCACCTCCGTGGTGAAGACCTTGGTGATGGAGTTGAGCCGCACCAGGCTCGTTCCGTCGGGCGTGATGCCGTTGCCCTTCTCGGTCTCGCCGTAGCCGCGGATGAAGGTCCCGTCCCCGCGCACGACCACCAGGATCATGCCGGGCGCGCCGGATTCGAGGAACAGGACGTCACCGGTCAAGTCCGTCGCCGCCGCGATCACCGGATCGTCGGCGCTGGCTGCTCGTGTCGTCGTCGCGAGCGACAGGGCAAGGGCGAGGACAGCGAATCGCTTGATCACGGCGCGGCTCCGATTCTGGTCGGAACTCTACACGCATTGGACGTGGTGCAAGCCCATCGGGCGGGTAGCGCCGCCGGGTCGATTCACAGGTGTTTGATCGTTCACGCCGTCCGGAGGCGAGTCGCCGCGACGGGACGTCCGATCTCAGCCCTCCCCGCCCTTCCCACGGTCGCCGGCCAGGGTGGCGCTCTCGCGCCGGAGCGGGCGGCCGACGGGGCAGACCTCCTGCACGAAGCCGGCGAGTGTGTTGGCGAGATTGTCCTCCACCTGCCGGTAGAACACGAACTGCCCGCGCTTCTCGCTCACCACCAGGCCGGCATTTTCCAGGATCGACAGGTGCTGCGAGATCGACGGTTTCGACATCTCGAAGCGCGAGGCGATGTCTCCCGCGCTCAGCTCGGCATGCGCCAGATAGGCGAGGATTTTCCGTCGCACTGGGGATGCCAGGGCCTCGAAGACGCGCTGCATGGGATCGGTGCCTCACTTCACCGAACATTTAGGCGATGAGCTAACGATTGACAAACTGGTCGCTGATATAATTAGGTAATTGCCTAATCATTGGAGGCCCGCATGACGCTTCTCTCGACACCCCGCCTCATTGCGGGACCGGACACCTCCGCCACGGAAGGGCGGGTCCGCTGGGCGCCGTCCCGCTCGCTCTGGACCGGTGGCATGACGTTGGCGGCTGTCTCCCTGGCGCCGATCTTCGTCACGCCCGGTGCGGTGCTGCTCTTCCTCGCCAGCAGCGCGGTCACTCTCTGTCTCGGGCACTCCATCGGCCTGCACCGGCTCCTGATCCATCGCAGCCTGTCGGCGCCGCTCTGGGTGGAGCGGGTGCTGGTCTATCTCGGCACGCTGGTCGGCATGGCGGGACCGCTCGGCATGGTACGGCTCCACGACACCCGGGACTGGGCGCAGCGCCAGGCCTCGTGCCACGATCTCCATGCCCACCGCGCACCGCTTCTGCGCGACGCGTGGTGGCAGATGCATTGCCGCCTCGATCTCACCCACCCGCCCCGCTTCGTGCCGGAGGACAGGATCGCCCGCGATGGCTTCCTGCGTTGGCTGGAGGCGAGCTGGATGGCGCAGCAGATCCCGTGGGCGATCCTGTTCTACGCGCTCGGCGGCATGCCGTGGCTGGTCTGGGGCATTCCCGTGCGGATCGCCGTGAGCCTCACCGGGCACTGGCTCGTCGGCCACCTGACCCACCGGCGCGGACCGCAGGGCTGGGCGGTGGACGGGGTCGCGGTGCAGGGACACGACCTGCCGGCGGCCTCCCTCGTCACCTTCGGCGAGGCCTGGCACGGCAACCACCATGCCTGGCCGGACTCCGCTCGCCTCGGCATCGAGCCGGGTCAGCACGATCCGGGTTGGTGGGTGCTGCTCGCGATGCGCCGGCTCGGTCTGGTGTGGGGGCTCAAGCAGCCGGGCGACCTGACGCCGAGGGAGGGATTGCGCCGCGTCACGGTTTGAACCCATCCCCCGGAGCCCGCCCGCTCCGGATCACCGCGATCTCCTCGCTGCCTCGGCCGACGAAAGGAACACGATCATGTCATCCGCCTCCTGGCCGATCACCCTGCGCGTCGCCTTGGCGGGCATCATCGGCCTCGTCGGATCGGTTCTGGTCATTCAGATGCTGCTCTGGCCGGCTTTGCCGGATGGGGCCGCGACGGAGACGATGGCCCGAGCCCTGTCGAGGGGCTTCGGTAGGACGATGGCCCTGATGGTGGCCGGACTTCTCTTTGCCGGGCCGTTGATCCTCATCGCGATTTTCGCGGGGGCGATCTTCCGGCCGTCAATCGAGCGGCATCTCCTGCCATGGAGCCTCGGCTCGCCGGTCGCGGTATGGCTGTTCGCCTGTCTCGTCCTCGTCCTGATGACGGAATCCGCCTCCAGGCCGCAGGGATTTCTCCACCGGCTCGCCGCCGCCATGGGGTCGGCGGAAAACCTGCTCTTCCTGTTGGGGCCCCTCGTGTCGGGCCTCGCATTCTATGGCTTGTCGGTGCCGCAAAAGCGGACGCCTCCGGTGTGACGAACCCTGTCACACGGCGATCTGATCTCGTTCCCCGGTCTCGTCCGCCAGGGCGGCCCCCTGTCGCCGCAAAGCCTCGCCCACCATCAGCAAGGCCGGCCCATCGTAGCCCGATGCCTCCACCCGGTCCGCCAGATCGGCGGCTGTGCCGGACACGACGGCTTGGTTGGGGCGCGTGGCGTTGAAGACGAGGAGCGCGGGGGTGGCCGGTGCCAGACCCTCGGCGACAGCGCGGTCGAGCAGCTCGCGCAGGGTCTTCTTCGGCATGTAGACCACGGTGGTGACGCTCGGATCGGCGAGCGCGCCCCAGTTCAGGTCCGACGGCAGGGTGCCGCGGCGGTCGTGGCCGGTGACGAATTGCAGGCGTCGCGCCGAGTCGCGGTTGGTCAAGGAGACGCCCAGCGAAGCGGCCGCCCCCTGCGCCGCCGAGATGCCCGGCACCACGCTCACGGGGATGCCGGCCTGATGGCAGGCGTCGATCTCCTCGCCGGCCCGGCCGAAGACCAGGGGGTCGCCGGATTTGAGGCGCACCACCTGCTTGCCGGATTTGGCGAGCTGCACCATCAGCGCGTTGATGTCGTCCTGGCGGCAGGAGGGGCCGTGCCCGGTCTTGCCCACCAGCATGGTGCGCGCCTCGCGGCGGGCATAATCGAGGATCTCGGGCGCCACGAGGTCGTCGTAGAGGATCACGTCGGCGTTGCGGAGCGCCCGCAGGGCCTTCAGCGTCAGGAGCTCGGCATCGCCCGGCCCCGAGCCGACGAGCGTCACCGCCCCACCCTTCGGTACGGCGTCCGTCTGGCCGAGGAGTTCGGCCAGATCCGCCTCGGTGGGTGTCCGGTCCGGCTCGGCGAAGGCGCGATCCGTGAAGCGCTCCCAGAAGGCGCGGCGGTCGGAAAAGGCGTGGAAGCGGGAGGTGACCTCCTCGCGCCAGTCGCGGGCGGCGCCGATCCAGGCCTTGAACCCGCGCGGCAGCATGCCCTCGATCCGGGCGCGCACCGTCTGCCCGAAGACCGGGGCCGCGCCCTCCGTGGAGATGCCCACCACCATGGGCGAGCGGTTGACGATGGCGCCGAACTTCACGTCGCAGAGATGCGGCCGGTCGACGGCGTTGACGATGGCGCCGGTCGCCCGCGCGGCGGCCACGAAGGCGATGCAATCGGCCTCGTCCTCCATGGCGCCGATGCAGAAGGCCGAGCCCTGGAGGTCGGCGGGCTGCCATTGGCGCTCGTGCAGGGTGACGCTGCCGGCGACGATCTCGCCCGGCACCGCGCGCAGCTCGTCGCTGGGTTCGGGTGCGTAGACGTCCACATCCGCCCCGGCGGCGGCGAGCAGCTTCACCTTCCAGGGCGCACCGCCATTGGACCCGGCCAGCACCGCGCGCTTGCCCTGCAGCGGCACGAAGACCGGCAGGACCGCCAACGGTTCGAGGCCGGCATGTCCGGCGCCCTCACGGGCGGCGATTCCGGCGGGTCGGGTTTCCCGGGGCTGGCGGGGCGTGCTCATCCTATGAAAATGAGCTCATGCGGCGTCGCGCGCAAGCGCCTGCGGCAGCAGCTTGCGGATCTCTGGAATGCACGAGCCGCAATTCGTGCCGGCTTTGCAGGCGGCACCCACTGCCTCGACGCTGTGGGCGCCGGCCGCGATGGTGGCGGTGATGACGTCGAGGCCGACCCCGTGGCAGGCGCAGACGGTCGGCCCGGCCGACGCCGTCTCGGCCCGGCCTGAGAGCAGGGCGCGCCGGGCGGAGGGTTCGAGATCGTCGGCGGCGAAATAGGTCTTCTCCGATTCCCAGCCCGGTTTCGCGTCGCCGGGCGTCAGGGCCAGACAGGCGACGAGACGCTCCCCGTCATAGGCGGCGAAGCGGTAGCGGCCACGGGCATGGTCGGCATATTCGGCGATCTCGAGGCCCTGGAACATCCCCCGCAGCATCAACGCGACCTCGCGCGAACTCTCCTGGGTGGCGAAGTGCAGCCCGGACCCGCCCTGGATCGTGGCGCGCGCCCACCACCATCCGGTGGGAAGCGACCGCTGCTCGCGGGTCAACAGGAAGCCTCGGCTCCGATAGACCGCCGGCGCGATGGCGGCCGGCGTCGCCTTCAACTCGGGCTGTCCGGAGACCGGATCGGGGATGCCGCGCGCGAGGGCGCCGACCCGGCCCTCCGACGCGGTGGCCCCGCTCCAGTGGAAGGCGGCGAAGAGGTCGCCCCGGCGCATACCCTCCCCCACCATCACCTCCAGCACCGCCGCGCCATGCGCGGTGGAGACCGTGGCGAGGCCGCCATGGCTCACGCCCATCGCGGTTGCGTCGTCGGGATGGATCTCGACGAAGGGCACGTCGCGATGGGCCGAGAGGCGCTGGCTCTTCCCCGTGCGCGTCATCGTGTGCCAATGGTCGCGGACCCGGCCGGTATTGAGCACGAAGGGGAAGTCCGCGCTCGCCGCCTGGGCTAGGGCCGGGGGCTGTACGGCGACGAAGCGGGCGCGCTTGTCGAAGGTGAAGAACTGTCCGTCGGCGAAGAGGCGCGGCTTGCCGTCCTTGGCCCCGCGCTTCGTCAGCGGCCATTGCAGCGGCTTCGCGCCGGCATAGGTCGCGTCCGAGATATCGCTCACCGCGCCGATGTCGAAGTCGCGGGTGCCGTTGTTCTCGAAGGCCGAGAGCGACGCGTGCTCGCGGAAGATCGCGGCGGCGTTCGGATAGGCGAAGGCCTCGCCGTGGCCGAGGCGCTTGGCGACGTCGCTGATGATCGCCCAATCCGCCCGTGCCTCGCCGGGGGCCTTGAGGAAGCTGCGCTGGCGCGAGATGCGCCGCTCGGAATTGGTGACGGTGCCGTCCTTCTCGCCCCAGGCCTGGGCCGGCAGCAGAACGGTCTTGCGGCCTGTCGCCATGGCGGTGTCGCTGTCGGCGACGGCCTCGGACACGACGTAGAGGTCGAGGCCCTTGATCGCCTCGCGGATCGCGTCGGCGCGTGGCATCGACACGACGGGGTTGGTGCCCATCACCCACAGGGCCTTGATCTTGCCGCGCTCCACCGCCTCGAACAGGGCGACGGCCTTCATGCCCTCGCCGGTGATGATGTTGGGCGCCGACCAGAACCGGCGGACCCGGTCCACCTCCTCGGGGGCGAAATGCATGTGGGCGGCCAGCATGTTGGCGAGGCCGCCGACCTCGCGCCCGCCCATGGCGTTGGGCTGGCCGGTGAGGGAGAACGGCCCCGCGCCGGCCTTGCCGATGCGGCCGGTGGCCAGATGGCAATTGATGATCGCGTTGCCCTTGTCGGTCCCCTGCGCCGACTGGTTCACCCCCTGTGAGAAGGCGGTGACGACGCGCTTCGTGCGGGTGAACAGCGCGAAGAAGGCGCCCACATCCGCGTCCGAAAGGCCGGTGGCGGCGGCCGTCGCGGCGATGTCCGGCGCGATCGAGCGCGCGCGTTCGAGCGCCCCCTCGAAGCCCGTCGTGTGGTCGAGGACGAAGCGGTAATCGAGGGCGCCCGCGCTCGCGAGATGCACGAGGAGGCCGGAGAACAGGGCGGTGTCGGTGCCCGGCTTCAGGCCGAGGAAGAGGTCCGCCTCCTCCCCCGTCTGGGTCCGGCGCGGGTCGATCACCACGAGCTTGGTGCCGCGCTTGGCGCGCGCATCGACCATGCGGCGGAACAGGATCGGGTGGCACCAGGCGGTGTTGGAGCCGACCAGCACGATCACGTCGGCCTCGTCGAGATCCTCGTAGCAGCCCGGCACCGTGTCGGAGCCGAAGGCGCGCCGGTGGGCGGCCACCGCGCTCGACATGCAGAGGCGCGAGTTGGTGTCCACATGCGGCGTGCCGAGGAAGCCCTTCGCGAGCTTGTTGGCGACGTAGTAATCCTCGGTGAGGAGCTGGCCCGAGAGATAGAAGGCGATCGAATCCGGGCCGTGCTGCTCGGCGACCTTGCGCAGGCCGCCGGCCACGGTGCCGAGCGCCGATTCCCAGCTCGCTCGCACCCCGTCGACGGAGGGATGCAGCAGGCGGCTGTCGAGGGACAGGGTCTCGCCGAGGGCCGAGCCCTTGGAGCAGAGGCGGCCGAAATTCGCCGGATGCTCGGTATCGCCGGCAATGCCCGCCCCCCCGACGGGTTCGGG
>NZ_NKUG01000166.1 GCF_014845095.1 Methylobacterium bullatum | reverse complement strand
CGCGTCTCGAAAGGGCTGCCCCCGTGGGCGATGCGGAGATCGCCGTGGACAAGAGGTGGCGGGGTTCGCCATGGTCGATGCCAGGGAGCATGATCCCGCGCCGATGCCCGTGCACGCCCGGTCGTCGTACGGATTATCGCTGGAGTTGAAGCCTTTGTCGGATCTGGCCGCCATCCACCGTCTCGACCGGGACGCCTTCGTCGCCATGCTCGGCGGGGTGTTCGAACACGCGGCCTGGGTCGCCGAGGCGGTGGCGCCGGCCCGCCCCTTCGCCCGCGTGGCCGAGTTGCACGCCGCGATGATGGACGCGGTGCGCCATGCGCCGGAGGCGCGGCGTCTCGCCTTCCTCAACGGCCACCCGGAACTCGCCGGCCCCGAGGCACGGGCGCGGGCGATGACGGCCGACTCCGCGAGCGAGCAGGGCAGCGCCGGCCTCGACCACCTCCCGCCCGAGGATGCGGCGGCCTTCGACCGCCTGAACGCCGCCTACCGGGAGAGGTTCGGTTTCCCCTTCATCATCGCCGTGCGAGGCCGCAGCCGGGCCGAGATCCTCGCGGTG
>NZ_NKUG01000165.1 GCF_014845095.1 Methylobacterium bullatum | reverse complement strand
CCCCCTTGCTCCGGAAATTCGGCTGGGCCGTCGGCCTGCCCGGACTGGCGCTCATCGTCGGCGTCGCGACGCCGTTCCTCGCCAGCCGCGCGGAGCGGCGGCTCGACGAGACCGCCGGCCCGGTCGCGCGTGCGACGGCCGAGACGGGGTTGGAGCCCTGGCTGCGCCTGAACGTGCGGGGCCGTGACCTCATTGCCACCGGAGAGGCGCCGAACGAGGCCGGGCGCGTCGCGGCCCTCGACAGGCTCAAGCGCCTGCCCGGCCTGCGCCACGTGGTCGGGCGTATCGGTATCGTCGAGGATGCCTCTCCCTTCGTCTGGACGGCGACGCGCACGAGCCCGGAGCGGATCGAACTGACCGGCAACCGGCCTGTCGAGATCGGCCCGCGGGCGCTTGCCGCGAAGCTCGCCCCGGAACTTCCGTCCGAGACCAGGATCGTCGATCAGGCCAAAGCCGCGCGTGGAGCGCCGCCGGACTTTTCCACCGCCTCTGCCTTCGCGCTCGAACAACTGAAGCCGCTGGCTCCGGGCGCCAGCGCCACCATCGCCGACACCACCGTGTCGCTCAGCGGCGAGGCATCGACGGTGGCCGATTACGAGGCCGTCAGGCAGGCCTTGGCCCATCCTCCGACCGGCTTCACCATGGGCAAGGTCGACATCCGGCCGGCGGCGACCCCCGATTTCCGGTTTGCGGTGACCCGCGAGCGTGGCGGCAGCCTCGTCCTTTCGGGGAATGTCGTCTCGGAGACGGCACGCGAGGAGATCCGCGCCATGGCGGACGATGCCGCCGATGGCGCCACGGTGGACGACCGGATGCAGACCGCCCGTGGTCTCGCGGCTGGGATCGATCCGACCACGCTCGGCCGCTTCGCCTTCCGGCTTTCCTCGCTGTTGCAGGACGGCAGCGTCACATTTGCCGATTCGCGCCTGTCGGTCTCGGGGACCGCACTCGACGGGCAGGCCATCGGCGAGGTCGACGCGCTGCTGCGCGACGGGCGACCGCGAGGCACCAGGGCCGGGCCGGTCGATCTCGCCGCCATGCCGCTCTCGCCCTATCGCTTCATGGTCCGGCGCGAGAGCGATGCGGTGACGCTGACCGGGCACCTTCCCGACGGCGCTACGCGCGACCGTATCCTGGCGACGCTGCGACCGCGCTTCTTCCGCGAACGCATCGTCGACAAGAGCCGCATCGCCGAGGGCGCACCGCCCAACCTCATCGGCGCCGTCGAGGCCGGCATCACCAGCCTCGCCATGCTCGCCACCGGCGACATCCGCCTCTCGGACAGGAAGCTCGCCCTGACCGGCGACAGCCTCTACCGCGAGAGTGCCGGTCGGTTCGAGGCCGATCTCGCCCGGCGGATGCCGGCCGGCTGGCAGGCGCAGACCGAGGTGAAGCCGCCGCCCGGCACGACCCTGGACGACCCGGCGGCCTGCCGGAACTCGTTCGACCGCGCGACAAACGGGAGCCGCCTCGTCTTCGCACCCGGCGGCGTCACCCTGAGAGCGGAGTTCTATCCGACCCTCGACGCCGTGGCCTCGGCGGCGAAAGCCTGCCCCGGTCTGCGCATCGAGGTGACGGGTCATAGCGACCCGGCCGGTGCCGCGAGCGCACCGAAACCCGCCCTGGACGCAGGGGTGGAGAACACCTCGTCGGTCGATTCGGGAAAGTCTCGGGACGCCGACAAGGCCTCGAAGCCGGTGGTCGCGAAGGCCGACAAGCCTAATGCGAAGCCCGCCGATCCCAAGCCCGCCTCTGTGAAGGACGGCAAGGACAAGGCGGCGAAGGACAAGGATGCCAAGGCGGAAGCCCCGAAGGAGGCGAAACCGGCGGAGCCTGAACCCGACATCGCTCGACAGCGGGCGCTTGTGATCGTCGAGTATCTGCTCCAGGCCGGCATCCCGGCGGACAGGATCGTCGCCGCGCCCGCCGGCCGCGCCAATGCCACCGGGCAGGGCGTCGGCCTCGCCCTGCGCTCCTGAGAGATCGTCCCGATGCTCCTGCTGTTGACGATTCTCTGGCCCGCGCTCGCCGCCAGCCTCGCGCTGGGCACCGCCATCGGATGGCACTTCGGACCGCCACGCGACCGGCTTTCGACCGCCATCGGGCTCGGACTCGGATTCGGGGCCATGGCGCTCGCCGGGCTCGCTTTCAGCGGGCTCGTACCGGGCCGCCCGGGCTTCTGGGTGGAGAGCGCGGCGCTGAACCTGGCGGCCTATCTCGTCGGCGCCGGGACCGGAGCCCTGGCGAGACTGGCCCGTCCGTCGCCGCCGAGGGCGTCGGGCCTCGACCGTGTCGGCCGCTCCCCCGACCGCCTCGCTCCATCACCTCGACCCACTGCCAGTGCCGAGCGGAGGCTTCGAGGGAAAGCTTCGGGATGAGATGGGTCGGGGGAGGATACCCCCTCGGCTCACCGCGCCCCGCGCTGAAGGTCCCCTTCGATCAGCAAAGCACTCTTGCCTTCCAGGCGGCTGCGGTAGACCTGCAGGTTCTCCATGACGCGCTGGACGTAGTTGCGGGTCTCGGTGAAGGGGATGCGCTCGACCCAATCGATGGGATCGACCCCGGTCCGGCGCGGATCGCCATAGGCGTCGATCCACTTCTTCACGTTGCCGCCGCCGGCATTGTAGGAGGCGAAGGCGAGGATGTAGGAGCCGCGCCAATCCTCCATCAGCTCCCCGAGATGGGCCTGGCCGAGGCGGGCATTGTAGGCGGGATCGCTGGTGAGGCGGTCCTGGTCGTAGGAGGCGCTGACCCGCCGGGCCGTGCGCTGGGCGGTGGCCGGCATCATCTGCATCAGCCCGCGGGCGCCGACGCTGGATTGGGCACGGGGATCGAACTGGCTTTCCTGGCGGGCGATGGCGAAGACCATGGCCTTTTCCACCAGGGGAACGGCGGCGGAGGCCTCGTAATCGGGAATGCCGATGGTCGGGTAGGCATGGGCGTCGAGGGGCAGTCCGCGTTGGACCGCGAGCTTGCCGATGGCCACGAGGGCGCGGGAATTTCTCACATCGACGGCGAGGTTGCCGAGCGCGCTGATCTCGGCCGGGTTGGTCAAGCGGTTCGCCGTGTCGATGTAGAGCGGCAGCGCCAGGTCCTTGAGCGAAGCCGCCTCGAGCATGCGCAGGGCCCGCGTGGTCAGGCGGTTCTCGAACGCCGTCGCGGCGGCGGGCTCGAGTTCGGAGACGACGCGCAGCGGAAGGCTCGCCTGTCCGAGCTTCGCCCGGGCGAGTTGCCCGTAATAGGCGATGGGCTGGAGCGCCGCGCGCTCGTAAAACGTCTTGGCGAGGCCCGCATCACCCGCCGCCTCGGCGGCGCGGCCCTGCCAATAGGCGACACGGGCGAGCGAGATCGGCGTCTCGGCGATGGTCGCGGCCTTGGCGAAATGGCTGGAGGCCTTGGCCGGATCGTCGAGGAAGCGCAGGGCGATCCAGCCGGCATGGAACTCGGCTTCGATCCGCTTCTCCACCGTGCGGCCGCTATGGCCGGCGGCGACCTCGTAGGCGAGGCTCGGATTGCCGATATCGATGAGCTTGCGGGCGACGATCCGGCGCTCGACCCACCATTCGTCGCCATCCACCAGGACGTCGCCGTTGGTCGGGGCGGTGGCGAGGATCGCGGCGGCCTCCACCGGCTTGTCGGCCCGGCGGAGATACTGCGCCCGCGACAGGATGTAGGACGGATCGCTGCGGAGCGACGGCGGCACGGCGTTGAGCGCGGAAGCGGCCGACGAACTCTTGTCCTCCACGGCCCGGCGGGCGCGGACCAGACTGGCGTAGCCGCCGCCGGCATAGGCAGCGGCCCGGCCGGCCGACTCGTAATCCTCCTTCAGGAGGGCGCGCTCCATGCGAAAGCGGTGATCGACGCGGGTGAGGACACCCGGAAAGGCGTCCATCACCTTGGTCTCGAGGGCGCGCCCGAAGGTCTCGGAGCGCCACAGGTCGCGGACCAGGGAGGCGGCGTCCTCGTCGAGGGCCTCCGCCCGGAAGGCGAGGGCAAGGGCGAACTTGCCCGGAGCGCTCGACGGGCGGGTGCCGGCGAAGAAGGCGCGCACGGTCGCCGGGTTCTTGCGCTCGGTGAGAAGCGCCTCCTCGGCGCGGCGGCGCAGGAGCGGACCCGCCGGCCATTCCGGGTTGGTCCGGGTGAAGGAGACCGTGCGCTCGAAGCCGATGCCGGAGCCGGCGCGGATCGCCACCCATTCGAGCAGAGCGAGGGCGGCGGGATCGGTGAAGCCGTCGCGCAGGCGGTCACCCTCGGACACCTTGCCGCGTCGATAGGCATCGATGGCCTGGCGCAGGGCGGGGAGATCGACATCCGGCGCCACCTGGGCCGCGCGGGCGGGATCGGGCACCTCCGGAACGGGCGCGGCCGGAGTCATCGCCGCATCGGGAAGGGGGAAGGCGATCGGCGCTTCAGGATCGGCGGAGGCATAGGCCTTGGCGGCGGCGGGCAGGGCCTTGCTCGGCGCAGTCTCGGCGCTGCGATCGTCCAGCTTCAAAGCGTCGGCCGCGACCGGATCGGTGGCGGCGGCCCGGCTGTCCGGCACGAGGACGGACGGGGCGACGGCATCGCTCGACGGCCGGGTGACGATGTCGTCCCCCTGGCCGGCCGCCACGGGGAAAACCGAGGCCGGCCCGATCCACATCGTCGTCCCCGCCAAGGCGACGGCGAGGGACACGGGGAGGGCGGCACGATAGGAGCGCGTCCAGAACGCCATGGTTCTTCCAGTCCCGTCGGATGCGGACATGCTTAAGCTGTCCCAGAGGGCATTAAGAAGTCATTAACTGCGCCGACGGACCGTTTGCGCGCGTGCAAGCGAGGCCCTATGTCTGCCCGTCCGCGAGAGCGGTGACGCGGCCGGCACACCGGCCCACCGAAAGATCGACGGCCGGGAACGCCAGGATGACCGACACCACGACCCAACGCCTCAAGGGCGCCATGACCGCCCTCGCCACGCCGTTTCGCGACGGCGCCTTCGACGAGGACGCCTTCCGCAAATTCGTGGTCTGGCAGATCGAGCAGGGCATCCATGGCCTCGTGCCCGTGGGCACCACCGGCGAGACGCCGACCCTGAGCCATGACGAGCACGACCGTGTCGTGGCCGCCTGCATCGCCGAGACCGCCGGCCGTGTGCCGGTGATCGCGGGCGCGGGCTCCAATTCCACGGCCGAGGCCGTCGAACGGGCCGTCAACGCGGAGAAGGCCGGCGCGGATGCCGTGCTCGTGGTGACGCCCTACTACAACAAGCCGACGCAGGCGGGGCTCTACGCGCATTTCAAGGCCGTCAACGACGCCATCGGCATCCCGATCATCATCTACAATATTCCCCCGCGTTCGGTGGTCGACATGAGCGTCGACACCATGGCGCGGCTGTATGAGCTCAAGAATATCGCCGGCGTGAAGGATGCCACGGCCAAGCTCGACCGTGTCAGCCTGCAACGCCAAGCCATGGGTGAAGACTTCATCCAGCTTTCGGGCGAAGATGCGACGGCGATCGGATTCAATGCGCAGGGCGGCGTCGGCTGCATCTCGGTGGTCTCGAACGTCGCACCGCGCCTCTGCGCCAAGTTGCAGGAAGCGACCCTGTCGGGCGATTACGCCACGGCCCTGCGGTTTCAGGACCAGTTGCTGCCGCTGCATGTGGGATTGTTCGCGGAATCGAACCCGTCGCCGGTGAAATATGCCCTGTCGCGGCTCGGCCACATGAGCGACGAGGTGCGCCTGCCGCTCCTCACGGTCAGCGATGCCACCAAGGGCATCGTCGACGCCGCCCTGCGCCATGCCGGCCTGATCGACGGCTGATCACCCCTCGCAGGCGAAATGCCGGCGAACCATATGAATGTTGATCGGCCGCATCGCGCGGCCGATGACGGCACCAGCTTCCTTCCAGACAAGGGGTATCGGCGCGGACAGGCCGATGCCCCAGAACCGACGATGTGATGGCTCCCAAACCGCAAGACACCCGCCGCGTCGTCGCCGACAACCGCGCCGCCCGCTTCCACTACGAGATCTCGGACGTCCTCGAGGCGGGCATCGCCCTGACCGGGACGGAGGTCAAATCCCTGCGCAAGGGCAAGGCGGCCATCGGCGAGGCCTATGCCGGGCCGTCGGGCGACGAGCTGTTCCTGTTCAACGCCTACATCCCGGAATATCTCGAAGCCAACCGCTTCAACCACGAGACCAAGCGCCCGCGCCGCCTGCTGCTCCACCGCAAGCAGATCAACAAGCTCATCGGCGCCACGAAGCGCGAGGGCTACACGGTGGTGCCGCTGAAGATCTACTTCAACGAGCAGGGCCGCGCGAAGATCGAACTCGGGCTCGGCCGGGGCAAGAAGCTCCACGACAAGCGCGAGAGCGCCAAGGAACGCGACTGGGAGCGCGACCGCGCCCGGATCATGCGCGACAAGGGCTGATCCGCGAATACTCCGTCGACGGGCGATGCCCGCCCTGCCAAGACACCGCCCATGACGATGAGCCCGATCCTATCCGGATCGTATCACCCGCCGCTTCCTTAGCGGCGAGGTGCTTTGTCACGTCTCAACCGCCCCGGTCGTCGGCGGTTGACCCTCTTCCAAGTACCGCTGGCCCCTCGGCTCCATAGAGGTCAGTTCCGTGTCTTTGGCTACGTCCCCTTCATCACGCATCACCGTCGGGATCATCGGATTCGGCGCGTTCGGCCGGCTGATCGCCCAACATCTCGGGCGGTATTTCCCGCTGCGCGCCTACGATCCCGCCCTGCCGCAAGGCGACGATATTCAGGCATCTCACGGGCAGCACGAGTCCCGTCTCCTGGAAGACTACGGCGTTCACACATCTCGCGGGATGCGCGGGCTCCCTCTCTTGGAAGGAGAGGGACAGGGTGAGGTGTGTGACCTTTTCGGAGGCGGACCACACCTCACCCCAGCCCTCTCCTTCCAGGAGAGGGAGCCCGTCGCGCCTCATGTCGAACCCGCCTGGGAAGGGAGAACGACCGGCGACCAGATATGTGAATCCAGTACGCAGAAAGGGGCGAGGAAAGCCGGGGTGCGGCTCGGCTCGCTCGCCGAGACGGCCACCTGTCGCGTCGTCGTCCTGGCCGCTCCGGTCTCCAAACTCGCCGAGGTGGTCTCCACCATCGGACCTCACCTGCGGCCGGGCGCCCTCGTCCTCGATGTCGGTTCGGTGAAGATGGTAGCCGCGAGGATCATGGCAGACGGGTTGCCCGATCACGTCGAGATCGTCGCGACGCATCCGCTCTTCGGACCGCAGAGCGCGCGTTCGGGCGTGAAGGGGCTGAAGATCGCCGTATGTCCGATCCGGGGGAGGGGAGGCCGGCGTGCCGCGGCTTTCCTGCGCAAGCAGCTCGGCCTCGACGTCATCCTCACGGACCCGGAGGCACATGACAGGGCCGCCGCCTCGGTCCAGGGGCTGACCCATCTCATCGCAAAGGTCTTCGTCGAGATGGAGCCGCTGCCGACCCGCATGACGACGAAGAGCTTCGACCTGCTGATGCAGGCGGTCGGCATGGTCAGGCACGATGCGCCGGAAGTCTTCGATGCGATCGAGCGCGCGAACCCCTATGCGGCGGATGTCCGCCGCCGGTTCTTCGCGCACGCCTCGCGGTTGGAAGCGGAGCTGTCGGCTCAGGGCGCGGACGCCACGGGCTGAGAGCGATGCTCCGGATCGGTGCCGAGGAGGCGGTCTGCCGCGCTTCCCCGGTGACAGATGTCGTTACTGTTCGGTCGCGTCGTCGCCCTGGCGGATACCGTAGCGGGTTTCCAGACCGGGATTGGGACGCGCCGCCGGCCGTTCGGCCACGTCGCGCGGCAGGTCTCGCGGAATGTCTCGCGGCAACTCGCGCGGACCGCGCGCCGGACCGTCGCCCTGGCTTCGGACGCCACGCTCGCCGGGGTCGCGACCGACCCGGGGAATGAGATGGACGAGGTCGACGAACTCGTCGGCCTGCCGACGAAGGTCGTCGGCAATCATGGCCGGCTGTGTCTGGATCGTCGAGACGACGGTGACGCGGACGCCGCGCCGCTGCATCGCTTCCACCAGGGAGCGGAAATCGCCGTCGCCGGAGAACAGCACCATGTGGTCGATGCGGGGCGCGAGCTCGAGGGCATCGATGGCCAGCTCGATGTCCATGTTGCCCTTGATCTTGCGACGGCCGGCGGAATCGGTGAATTCCTTGGCCGGCTTCGTCACGACCCGGTAACCGTTATAGTCGAGCCAATCGATCAGCGGACGGATCGATGAATATTCTTGATCTTCCACCATCGCGGTGTAGTAGAAAGCTCGTATCAAATTATCGCGAGCCTGAAATTCCTTGAGCAGCCGGCGATAGTCGATATCGAAACCGAGTGCCTTCGTCGCCGCATAAAGATTTGCCCCGTCTATGAACAGGGCGCTGCGCTGTTGTGCGCTCATTGAATGATCCATTTTCTCATCAGATTTTTCACATGTAAGGCAAGAAAGTCCGAAAGCTCAACGCTTCACCAGAAGACTTGCAAACCCGAATGCTTGATAACGCGAAGAATTTGATCCTAATAATCAAATCATAAATAAAACCAAGAATTAGCGGGCCACCGGAGCTACCCGCCTATCATATCCTTTGTTATTGTCCGAGCGCGGCGCTTGTCAACCATGACATGTATGCAATCACCAGAGAAATCGAATGAAAGCTAGGTCTGCCTACAATATTCCACTTTGCGCAACTGATATGCCTAATTGCATGCCAGAAAAACGACTACCTTAAGTTTCTAATCTTGCTTAGGATCAGCCCGGTGCTTTCACTCGGCTGCCGGGCTTGACGGCAGGCAGCGCGGCGAGTTCCGGCGGCAGCGCATCCGCAGGATAGACCGGAATGTCGAGGGTGACCAGGGAGACCATGGGAAGGCCGATCTCGCCGCGCCCGCCCGAGCGGTCGATGAGACACGCCGCGCCGATGACCTCTCCGGCCTCGGACTGGAGGGAGGCGAGGCATTCGCGGGCGGAGAGGCCCGTGGTCACGATATCCTCCACGATCACCGCGCGCTGGCCGGCCGGGATGCTGAAGCCGCGACGAAGGGAGAATGGCCCGCCGGGATCGCGTTCGACGAAGATGGCGCGCGCCCCGAGATGGCGGGCCGTCTCGTAGCCGGGCACGATGCCGCCGATGGCGGGGGACACGACGATGTCGATGGGGCCGAAACGGGCGACGATGACCTCCGCCAGGGCCTTGCACAGTCGCTCCGTCCGGACCGGGTCGGAGAAAATCGCCATCTTCTGCAGGAAGACACCGGAATGGAGCCCGGAACTGAGGACGAAATGCCCTTCGAGCAGGGCACCCGCCTCGCGGAATTCCGCGAGCACCGCGTCTGGCGTCATGAGAAAAGTGTTCCTAGAATGAGACGGTCCGGCGGCGTTTGTGGCAGCGTGGACCACGAGGCGCAAGGCGCCCCGACCCGCCGGGGGCCTTCCCACACCAAGGCCTGGTAAACAGAGCGTTACGCGGCGGTGATGGCCGACGACGCGTCGCGGGAGCCCGGCCGTTCAGCCGTTGACGCGGTCGACCCTGCTCACGGTGCGCTTGCCCCGCAGCTCGGCGATGATGGCGTTGAGGTGCTTCAGGTCCCAGACGGAGAGGTCGATGACGATCTCGGTGAAATCCTGGGTGCGCCGCTTCATCGAGACGTTGTCGATATTGCCGTCGTGATCGGCGATGACCTGCGCGATCTGGGCGAGGACGCCGGGCTCGTTGATCGATTGCAGGGCGAGGCGCGCGGGAAACCGCTCGCTCCCTCCCGCCTCGACGTCCCAGCGCACGTCGAGCCAGCGCGCCGGCTCGTTGTCGAAATCGGCGAGCGCCGCCGACTGGATCGGATAGATCGTCACCCCGACGCCGGGCGTCAGGATGCCGACGATGCGGTCACCCGGCACCGCGCCGCCATTCGGGGCGAAGCTCACCGGCAGGTCGTTGTCGAGACCGCGAATCGGGATGGCGTCGGCACGGCCCATATCGGCGGCGCCTTCGGGGAAGGTCAGGCGCATGGCCTGCCCCTTGGCGAGGCTGAGACGCCCCGCCCCTCCATCCATGGGCTGCTGCAGCGCGGCCGGGCCCGTGCGACGCTCCTCCTTGTGGTCGGGATAGACCGCGCGCACCACGTCGCCCGAGAACATCTCGCCACGGCCCACCGCCGCGAACACGTCCTCCGTGCTCTGGCGCGCCAGACGGGGGAGCGCGCCCCGCAGCTTGTCCTCGGAGAAGCTCTTGGCCGCCCGCTCGAAGGCGCGGTCGAGGATCTGGCGGCCGAGGCCGGCATATTGCCGCCGCACGGCCGAGCGAGTCGCCCGCCTAATCGCGGCGCGTGCCTTGCCGGTGACCACAAGGGATTCCCAGGCCGCCGGAGGCGATTGCCCGTCGGCCCGCGCGATCTCGACCTCGTCGCCATTGACGAGCTCGATCAGCAGCGGCGCCATGCGGCCGTTGATCTTGGCCCCCACCGCCGTGTTGCCCACATCGGTATGGACCGCATAGGCGAAATCGATGGGCGTCGCGCCGCGCGGCAGGGCGATGAGGCGCCCCTTCGGCGTGAAGCAGAACACCTGGTCCTGGAACAGTTCGAGCTTGGTGTGTTCGAGGAACTCCTCCGGGCTGTCGCCCTCGGCCAGGAGCTCGATGGTCCGCCGCAGCCATTGATAGGCGCCGCTTTCCGTGGCGAGGCGCGGATGGACGCCGCCGATCTCGTCCTTGCCGCCGCTCTCCTTGTAATGGGCATGCGCGGCGATGCCGTATTCGGCGATCTCGTCCATGGCCGCGGTGCGGATCTGCAGCTCGACGCGCTGGCTCTTCGGCCCGATCACCGTGGTGTGGATCGAGCGGTAATCGTTCTGCTTCGGGGTGGAGATGTAATCCTTGTAGCGGCCCGGCACCATCGGCCAGGTGGTGTGGACGACGCCCAGGGCGCCGTAACATTCGGACAGGGATTCCACGATGATGCGGAATCCGAAGATGTCCGAGAGCTGCTCGAAGGCGACCGATTTGCGCTCCATCTTGGCGGAGATCGAGAAGGGCCGCTTCTGCCGCCCGGTGACCACGGCGTTGATGCCCTGCGCGGCGAGCTTTGCGGTGAGATCCCGCTCGATGCTCTCCACCAAGCGCTCCGACTTCACCGCGAGATCGGCCAGCCGCTGGGCGATCGTCGCGTAGATCTCGGGCTTGAGGTTGCGCAGCGCGAGGTCTTCGAGTTCCTCGCGCAGTTCCTGCATGCCCATGCGGCCGGCGAGCGGCGCGTAGATGTCCAGCGTCTCCTGGGCGATCCGCTCGCGCTTCTCCGGCTTCATGTGGTGGAGCGTGCGCATGTTGTGAAGGCGGTCGGCGAGCTTCACCAGCAGCACGCGCACATCCGCCGCCACAGCGAGCAGGAGCTTGCGGAAGTTCTCACCCTGGACCGCGCGTTTCGACACGAGGTCGAGGCGCTTGAGCTTCGTCAGCCCGTCCACCAGGGCGCCGATCTCGGGGCTGAAGAGCTCGCGGATCTCGTCGAGGGTGGCGGCCGTGTCCTCCACCGTGTCGTGCAGGACGGCGGCGACGATGGTGGCGTCGTCGAGCCGGAGATCGGTGAGGATCGCCGCGACTTCGAGGGGATGGGCGAAGAAGGGATCGCCCGAGGCCCGCTTCTGCGTGCCGTGAGCGCGCATGGCGTAGACATAGGCGCGGTTGAGAAGGGCCTCGTTCACGGCGGGGTTGTAACGCCTCACCCGCTCCACGAGCTCGTACTGGCGCATCATCCGCCGCAACACCCTTCACACATCGTGACTGCCCGCCTTTGTCTTATGTTGTCCCGCATCGCGGCCGGGCACGCCAGACCCATGGCGCCGCATGACACCGGTTTCTCGCGCCGAAAAACGAAAAACCCGGCGCATGGCCGGGTTTTCGCGAGATTGTCAGTCAAACAGGATCGTCAGTCGAAAACGGGTCGTCCGATCACTCGGCCTCTTCGTCCGTCTCGGTGGGCGGAGCGAGGTTCTCGAGGCCGCGCAGCAGATCCTCTTCGCTCATCCGGTCGAACTGGACGGCGCCGTCGTCGCTGGAGGATTGCGGCGCCACGGCGGCGGCGGCGGGCGAGCTCGACAGCAGCGGCACCGTCTCGGCCTCCGGCTCATCGACCTCGACATATTTCTGCATCGAATGGATGAGCTGTTCCTTGAGGTCGTCGGCCGTGATCGTCGCGTCGCCGATTTCGCGCAGCGCGCAGACCGGGTTCTTGTCGCGGTCGCGGTCGATGGTCAACGGCGCTCCGGCGGCCAGCAAACGGGCGCGGTGGCTCGCGAGCAGGACGAGCTCGAAACGGTTCTCGACCTTGTCGATGCAGTCTTCAACGGTGACGCGAGCCATGCGGGAGGGCTCCTTCCATAGACCGGGAATGTAGAGATTGATCCGGCTCCATACACCGCCTCGCGCGGCGCAACAAGCGCGACCAGCATATTGCATCCGCCGCCCACACGGGCAGCACGTTCGGGACCTGCGTTCCATCCCGGCCCGGGGCCGCTGCTTATCGCCAGGGCGACAGCACTCCGCCCCACGGTTATGCGTGGCCCTGGTCAAGCTCATGCGAGCCTTCGCATGGCGATTGGAAGAGGGCCCAAACCTCATGACGAAGACGCTCAGCCGCCGCGGCCTGTTCAGCTGTGCCTGCCATCTCGGCGCAGCGGCCTTCGCCGCCACCGCCATGCCGAATCTCGGTCTGGCGGCCAGCCCGTCCACGAAGAAGACGGACCTGACGGCCGACCAGGCCCTCGAGCTGCTGAAGGAAGGCAATCGCCTCTACAAGACCGACAGCCCGGTGCGCTCTGTGCAGGGCCGCGACCGCCGGATCGAGATCGCCCTCGGGCAGACGCCGTTCTGCGTGCTGGTGAGCTGTTCGGATTCCCGCGTCTCGCCGGAGATCCTGTTCGGGCGCGGTCTGGGCGAGCTCTTCATCGTCCGCAATGCCGGCAACACCGCCGATACCGCCGCCCTCGGGTCGGTGGAATACGCCGTGTCGCAGCTCGGCGTTCCGCTGGTGCTGGTCATGGGCCACAGCCGCTGCGGTGCCGTGCTGGCGGCGGCCGACGTGGTGGAGAACAACACCGTCTATCCCGGCTCCATCGGCCGGATGATCGAGCCGATCGTGCCGGCGGTGCTGTCCGCACGCGGCAAGCCCGGCGACTTCATCGAGAATTGCGTGCGCGCCAATGTCGACCGGGTCGTCACCCGTATGCGCACGGCCTCCGAGCCCGCCCTCCTCGATCCGCTGAAGGCGGGCAAGCTGCGCATCGTCGGCGCCTCCTACAGCCTCGATACCGGGGTGGTGGACTTCTTCAACGAGGCCTGACCCGGCCCGCGATGGCGGCGCCTCGTGTTGACACCCGGAGCGGGCGGTGCGACTGCGCCGCCCTTTCCGTGCGAGAACATGACCATGGCGCGCGCATTCATCTTTCCAGGCCAGGGTAGCCAGGCCGTGGGCATGGGCCGGGCCCTGTCGGAGGCCTTCCCCCAGGCGAGGGCGGTCTTCGACGAGGTCGACGAGGCGCTCGGCCAGTCGCTCTCGACACTGATGTTCGAGGGACCGGTGGAGGAACTGACCCTCACCGCCAACGCCCAGCCGGCCCTGATGGCGGCCAGCATCGCCACCCTGCGCGTACTCCAGGCGACACGCGGTCTCGATCTCGTCCGCGACGTGGCGGCGGTGGCCGGCCATTCCCTCGGCGAATACACGGCGCTCGCCGCCGCCGGGACCTTCACCCTGGCCGATACCGCCCGCCTGCTGCGCATCCGCGGCGAGGCGATGCAGGGCGCGGTGGCGCCCGGTGCCGGGGCCATGGCGGCCCTCATCGGCGCAGATGCCGAACTGGCCGGCTCCGTCGCCGTGGAGGCCTCCGAGGGCGAGGTCTGCGACGTCGCCAACGACAACGGCGCGGGGCAGGTGGTGCTCTCGGGCGCGAAGGCCGCCGTGGAGCGCGCGGTGGCGATCGCGCAAGCGCGCGGGATCAAGCGCGCGGTGATGCTCAACGTCTCGGCGCCGTTCCACTGCTCGCTGATGGTGCCGGCGGCCGAGGCGATGCAGGACGCCCTCACCCGGGTGGCGATGAAGCCTCCCCTGGTGCCGGTCTATTCCAATGTCTTGGCCGCGCCGGTGCTGGAGCCGGCGGCCATCCGCCAGGCCCTCGTCGCCCAGGTGACGGGCACCGTGCGCTGGCGCGAATGCATCGCCGCCATGGCCGCCTCCGGCATCGATCAGTTCCACGAGATCGGCACGGGCAAGGTGCTCTCCGGCCTCGTCAAGCGGATCGCCCCCGGCGCCACCGCCACCCCCGTGGGCACGCCCGACGACGTGGCCGCCTTCCCGACGCTCAGCTGACAACAGGATTGCCCATGTTCGACCTGACCGGCCGCAAGGCCCTCGTCACCGGCGCGACCGGCGGCCTCGGCGGCGCCATCGCCCGGGCGCTCCACGCCCAGGGCGCCACCGTCGCCGTCTCCGGCACCCGCGCCGAAGCGCTGGACGCACTCTCGGCCGAACTCGGCGGCGAGCGCGTCCATGCCCTGACCTGCGACCTCTCCGACAAGGACGCCGTCGAGGCCCTGGTGCCGGCGGCGGAAGCCGCCCTCGGCGGCCTCGACATCCTCGTCAACAACGCCGGCATCACCCGCGACAACCTCCTGCTGCGGATGAAGGACGACGAGTGGGACGCGGTGATCGCCGTGAACCTCTCGGCCGCGTTCCGCCTCTCGCGGGCGGCGGTGAAGGGCATGATGAAGCGGCGCCACGGCCGCATCGTCAATATCGGCTCCGTGGTCGGCGCGACCGGCAATCCGGGCCAGGTGAACTACGCCGCCGCCAAGGCCGGCCTCGTCGGCATGACCAAGGCCATGGCGGCCGAGGTCGCCACCCGCAACCTCACCGTCAACTGCATCGCGCCGGGCTTCATCACCTCGCCGATGACCGACGCCCTCAACGAGAAGCAGCGCGAGGGCATCCTCACCCGCGTACCGATGAACCGCCTCGGCACCGGCGAGGAGATCGCGGCCGCGGCCGTCTATCTGGCCTCGAACGAGGCCGCCTACGTCACCGGCCAGACCCTGCACGTGAACGGCGGCATGGCGATGTACTGAGAGGGTCTCCCGACACGGCAGGCGGGAAAACCCGACGATTGTCCGGGAAAAAGCCACGGCGATGAACGGTTTGTGAACCGGCCCTCGCCAGCGCCAAAACCCTGTGCTACCACCCCGGCTGCCGTGCGAGGGGGGTTGACGGTTCAGCGTGTTGCGGGTTCTCAAGACCACGCGCGATCGGACACCGGCCGCTTCCAGAGATCCGCACCAGCGGGACGGCGGCCACGGCACCTTCACCATCACGATCGAATAACCAAGGACCAAGAACGATGAGCGATATCGCTGAGCGCGTGAAGAAGATCGTTGTCGAGCACCTCGGCGTGGAGCCGGAGAAGGTGGTCGAGGGCGCCAACTTCATCGATGACCTCGGTGCCGACAGCCTCGACACCGTCGAGCTCGTGATGGCCTTCGAGGAAGAGTTCAACGTCGAAATCCCGGACGACGCTGCCGAGACCATCCAGACGGTCGGCGATGCCGTGAAGTTCCTCGAGAAGAACTCCGCGTAAGCACGACGGGACGAGAGGCGCGAGGAGCGGGGTCCACGTGACCCCGCGCGCCGAACGACAGTGACATGACGGGACTGGTTCGGGATAACGCGATGCGTCGGGTGGTGGTGACGGGCTTGGGTATGGTGACGCCGCTGGGAAGCGGGGTCGAGGCCACCTGGAGCCGGTTGATCGCGGGAGACAGCGGAGCGTCGCAGGTGACAGCCTTCGACGTGTCCGATCTCGCCTGCCGCATCGCGTGCTCGGTCCCGTTCGGAGACGGCAGCGACGGCACCTTCAATCCGGACCAATGGATGGAGACGAAGGAGCAGCGCAAGGTCGATCCGTTCATCGTCTACGCCATGGCCGCCGCCGGCCAGGCGCTGGACGATGCCGACTGGCATCCCAAGAGCCACGAGGATCAGTGCGCCACCGGCGTGATGATCGGCTCCGGCATCGGCGGGATCGGGGGCATCTACGACGCCTCCGTGACCCTGCACGACAAGGGGCCGCGACGGATCTCGCCGTTCTTCATTCCCGGCCGAATCATCAACCTCGCCTCCGGGCAGGTCTCCATCGCCCACGGCCTCAAGGGGCCGAATCACGCGGTGGTCACGGCCTGCTCCACCGGGGCGCACGCCATCGGCGACGCAGCTCGGCTGATCCAGTTCGGCGATGCCGACGTGATGGTGGCCGGCGGCGCCGAATCTCCGGTGAACCGCCTGGCGCTCGCGGGCTTCGCCGCCTGCCGCGCCCTCTCCACCGGCTTCAACGACCAGCCCACCAAGGCTTCGCGCCCCTACGACAAGGACCGTGACGGCTTCGTCATGGGCGAGGGCGCCGGCGTCGTCGTGCTCGAAGAGTACGAGCATGCCAAGGCACGCGGTGCCCGGATCTACGCCGAAGTGGTCGGCTACGGCCTCACCGGCGACGCCTATCACATCACCTCGCCGGCCCCGGACGGCGACGGCGCCTTCCGCTGCATGAGCGCCGCGGTGAAGCGCGCCGGCCTCCAGGCCTCCGACATCGACTACATCAACGCCCATGGCACCTCGACGCCCATGGGCGACGAGCTCGAACTCAAGGCCGTGGAGCGGCTGCTCGGCGAGCACGCCGCCAAGGCCGCCATGTCCTCCACCAAGTCGGCCGTGGGCCACCTGCTGGGCGCGGCCGGTGCCATCGAGGCGATCTTCTCGATTCTCACCATCCGCGACGGCGTGATGCCGCCGACGCTGAACCTCGACACCCCCTCGGTGGAAACCGCGATCGACCTCGTGCCGCACGAAGCCAAGCGCAAGCAGGTCGATGTCGTGCTGTCGAATTCTTTTGGATTTGGCGGGACGAATGCGTCGCTGGTGATGCGTCGGGTCTGAAGCCCCGGCCGGTCCGACGCTCCCGTCAGGATCGCCCAGATATCGGTCGAGATCTCACCGGGAACGACCATCTCGCCCTTTTGGCGTTAGCGGGCGTGGTCTTCCAGCCGGCGGACGCGATCCTCCGTCAATGGACGACGCCGCTGCTGTTGGAATTCGCCGCCGGGCTCGCGCTCGCCGCTGGATTCGGCCCTCAGGCACCGGCAGGGGCTTGGTGATGCTCGGTATCGGCGTGATCTGGGCCGGAGGGCTCGCTCGCCTCGGCATCTACGACCAGCATGACCGCCTGCTCACCTGGGTGTCCGGCCGTGTTCATCGTCTGCGGCGCGCTGGCCATCGAGCGGGCGGGACGGTGGAGCGATAATACGCCTTTTTGCCACAAAACCGGTTCAATCCGGCTCGCACAACCCGCCCGCCCGGGTGTAGTCAGGTTTGACGCAAGGATCCCGAAGCTTCTTGGCGAGAAGCCCATCCATGCGTCGGCACCTATTGCCTGAGTTTCGTGCCCCGGTCGGCCAGGACGACACGACGGTCGCATCGTCGGGCCGAGACAAGGTTGGCGAGAGGCGAGGCCCGAACAGGATGTCCATGTTCTTCCGCAAGCGCAAAGACCCGGAGCAGGCGGCGATCGCGGTCCCGTCCGACGAGCCGTCCATGCCGCACCGGGTGTCCCCGCGCAGCCCCAGCGAGGCGATCAAGCCCACGGCCGCGCCGCCCCCGCCGGACCGCCCGGTGCGCGAGCGCGGCGGGTTGCTGAGCACGATCAGCGGCCTGCTCACCGCCGCCGTGGTCCTCGCCATCGCGGCGATGATCGGCGTGACGCTGTTCGACCGGCAGATCCGCGAACCCGGCCCGCTCGCCGCCGACAAGGTCGTGGTCATCCCGCCCCGCAGCGGCACCTCCGAGATCGCCGACGCCCTCAGCCGCGAAGGCGTCATCGCTCATACCGCCCTGTTCGAATGGGCCTCCCGCTTCTCCGGCAAGGCCCTGAAGGCCGGCGAGTACACATTCAAGGCCCATGCCAGCATCGGCGACACGATCGAGACCCTGTCCACCGGCCGGCAGGTACAACACGCCATCACCTTCCCCGAGGGCCTGACCTCCGAGCAGATCGTGGTGCGCCTCAACGACAACGACATCCTCACGGGCGACATCAACGAGATCCCGCCCGAGGGCTCGCTCCTGCCCGACACCTACAAGTTCGAGCGCGGCGCCACCCGCCAGCAGATCGTCAACCTGATGCGCGCCAAGCAGCGCGAAGTGCTCAACCAGATCTGGCTGCGCCGCTCGGCCGAGATCCCGGTGAAGACCCCGGCCGAGATGGTGACCCTGGCCTCCATCGTCGAGAAGGAGACAGGCCGGGCCGACGAGCGGCCGCGCGTGGCCGGCGTTTTCGTCAACCGCCTCAACAAGCGGATGAAGCTGCAATCGGACCCCACCATCGTCTACGGGCTGGTGGGCGGGCGCGGCACCCTGGGGCGCGGCATCCAGCGCTCCGAGATCGACCGGGCGACTCCCTACAACACCTACGTCATCGAGGGCCTGCCGCCGGGCCCCATCGCCAATCCCGGCCGCGCCGCGCTCGAGGCCGTCGCCAACCCGTCACGCACCAAGGACCTCTACTTCGTCGCCGACGGCACCGGCGGCCACGCCTTCGCCGACAGCCTGGAGGGCCATTCCCGCAACGTCGCCCGCTGGCGGCAGGTGGAGCGCGCCCGGAAGGAAACGCCCACTGACGCCGCCCCCGTGGACAAGGCCGAACCGCCGTCCGATCCCTCGGCGGTCCCGGGCCGGGCCTCGGCCTACGCACCGGACGGCACCAACTTCGCCGGCAGCGCCCCGGACCCGTCGGCCCCGCGCCCGAAAGCCTTCGACGCGTCGGAGGGCACCAAGCTCGACCCGCTGCGTAACAAGACCTTCGACCTCAATTCGGCCAAAAGCGTCCCGGCGCTGAAGGCGCAATAGGGCACTGCCGCCACTCTCCTCCCACTTGTGAGGAGGAGTGGGCGGTGGGGAGGGTGGCGGTGGCCTCCACTGCCTAAGGG
>NZ_NKUG01000164.1 GCF_014845095.1 Methylobacterium bullatum | reverse complement strand
CCCGAACCCGCACCGCCACCCCGTCGGCGCCCCGCGTAAGGAAAACCGCCATGTCCAAGTCACGCTTCGCCGACCGGCGCACGGTCGATGCCTTCGTCCATACGGGCACCGTGGAGTTGATGCTCTGCCAAGCTCGCTTCGTGGATGACCTGATACTGCCGGATGCCCTCGCTGCCGCCATCGCCGCGCGTTCTCCGGCAGAGCGTAAGGCCCTCGCTCGCCTCGGTCGCACGCTCATGGATGCGGCCCAGCTCGCAGCCACTCCGTCCACCCCTGCATAGTAGGAGAGAACCATGTCTCGCCCCCGCTCCCGTCCCCCCGCTCGCCCGTCAAAACCTGCCAGAAACCAGCGTCGGGCCGTGAAAACGGCCGCAACTGAATGGCCCTCCCCTCCGGAGACGACACTTCGCCAGAAGCTCACACTCGTGACCGGTGCACTTCTGGCCGACCTGACGCTCGCCCAAGGGAAATCACTGGAGGAGGCTTCGGCCCTGACGGGCTTCTCCGTTGAACAGCTTCGAGCCGACGGCCTCGAATACGCGATGGCCTTTGTCCGGGTGCTCGACCCGGCGTTCATGGCGCTCATGGACGCGACCACGGAGGACGAGGCCGCCGAAGCTGTTGGTGCCATCGTCGCGAGCCGGGCCGCTGCCCCCGCTCACGTGCCGGGCACGCTCATCTGACCCGGCTCACGGCCAATCGAAACGACCGAAACGAAACGAGACGTTTCGATACGGAGGACCCTGCCAATGCCGCGCCCCTGCCTGATCTGCGCCCATCCCAACCGGGCCGCTATCGACGCGGCGCTGACGGCGGGGGCCTCGCTGGACGAAGTGCTCGCGACCTTCCAGCTTCCGTCCCGGAGTTCGCTTCAACGGCACCGGGCCGGGCATCTCGGCCGGGAGGTGACGTTTCACTTTCCGCCCACTGCTGCCCCTACCGTCCAAGGGCCGGGCACTCCGTCGACCGGAGGAGTGGTCTCGTCAGAAGCAGCGCTGGAGCAACTATTTGCCCGCGCCAATGCGGACACGGGCAGAACCTTGCAGGACTATGCGCGGCTCCTCGTGGACGGGCTCGCACATATATATGCGGCGTCTGCCGCCGCCGATGACCGTGGCGTAGCCGTGCGCGCCCTCCGTGAGCTTCGCGGGTTCCTCCAGTTCCAGGTCTCGGTTCAACCCGACCGCCTCCGGCAGTCTCCGGGTTGGGTAGAACCAGAGCAAGAGCGTGACCCGATCTTCGCGCTAGAGCGCTTGCTCCTCGCGGGGACAGTCGGCGCCGGGCCGGGCGTGGAGGAGGCCTTGGCCGAGCTTGACGGGAGGTGGCCCGGTTTCGCTCAGAGCTGGAACGCCGAGAACCCGGCACCCTGAGCCCGGTATGCACCAGACGCGGGCCACGGCATGTCCACTAGGGCATGCCCCAACGGACTTCAAAAAACCGTCCGAAAATATGTCCGCTAGGGTTGCTTTAGCCTTGTGGACATGACTTTATGTGGACATAGCCCTTGTGGACATGGAGCCACCCCTTGCAGACCGTTTTCTACGCCCGCGTGTCCACCGACGAACAGACTGCCGCCCATCAGGCGAAGCAGGCCAAGGCCGCCGGCTTTGAGATCGACGCGGTGGTTGCTGATGAGGGCGTGTCCGGAGTCTCGACCCTTCTGAAGGATCGCCCCCAAGGCCGGCGCCTCTTCGACATGCTGCGCCGGGGCGACGTGCTGGTGGTCCGGTGGGTTGACCGGCTTGGTCGCAATTACGCGGACGTGACTGAGACCATCCGCGAGTTCATGCGCCGGGGCGTGATCGTCAAGACGGTCATCAACGGCATGGTGTTCGATGGCGCCACCACGGACCCGATGCTCATGGCCGTGCGCGATGCGCTGATCTCGTTCATGGCCGCCACCGCCCAGGCCCAGGCCGAGGCGTCGAAGGAAGCCCAGAAGGCTGGCATTGAGCACGCCAAGGGCCGCGATGCCGCCTACCTCGGCCGGAAGCCCTCATACGACCGGGGGCAGTTTGATGCCGTGGTGGACGCGCTCAACCGCAATGATGCCGTATCGGCCATTGCCAAGGCGACGGGCCTCTCACGCGGCACGATCTACCGCATCCGGGATAGCCGGGCCGAAGCCGAAGCTGCGCTCGCCCGGTGGGCCGCGTGAGCAACCCCAACCCGTGCAACAAGTTTCACGGGGCCTCCGCCGGCCCCATGTGCATCTATAAGAGCGGCACAACTCCATGACCTCCGCGACGCCTGCCGCACTGGCTCCAAAAGTCAGACAAAGAAAAAGACCCCAGAGCGAGACGTCGCGAAGCGGCGGCTCAGGTTCTTCCGTGGGGACAGAGCACCACCGCCCTTCGTCGGTCGCGACCCAAGATCAAACAGGTACTAGTCAGGCGACGTCGCGAAGCGGCGGCGCGGGATACTTCGTGGGCGTAGCGCAGAGCGCATCCGGACAAGAGCCGACCCGTCTTTCCCTCGATAACCAGCGCCAACGGCAGGGGCAGGCTCCAGCCATCCGCAAGCGCACCCGGCCGATCCTAAAGGGGATGTTCCCGGAGCGCGGCTTCGACTGGCTCTTCTCGGCCCAAGAGGCCCGGCATGATCACATGGAGGCAGAGTTCACAGCACGTGTGCGCGGCACCCCGACCGAACTGGCAGCGGTGCTCCGCCGGTTGCGTGGCAGGAACGACAAGAGCGTGTTCCGGCTTCGGGATCGGACACGGACGACGTGGAACCTCGATACCCGGCCCGGCACCGCGCTCTTCGAGGCGCAAGGCCTTGTCGAAATCCCAGAGGGGCAGGGCTTCCTAGCGCTGAAGCTGAAGGTCCAGCTCAACCCCACGCGCTTCCTCGCGCATCAGGCCGACCCGGCGCCCGGCGCCATCCACCTAAAACCGGCCCGTGAAGCGCTGACGCCCGACCCGGCTTTGGAAGCACGTCTCTCGGCTCGCTCCCTCGACGGAGGAGACAACTACCTCACGACTCCGGCGCAGGTGCCATCCCCCGGCGAGCGCGGTCCCTGGTGGAATGGCATTCTTCGATCCTACACGGCCAAGGTCCGCCAGTTCATCGTTGATCACCTCACACCGTCCATTTCCGGGGCGAAGCTGGACCGCGCGGGGTTTGGACCCCTCCGGAAGGCGGAAGTCCAGTTCGAGTTCTACCATCGTGACGCAGCCACGTGGGTGGGCGAGTTCTGCAACGCCTTGTCCGTGGCGGGTGATGCCTCCGAAAGCCGACATTGGCGTGGAACCAAGGGCAAGAGAAATGCCGTCGGCGCCTATCTAGGCCTCACGCAAGACGTTCTTCTGAAGGTCTACGCGAAGGATGCCTACAGAATTCGGGTTGAGGTAGTCTTCTCGAAGGCGCAGAGAATTTCACAGGTAGTGAAGAGAATGGGTCTATCGCCGAGCGATGACTTCGTAGATAGAGTACAGAGCCTCAGAGCTGAGGCCGTGAAGCAGCTCGCCAAGGTGTGGAAAACGGTTATGCAGGTGACGAAAGCGTGTGAGGCGACGGCCGATATGCTCGACTTCATGGCCCGGCTCAATCGACAGGTCCCGGACCAGAACCGAAGGACCATGCTTTCGCTGTTGAGCAACCATCGCCGGGTCACTGCCACGGTTCACGCTGGGATCGCGCCGGACACCGTGTGCCGCGCCCTCGTGCGTGAGGGTGTCCTAGTTCCGGCCGGCATCGTCACGCGAGGACCGGCACGGTACGCCCTCGCGCCGGAGTGGTCTCGAATGTTCGACCGCATGTTCGGCCGATCCAACGCGGTCACCACGCTCCACTGAGGATCGGTGCAACAAGTTGCACGTACCCCCCCCGCAAATTTTGCACCCCCCTGGCAAAATTTGCGGGGGGGGTACGTGC
>NZ_NKUG01000163.1 GCF_014845095.1 Methylobacterium bullatum | reverse complement strand
GAGTTGGAGGTGGGGGCGGTCGGGCGACCCTCGGCTTACGGAGGCTGGCGGAGCCACCCCCACTCCTGACCTCTCCCCACAAGGGGGAAAGGGACGCGCTCTGCCTGCAAATGCAGATGTAGGAATGCCGTAGCGCGCGCCGAATTCCGCCGGGACGGTATATTTCTCTTCGCCTTCGTCCACTTGTGGACAGACGCTCCATTGATGATACGCTATGGCGCGAGACAGAAGGTGAACACCGCGTGTCCCATGCTCTCGACGACTGAGTCCTTCTTCGAAGGCAATCTCCTGCTGAAGGCTCTGTCCCCGGAGGATCGGGGACTGCTCGCGCCTCATTTCGAGCGTGCCGACGTTCGGCGTGGCGAGACCCTGTTCACCGTCGGAGCCAAGGTCTCGTTCATCTCGTTTCCCTGCGAGCAGACGGTCATCAACCTCATCGTCTCCATGCGCGACGGGCGGAGCGCGGAAACCGCCACGATCGGGCGGGAGGGCGCCGTGGGCGGCGTCGTCAGCCACGGCAGCCTCCCGGCCTTCAGCACGGCCCTGGTGCAGATCGGCGGGCCGGTCCTGAGGCTCGATGCCGCCAAGCTGCAGGACGCCAAGCTCCGCTCGACCACCCTGCGCAACCTCTTCACCCGCTACGCGGACTGCCTGCTGGGACAGGTGCTGCAATCCGTGGCCTGCAACGCCCTCCACCCGATCGAGGAGCGCTGCCTGCGCTGGCTGCTGACGCTGCAGGACAGGATCGGCACGGAAACGCTGCCCGTCACCCACGAACTCCTGGCCAACATGCTGGGCGTCCAGCGGACCTATCTCACCCGGATCCTGCGGACCCTGCAGATCCAGGGGCTGATCGAGGTCGGGCGCGGCCGCATCACCATCCTCGACCGCGCCAGGATCCAGGAGGCGGCCTGCGAGTGCCACGGCGCCGTGGTGAGCCATTTCGAGACCGTGCTGGGGGCCGTCTACGATGCCGAGGGGCGGATGCTCTCCGTCGATCCTCCGACGCAGCCGGGCCAGGACGATTCCGTCCGCGCGGCGGAATCCGTCTGATTCCGGGATGGTGGAGCGCCGCGGGAGTGGACGAGGCGTGCCGCTCCGGTGGAGACTTGCCGGGCTCAGTCTCCGATCTCATATCCGTGACGGAAAGCGTGGGGGCAACTTGCGAAATCTGACGGCGAGACTTGTTCGCCGCAAGATCTGACCGCATCTGATGGAACGGCGACCGCCCGTGTCTGACCCGAATACGATGACCATTGCGAAAGTCCCGTCACCCCGCCGGGGGAGCCGTCGCGATCCTTCATCGCCGGTGCCGGCCATGGCCGTCGGCGACAGGCGGGACGGCGTGGGTGCGAATGCCGACGGCGACAAGCCGTGCCGTGAGCGGAACTCCATCGACGAGCGCTACCGGCTGGTGGCCAAGGCGACCAACGACGTCGTCTGGGACTGGGATCTGGAGCACGACGCCATCGTGTGGAACGAGGCGCTCGAGACGTCCTATGGCTGGCCGCCCGGCCATGTCGGCCCGGGCTCCGCCTGGTGGCTCGGCAACATCCATCCCGACGACAGGGGCGCGGTCTCCGCCGGCCTGAACGCCGTCTTCGAAGGGCGCTCGGACCTGTGGAGCCATCAATACCGCTTCCTGAAGGGCGGCGGTGGCTACGCGGACGTGCTGGATCGCGCGTATCTCGTCCGTGACGCTTCGGGCATCCCGCTGCGGATGGTCGGTGCGATGCTCGACATCACCGTGCGAACCCAGTTGGAGGCACAGTTCCGCGCGGTGTTCGAGGGCGCGAATATCGGGATCGTCCAGTTCGATCCCCGCAGCGTCCTGGCGCTCCGGGTCAACGCCAAGCTCTGCGAGATCTGGGGCGCGCCGGAATCCGAGATCGTCGGGTGCTCCCTCGCCCAATGGACGCCCGCCGAGGATGCGGGCGAGCGCGAGGCCCTGCACCGGCGCCTGGCCACCGGCGAGACCCTGCAGGACCGTTTCGAGAAGCGCTATCGCCGGCGGGACGGGCGGCTCATCTGGGCGCGGGTCAACCTGGTCTCGCAGACTCTCGGCGACGAAGTCCACGCCATGGCGATGATCGAGGACATCACCGAGGAAAAGCGCGCGGATGCACGCCGTGACGCGCTCTTGAGCCTCGGCGACCGCCTGCGCGAGCTGCGCTCGAACGCCGAAGTCGTGGCGATGACGGCGGAGATCCTGGGCCGGACCCTGGCCACGACGCGGGCCGGCTACGGCATGGTCGACCTGCCGGCCGGACTGGTGACGGTGGCGCATTCGTGGTCGTCCGACGGACAGGTCTTTCCGAGCCAGACCCTGCCGCTGGACGAGTATCCCGCCAGCATCGCCAGCCTGCGGCGCGGAGAGGTGCTCGCGGTGCCCGACCTCGCCTCCGCGCCCGAACTCGACACGGATGCGGCCCTCTACATCGCCCAGGGCGTCCGGGCGGTGATCTCCGTCCCCCTGCTCCGGCGCGGCCGCCTCGTCGGCGTGCTCTACGCGACGGAGGCGTCGCCGCGCGCCTGGACCCAGAACGAGATCGATTTCGTCCGTGACGTGGCGGAGCGGGCCTGGAGCGGGCTGACCCGGATCGAGGCGGACGAGCAGCAGCGCATCCTCAACCGCGAACTCAGCCATCGCATGAAGAACACCCTGGCGATGGTTCAGGCGATCGCCTCGCAGAGCCTGCGCAACGTCACCGACATCGAGGCCGCCAAGCATGCGCTCGCCGCGCGCCTGATCGCCCTGGGCAAGGCCCACGACATCCTGCTGACCGGACAGCGGGAGAGCGCGGAGATGGAGGCGGTGCTGACGAGCGCCCTGTCGCTGCACGACGACCAGCAGCCCGGCCGGTTCCACCTGTCGGGTCCCGACATCGTCATCGGCTCGAAGGCGGCGTTGTCCCTCGCCCTGATGATGCACGAACTCGCCACCAATGCCGCCAAGTACGGCGCCCTCTCCCGGCCTGACGGCCGCGTCACCGTGGCGTGGAGCGTGGTCGCGGCGGACGAGGACGACACGATCCACCTCACCTGGTCCGAGCGCGGCGGCCCGCTCGTGCAGCCCCCGACCCGGAAGGGCTTCGGCTCGCGCCTCATCGAGCGCGGCCTCGCCGGCGCGGTGGGCGGCGAGGTCTCCCTCGCCTACGAACCGGACGGCCTGGTGTGCCGGGTCATGGCGCCTCTGTCGGGGTTCCAGGGAAATTTCTAGCGGCGGAAAGCGTCCCGCGCGCGCGGCCATTTCGGTGGTGAAAGCTTCATCGGGTTCCGGCCGGGGGCAAAATCCGACGCCGATATTGTAGCTGTACGCTTTTTGTTCTAGCTGGGTGACGGATATGCGTGGCGTGCGTCTTGCCCGCCCGGCCCGTGCGCCCGACATGGCGACCGGTGGCGGGGCCGTCGTCGTCGACCTCGCCGCATGACGTCCCGGAGACGATCGCCGCCGAGCGTCGTTGTCGACTGCCCGTTCCTGCAAGCCCTGCCGCCCAAGCCCTGCCGCCCAAGTCCTACCGCCCAAGTCCTGCCGCTCAAGTCCTGCCGCCGAAGAGACCCAATGGCCAAAGCAAAAGCCGCCGCCAAGAATTCACGGGGCCCGAAACCGCAGGGTCTGAAGACCCAAGCCGCGCAGGCGCAGGAGGAGAGCGTCGAGGCACGGATCGAGAAGCTGTTCGAGGGAAGCCCCGACCGTCGCGTCATCGCCGTGCGCGGCGCGCGCGAGCACAACCTCAAGAACATCGATCTCACGATCCCGCGCGACAAGCTCGTGGTCTTCACCGGCCTGTCGGGCTCGGGCAAGTCGTCGCTCGCCTTCGATACGATCTACGCCGAAGGTCAGCGCCGCTACGTCGAATCGCTCTCGGCCTATGCCCGCCAGTTCCTCGAGATGATGTCGAAACCCGATGTCGATCAGATCGACGGGCTCTCGCCGGCCATTTCCATCGAGCAGAAGACGACGTCGAAGAACCCGCGCTCCACCGTGGGGACCGTCACCGAGATCTACGATTACATGCGCCTCCTCTGGGCGCGGGTCGGCATCCCCTATTCGCCCGCCACCGGCCTGCCGATCGAGAGCCAGACCGTGAGCCAGATGGTCGACCGGGTGCTGGCCCTGCCCGAGAAGAGCCGGCTCTATCTCCTCGCTCCCGTCGTCCGGGGTCGCAAGGGCGAGTACCGCAAGGAGATCGCCGAGTTCCAGAAGAAGGGCTTCCAGCGTCTTCGCATCGATGGCGAATACTACCCGATCGACGATGCGCCCAAGCTCGACAAGAAGCTCAAGCACGATATCGACGTGGTGGTGGACCGGCTCGTGGTTCGCGCCGACATCGCGGCGCGGCTGGCCGATTCCTTCGAGACCGCCCTGGAATTGGCCGACGGCATCGCGCTGATCGAATTCGCCGATCCGGCCGAGGGCGAGACCATCACCTTCTCGTCGCGCTTCGCCTGCCCGGTCTCCGGCTTCACCATCGCCGAGATCGAGCCGCGCTTGTTCTCGTTCAACAACCCGTTCGGCGCCTGCCCGACCTGCGGCGGCATCGGCCACGAGATGCGGATCGACCCCGAACTGGTGATCTCCGACGCCAAGCTCAGCCTCAAGCGCGGTGCCGTCGGCCCATGGGCGAAATCCACCTCGCCCTATTACGGCCAGACCCTCGACGCCCTGGCCAAACATTACGGCTTCAAGACCAGCGTGCCCTGGTCGGACCTTCCCGAGACCGCGCACAAGGTCATCCTCTACGGCTCCGGCCGCGAGTCGATCCGCTTTGCTTACAATGACGGCATGCGTGCCTACGAGGTGAACAAGCCGTTCGAGGGCGTCATCCCGAACCTGGAGCGGCGCTACAAGGAGACCGAAAGCGATGCGTCCCGCGACGACATCGCCCGTTTCATGAGCGAGACGCCCTGCGCCTCCTGCGGCGGCAAGCGTCTCAAGATCGAGGCCCTGGCGGTGAAGGTCGCCATGCAGGACATCGGCGACGTCACCGCGCTCTCCGTGCGCGAGGCGCATCGCTGGTTCTCCGAACTGTCGGAGAAGCTGACGCCGAAGCAGAACGAGATCGCCTTCCGCATCCTCAAGGAGATCCGCGACCGGCTCACCTTCCTCGTCGATGTCGGCCTCGACTACCTCACCCTGGCGCGCGGCTCGGGCTCGCTCTCGGGCGGTGAGAGCCAGCGGATCCGGTTGGCTTCGCAGATCGGCTCCGGCCTCACGGGGGTGCTCTACGTCCTCGACGAGCCCTCCATCGGCCTGCACCAGCGCGACAACGAGCGTCTGCTCGGCACGCTGAAGCGCCTGCGCGACCTCGGCAATTCGGTGATCGTGGTCGAGCACGACGAGGACGCGATCCTCCAGGCCGATTACGTGGTCGATGTCGGCCCCGGTGCCGGCATCCATGGCGGCCGGATCATCGCCCAGGGGACGCCGGAGGAGGTGCTGAAGAACCCCGACTCCCTCACGGCGAAATACCTCACCGGCGAGATGAGCGTGCGGGTGCCCACCGCCCGGCGGAAGGGACGGAAGGGCAAGCTCACCCTCGTCGGCGCGCGGGGCAACAACCTGAAGGACGTGAGCGTCGAGATCCCGCTCGGAACCTTCACCTGCGTCTCGGGTGTCTCGGGCGGCGGCAAGTCCACCCTGATCATCGACACGCTCTACAAGGCGGTGGCCAAATCCCTCAACGGCGCCATGGAGCACCCGGCCCCGTTCGAGCGCCTCGACGGGCTCGAGAATCTCGACAAGGTCATCGACATCGACCAGTCGCCCATCGGGCGCACGCCGCGCTCCAACCCGGCGACCTATACCGGCGCGTTCACCCCGATCCGCGACTGGTTCGCCGGATTGCCGGAGGCGAAGGCGCGCGGCTACCAGGCCGGCCGCTTCTCCTTCAACGTGAAGGGCGGGCGCTGCGAGGCCTGTTCGGGCGACGGCGTCATCAAGATCGAGATGCACTTCCTGCCGGACGTCTACGTCACCTGCGACGTGTGCAAGGGCCGCCGCTACGACCGCGAGACCCTGGAGGTGAAGTACCGCAACCATTCCATCGCCGACGTGCTCGACATGACCGTCGAGGAGGCGGCCGACCTGTTCAAGGCGGTGCCGACGATCCGCGAGAAGATGGAGACCCTGGCGCGGGTCGGGCTCGGCTACGTCAAGGTCGGCCAGCAGGCCACCACCCTGTCGGGCGGCGAGGCGCAGCGGGTGAAGCTGTCCAAGGAGCTCTCCAAGCGCGCCACCGGCCGCACGCTCTACATCCTCGACGAGCCGACCACCGGCCTTCACTTCCATGACGTCGCCAAGCTCATGGAGGTGCTCCACGAACTCGTGGACCAAGGCAACACCGTCGTGGTGATCGAGCACAACCTCGAGGTCATCAAGACCGCCGACTGGGTCATCGACATGGGACCCGAGGGCGGAGATGGCGGCGGCGTCGTGGTGGCCGAGGGGACGCCGGAGCAGATCGCCAAGTCGAAGGCGAGCCATACCGGCCGGTTCCTGCGCGACGTGCTGGCCCGCCGCCCCCTCGCCGAGGTCACCGCTAAGGGTCGGGACGCGGCGGAATAGGCGTTCCGCCCGGCCCAAGGCCAAGCTCGATTCGACGGCACCTGGGAACGATGGCCCTGCTGCGGTGCACAGGCACCGGGCATGCGGGGATCGTGGTCCGCTGGCGATGCGCAAACTCCCGCCGTCGATTGCGCAATCGTCCTGCCGCATGGATCGGTCGCAACGGTTTGACCGATCAGCGTTATTTTGCAGACGCGTTGCTCAATGCGACGCCATGCCCGGCGGAATTCTGCTGAGAAAGTTAACAAAACCTTGCGCTGCACCGCGTCGAAATTGCGGCTTTTCCGCAACGGTTCGTTTGGAACTGCCTCGATCCGAAGCATTGGACTGTCAATCCGATCCGACCTGTAGAATAGTTCTCAGCGTTGAGACACGAATTCGGGCCGCAAGGGGGGCCCTACGCACTGGATGTCAGCAAGCCGCAACAATGCGGCACTCGGCACGATGGTTCGTAGGTCTGCGCGGCGAATGCCTGAAATCCTTGGGAAGGACGAGACAATGACGAAGAACTGGCTGGCCACCGGCGCACTGGCGCTGACCATGGGCATGAGCGCCACGGCTTCCTACGCACAGACCACCACGATCCCCGGCGAGCAGGTCGGCCTCGCCACCGGCGCGCCGCTGCCCGAGGGCATCTACGCCCTGAACACCTTCGTCTACCAGTCGCGTGACAACTCGGCTCTGGACGTCGGGATCAACATTCCCGTGCTGGTCTGGTCGACCCCGCTGGTTCCGCTCGGCGGCCGCATCGAGCTCCTCGTGGCTCCCCCGACCGTGTTCACCTTCGGCAAGAGCGGCGCGAACGGCCTGCGTGACACCTCGATCAACGTCGGTACCTTCGTCGGCGGCATCTGGGCCTTCGACCTCGGCAACAACTTCGGCGTCAGCTTGCTCGGCGGTGTCTACCTGAACGAGCTGAACGGTGACCGTGGTGTCCTGCGCACGAATGCCGGCGCTCTCGCCAACACTGCCGTGCTGCCCCAGCTTTCGTCGAACACCTACCGCGTCGGCGTTGCCGCCAGCTACACCGGCGATGGCTACAATCTGACCGCAAACCTCACCGCCAACATCTACGATTCGCCGTCCTCCTTCGGCAGCGGCCGTGACTTCGGCACGGTCTACTCTCTCTCCGACTCCCTCAACCTCGACCTGACCGCGACCAAGAAGTTCGGCAAGTTCGAGATCGGCGCCATCGCCTACGGCACCGTCAACTTCGACACCGGCGCCAAGGCTGGCGGCATCATCAACGCCGCCCTCAACGATCGTGGCCGGTTCCTGATGGGTGGCCTCGTCGGCTACGACTTCGGCTTCGCCACCGCGCAGGTCTACGTCGCCCGCACCGTCGCGACCACCAGCTTCGACAGCACCGAGATCTCGGGCCGCCTGATCGTTCCGCTGTACTCGCCGACCCCGGTCGCCGCTGCTCCGGCCCCGATCATCCGCAAGTACTGATCTCGAGCTCAGCGGCGAGGGTTGTCCTCGCCGCCGTGCGGATCACGAAAGCCCGTCCGACCTTCAGGTCGGGCGGGCTTTTGCTTTGGAGGAGGCGCTCGCGTCCCGCCGTATCTCACACGAACACGACTTTCTGCAGCGTTCCCGAAACTTTCCTCTTCCGGGCTCCGTAACGAGCGATGACCCCCGCGAAGGGGATAGCTCGAGAGGAACGCCCCATGACCAACACCCGTCGCCCCGTGGCCTCCACGTTCGCCGCCGTCGCCCTCGCCTTCAGCATGGGCGCCGCTTTCCCGGTGGCCGCGCTCGCCAAGAACCCGATGGTTGGCGGCGCTCCGATGTATGCGTCCAAGAACATCGTCGAGAACGCGGTCAACTCGAAGGATCACACCACCCTCGTCGCCGCCGTGAAGGCCGCCGGCCTCGTCGACACCCTCGCCGGCCCCGGCCCCTTCACCGTCTTCGCGCCCACCAACGCGGCCTTCGCCAAGCTGCCGGCCGGCACCGTGGAGACCCTGGTGAAGCCCGAGAACAAGGCGACGCTGACCGCGATCCTCACCTATCACGTCGTCCCCGGCACCCTGACCGCCAAGGACCTCATGAAGATCGCCAAGGATGGCGGCGGTGAAGGCCAGATCAAGACCGTGCAGGGCACCCCGCTCGTGGTCCAGACCAAGGGCAAGGCCGTGTACCTCACCGACACCAAGGGCAACACCGCCAAGGTGACCATCGCCAACGTGATGCAGTCGAACGGCGTCATTCACGTCATCAACGGCGTTCTGCAGCCGTAAGACGTCTTTCTGGATCCGAAACTCATCCCCCGGCTCCCTTGGAGCCGGGTTTTTTTATGGGCTTTCGTAAGACCCCCGCGGTCGCGGATCGACGATCGCCCTTCCACTACTCCACCGGGAGGTCTCCCCCCTATCAGTCCGCGCGGCTGAGCTTGCGTGCGCTGGCGAAGCGGTTGAGGAAGCGCGGCTCCTTCTCCGGCGCCACGCGGATGGCGAGGTGGATCGTGCCCGCCTCTTCGGCGCGGCGGTCGAGAACCTCGGCATTCTCGTAGAGCCAGTTGAGCGCCGCACCGTCCTCGGGCGCGAGGGTGACGGCGAAGGTGGAGCGGCGCTTGGCGATCCGTGCCTCGATCCGGCCCGACAGGGCCGCCAGGCCCTCGCCCGTGAGGGCGGAGACCAGGATCGGCACGTCGCTGTCCCGGTCGTTGCGCCCCTGGGCACTCAGGTTGAGGAGGCGCGTGCGCTCCGAATCGTCGAGCAGGTCGGCCTTGTTCCAGACCTCGATGATTCGCTCGGCCGTGGTTTCGATCCCGAGTTCGCGCAGCACGTCGCCGACATCCTCCGCCTGCGCCTCCGAATCGACGTGGCTCACGTCGCGGACATGGAGCAGGATATCGGCCTCGATCACGTCCTCCAGCGTGGCGCGGAAGGCGGCGATGAGGGCCGTGGGCAGTTCCGAGATGAAGCCCACCGTGTCCGAGAGGATCACCGTCTCCCCATGCGGCAGCTTCGTCGCGCGCGCGGTCGGGTCGAGGGTCGCGAACAGCATGTCCTTGGCCATCACCTCGGCCTTGGTAAGGGCGTTGAACAGCGTCGACTTGCCGGCATTGGTATAGCCGACGAGGGCGACGATCGGGTAAGGCACCCGCGCCCGGCTCTCCCGGTGCAGGCCGCGCGTGCGGGTGACGCTGTCGAGCTCGCGCTCGATCTTCGTCATCCGCTCCTGGATCATCCGGCGATCGGCTTCGATCTGTGTCTCGCCGGGGCCGCCGAGGAAGCCGAAGCCGCCGCGCTGACGTTCGAGGTGGGTCCAGGACCGCACGAGGCGGCTGCGCTGGTAGGCGAGATGGGCGTGCTCGACCTGCAGCGTGCCCTCGCGGGTGGAGGCGCGCCGGCCGAAGATTTCGAGGATCAGGCCGGTGCGGTCGATGACCTTGCAGCCGAACGCCTTTTCCAGGTTGCGCTGCTGCACCGGCGACAGGGCGCAATCCATCACGACGAGGCCGATCTCCTCGGCCTTGATCCGGCCGGCGAGCTCTTCGACCCGGCCCTTGCCCAGATAGGTGGAGGGGCGGATGCGCGAGACCGGCGCGATGATGGCCTCGGTGACGTCCAACTCGATGGCCACGGCGAGACCCGCCGCCTCGTCGATCCGCGCCTCGCTCGAGCGCGAGACGTCGGCCGGTCCGCCGCCTGTCCGGGGAGCGGCGGACCGGGTGAGATAGGGGCCGATCACCAGCGTATGGGTCGCGGCCGCGATCTCACCTTCGGGAGCGGCCATCGCCTGGAGCCGGGCTTCGCCCGGCGTTGTCATTTGCGTCATGAAATTCGGTTCGACCCTGTCCCCTGAAGATGAGGAGAATGGGCCTTTGCCGACGTCAAACAAGGGCAGTCTTCGGTCCTCGTCCGATGTTCGGCGTCAAACGTCTCTCAACGTCTCGTCATGGGCAAGACTGCCGACGTCGCTTCACGCCTTATCGGGGGCCGTCTCGTCCGGCTCGAACAACTGAACCGGGTGGCCGGGCATGATCGTCGAGATCGCGTGTTTGTAGACGAGCTGCGAATGCCCGTCCCGTCGCAGGAGGACGCAGAAGTTGTCGAACCAGGTCACGACGCCCTGAAGCTTGACGCCGTTGACGAGGAAGATCGTGAGCGGGATCTTGTTCTTGCGGACATGATTGAGAAACGTGTCCTGCAGGTTCTGAGCGCGTTCGCCCGCCATTTTTTATTAATCCTTCTTAAGAACCTGCCGCCCGCCGTGACTGGCGGGTTCTTGTTGGTTCGAATGCGTAGCAGACCGGTGAAAACAGACAACCTCGACTATTACACGGTCATTGTCACGCACATGCAAGGGGCACGCACATGTAAGGCGAAGGTCGCCCAGGCCTTCAGGGTCCGATGCCGAGCGACTTCAGTTTGCGGTGGAGGGCCGAGCGTTCCATGCCGATGAACTCGGCGGTGCGCGATATGTTTCCGGAGAATCGTGCGATCTGCGCGATCAGGTATTCGCGCTCGAAGATTTCCCTCGCCTCGCGCAGGGCCAGGCTCATCAGCTTCTCGCCCCCCGCGCCGTTCGGCGTCGTCGGAACCAGGGCGCCGATCTCGGTGGGGAGCATCTCGGAGGTCACCTCCTGCTCCGGGTCGGTATGGGTGAGGATCATCAGCCGCTCGACGTTGTTGCGCAGCTGGCGGATGTTGCCCGGCCAATCGTGCGATTGCAGCACCGCCATGGCGTCCTCGGCGATGCGCCGGCGGGCGAGGCCGGTGGCGGCCGAGATCTGCTCCATGAAGAAGTTGATGAGTTCGGGCACGTCCTCGCGCCGCTCGGACAGGGACGGCACCCGGATCGGCACCACCGAGAGGCGGTGGAACAGGTCCTCGCGGAATCGGCCGGCGGCGATCTCCTCGGCGAGGTCGCGCGAGGAAGAGGAGATGATGCGCACGTCCACATGGACGCGGGTGGTGCCGCCGACGCGCTGGAAGTTCTGGTCCACCAGCACGCGCAGGATGCGGTTCTGGGTCTCGCGCGGCATGTCGGCGATCTCGTCGATATAGAGGGAGCCGCCATGGGCCTCCTCCAGGGCGCCGACCCGGCGGGCGCGGCCCTCGCCGGCCTCGACGCCGAACAGCTCCGCTTCCATGGTCTCGGGCGTGATCATCGCCGCGTTGATGACGACGAAGGGACCGCTGGCGCGGGACGAGGAGGCGTGGAGGGTCCGCGCCGAGAGTTCCTTGCCGGAGCCCGGCGCGCCGAGGATCATCACCCGCGCATTGGTGGGGGCGACCCGCTCCACCGTCTGGCGCAGCTGGTTGACCGCCACGGATCCGCCCACGAGCCGGCTCGCCTGGCCGGAACGCGCCTTGAGGTCGCGCACCTCGCGCTTGAGGCGGGAGGCTTCGAGGGCGCGTTCGGCCACCAGCACCAGCCGGTCGGCCTTGAACGGCTTCTCGATGAAGTCGTAGGCGCCCGCCTTGATGGCGGCCACCGCCGTCTCGATGTTGCCGTGGCCCGAGATCATCACCACCGGCAGGTCGGGATGCCCGAGCTTGATCTGGTCGAGCACCTGCAGCCCGTCGAGGCGCGAGCCCTGCAGCCAGATGTCGAGGAACACGAGGTGGGGGCGGCGCGACTCGATGGCGGCCAGCGCCTCGTCGGAGCCTCCGGCCGTGCGGGTGCGGTGACCTTCGTCGTCGAGGATGCCGGCGACGAGGTCGCGGATGTCGGCCTCATCGTCGACGATCAGGATATCGGCGCTCATGACGTCATCTCCGCGATTGGGGGTGCCGTCGGTGCGGCAACCTTCTCAGCCTGCGCGGAGGGTTTCCCCTCCGTCGTCTTGTCCCGCGTGTCGAGGGGAACGCGCATCCGCACGCATCCGCCCCTGCCCGTGGGGTTGTCGTTCAGTTCGATGCCGCCGCCATGCTCTTCGAGCACCTTGCTGACGATGGCGAGTCCGAGCCCGGTGCCGCCCTCGCGGGTGGTCATATAGGGCTCGAGCAGCCGCTGGCGCCCCTCCACGGGGAAGCCTTTGCCGTTGTCGGTGATCTCGATCACCGCGAACCCCTCCTCGACGAGGAGGCGCAGATCGACCCGGCCCTTGCCGAGTTCGGCCTCGGGCACGGCGGAGACGGCCTCCACCGCGTTCTTGAGGATGTTGGTGATCGCCTGCGAAAGCAGCCGGATGTCGAAGGCGGCGTGCAAGCGGTCCTGCCCGGCCTCGGTGAAGGCGAAATCCATGTCCGGATGCGCCACCCGCATCATGAACAGGTTCTGCTTGGCGATCTCGCTGAGATCGTTCCGGGCGATGGCCGGTTTCGGCATCCGCGCGAAGGACGAGAACTCGTCTACCATGCGCTTGATCTCGTCCACCTGGCGGATGATCGTCGCCGTGCACTGGTCGAAGACGTCCTTGTCGGCGACGATGACCTTGCCGTATTTGCGCCGGATGCGTTCCGCCGAGAGCTGGATCGGGGTCAGCGGGTTCTTGATCTCGTGGGCGATGCGGCGGGCGACGTCCGCCCAGGCCGAGGTGCGCTGGGCCGTGACGAGGTCGGTGATGTCGTCCAGCGTCACCACGAAGCCGCGGGCGCCGCCTTGAGCCTGCTCGCTGGTGACGCGCACGGTGACCGTGCGCTCGCGCCCGCCGCGGGTCAGCTGGATCTGCTGCTGGAGGGCGCGCAGGCGCCCCTCTCCGCCCTCGGGCAGGATGGCCTGGAGCTCGGGCACCGCCTGGACCAGCGGCTTGCCGATGATGGCATCCGCCTTGAGCCCCAATGTGCGCTCGATGGAGGGGTTGGCGATGGTGACGAGGCCGGCCGCGTCGACGCCGATGACGCCCGGCGAGACTCCGGCCAGGACCGCTTCGGTGAACCGGCGGCGCCGGTCGATGAGTTCGCTCGCCGCCGTCAGCCCATCGTGCTGGCGGCGCAACTCCTGGGTCATCTTGTTGAAGCTCTCGCCGAGATGGGCGAGGTCGCCGTCGCTCTTGCGTGCCGGGACCTGGGCGTAGAAATTGCCGGAGGCGACCTGATCGGCCGCGTTGATGAGCCGGCGGATCGGCGCCACGAACCGGTTGGCGAAGTTGAGGCCGAACCAGACCGCCGACAGCAGGGCGATCAGCGCGATCAGCACGAAGATCGAGGCGAAGCTGATCTGGATCGAGCGCTTGAGGGAATCGTAGGTGAGGTACTCGGCGGCGGCCGCCCGCGAGACGCCGGGGAAGTCGACGGCGAGCTGGCTCACCTGGCGCTGCACCAGCAGCACGGCCCCGTCATAGGCCGGCATCCGCAGCAGGGCGGCGAAGACCCTCCCCTCGCTCGGCCTCAGGCAGATCGTCTCGTTGGATTTGGCGGCCTCCTCGAAGGCCGCGGCGGAGGGCAGCCTGCGCTCCTTAAGGATATCGATCTTCGCCCGTGCCACGAGTTCGTTCGGTCCGCGCATGATCTCGGCGACCGGCAGTCCCAGCGCGGTCGCCCGCGTGGTGAGGAAGTTCTCGAACCACTCCCTGTTCACGTCGAAATTCGGCCGTGCCCGCGTGAGGTCGTCCGCGAGAATGCGGATCTCGCGGGCGAGCGACTGGCACTGATTCTCCTGGTAGGCGTCGGCCACCTCGACGGATTTCAGCACCACGTCGCGGACGCGGTCGGTGAAGCCCAGCGAGAGCCCGCGATCGATCGTCACCGCCGCCACGACGGCCAGCAGCACGGTGGGCAGGATCGCGATGAGGCTGAACAGGCCGACGATGCGGGTGTGCAGGCGCGCCACCGCCGCATTGGCCCGGCGCGCATGCAGGAAGACCCGCGCCTCCCAGGCGATGATGACGAACAGGCTGAGGACCAGGAAGACGTTGATGCCCAGCAGCGTCAGGCCGATCGTCGGCGTCGGCGTCACCCGGATCACGCCGGCGAGGATCAGGAAGGTCGCGATGGCCGAGATCAGGGCCGTGGCGACGACGAGCGCGCCGATCCAGCCGGGGCCGCGCGGTGCCGCCCGGATGGTATGAGGTTCGGCCTCGCCTTCCGGTGAGACATCGTCTCCCGGGGCGGCCGATTGTTTGGAACGTCGAAGCCACGCCATGGCTGATGCGTCGCCACAACAGTGTGGCGAAATTAATACGAATCGGGCCATCGTGTCGGTGGACACCATGGGCGCGGCACGCGCCGCGACGGCGCCTCACGCCGTGAAACCGATGGCACCGCAGCGATCTGCGACCGTTTCTTGCTTGGAAATCTCTCGGTCGACCGGCCGAGAAAATACATTATTCTCCAAGCCTCCCCTCAATCCTCCAAGCCTCCTCACACCGAGTTCGCGATGCCCGAGACGCCCGTCTATTCCTCCGCCGCCGTTGCCGCGCCTCACCATCTGGCCGCCACCGCCGGGCAGACCGTGCTGGCGCAGGGCGGCAACGCCATTGAGGCCATGGCGGCCATGGCGGCCACCATCGCCGTGGTCTACCCGCATATGAACGGCATCGGCGGCGACGGGTTCTGGCTCGTGCGCGAACCGGGCGGGCGGGTGCGCGGCATCGAGGCCTGCGGCCCGGCCGGGTCCCTCGCCACGGTCGAGCGCTATCGCAGCCAGGGCCACGAGACGATCCCCTCGCGCGGGCCGGATGCGGCGCTCACCGTGGCCGGCGCCATCGGCGGCTGGCGTCTCGCCCTCGACCTCGCCAGGGCGCTGGGCGGCCGGCTCCCCCTCGAGACCCTGCTGTCGGATGCGATCCGCCATGCGCGTCAGGGCTGCGCGGTGTCGCCCTCCGAGGCCCGCTACGTGCCGAAGGAGATCGACACGCTTCACGACCAGCCCGGTTTCGCCCAGACCTTCCTCGACGGGGGCAAGCCCTTCGCCGCCGGCGCCACCCGCCGCCTGCCGGCCCTGGCCGACACCCTCGAACAGCTGGCCCATGCCGGGCTCGACGATTTCTACCGGGGCGACCTCGGCCGCGAGATCGCCGCCGACCTCGACCGCCTCGGTTCGCCGGTGACGCGGGCCGACCTCGAAGCCTATGCGCCGCGGGAGCGGGCGGCCCTGTCGCTGCGCCGTCGCGACGCGGTGCTCTACAACTTCCCGCCGCCCACCCAGGGCCTCGCCGCGCTCATCATCCTCGGTATCTTCGACCGGCTGAACGTGTCGCGTCCCGAGAGCACGGCGCAGTATCACGGGCTGATCGAGGCGACGAAGCGCGCCTTCGCCATCCGCGACCGCACGGTCACCGATTACGACCGGCTGAGCGTCGATCCGGCGAGCTTCCTCACCCCGGAGCGCCTCGACCGCGAGGCGGCCCAGATCGACATGCGCCGCGCCGCCTCCGTGCCCCTCCGGGGACCGGGCGACGGCGATACCGTGTGGATGGGCGCCATCGACAAGGACGGTCTGGCCGTCTCCTACATCCAGTCGATCTACTGGGAATACGGGTCGGGGATCGTCCTGCCGAAGACCGGCATCCATTGGCAGAACCGCGGCACCTCGTTCTCCCTGGAGAAGGGTGCGGTGAACCCCCTGGAGCCGGGGCGCCGGCCGTTCCACACCCTGATCCCCGGATTGGCCGCCTTCGACGACGGCCGCGTGATGTCCTACGGCAGCATGGGCGGCGACGGGCAGCCGCAATTCCAGGCCCAGATTTTTTCGCGGTATGCCGACTATGGCATGAGCCCGGCCGAGGCGGTGGACGCGCCCCGCCTGCTCTACGGCCGTACCTGGGGTGCCGAATCCCTCAGCGTGAAGGTGGAGGACCGGTTCGATCCGGCCTGCATCGCCGAGCTGCGCTCCATGGGCCACGAGATCGAGGAACTGGGCGGTTCCTACATCGATTCCCTCGGCCATGCCGGCATGCTGGTCCGTCATCCCGGCAACGGGCGGATCGAGGCGGTCCACGATCCGCGTTCGGATGGCGGCTCGTCCGGCCTGTGAAACGGGTCCCCGCCGGGGACCGGAAGATCGAGATCCAGAGACCGGAAGGTTCATGATGGCGGATGGCGCGATCACCCAGCGCGACTACTGGAACGGCGAGGTCGGCGCGCGCTGGGCGCGCAACCAGCGCAGGATCGACGCGGTCTTCGCGCCCCTCACCGCCGCCCTGTTCGAGGCGGCGTGCCTTCGGGTGGACGGCTCGGCGCTGGATATCGGCTGCGGCGCCGGTGACTGCGCCATCGCCGCCGCGCGCCGGCTCGGCCCGAGGGGACGCGTGGTGGCGGCCGACCTCTCGGCCCCCCTGCTCGCGGTGGCGCGCGAACGGGCCGGGATCGAGGCCCCCGCCCTGGCGCCGATCGCATTCATCGAGGCGGACGCCCAGACCCACGATTTCGGCGATGCCGCCTTCGAGCAGGCGATCTCCCGCTTCGGGGTGATGTTCTTCGACGATTCCGGCGCCGCCTTCGCCAACATCCGCAAGGCCCTGGTCCCCGGCGGACGCCTGACCTTCCTGTGCTGGCGGCGGATCGAGGACAATCCCTGGATCACGGTGCCGAGGAACCTCGTCTTGCCCCTGGTGCCGGAACCCGAACCCGGCCCCGCCGACGCGCCGGGGCCGTTTCGCTTCGCCGAGGCGGAAACCCTCAACGCGGTGCTGGCCCAGGCCGGCTTCCTCGACATCACGCTCGAGGCGATCGACCGGCCCCTCACCCTCGCGAGGTCCGGCGACGGCACCGCCCGAGATGCGGCGGAGGCCGCCGCGGATTTCGCCACCGAGCTCGGCCCGGTTTCCCGGCTCCTGCGCGATCAGCCCGCGTCGGTCCGTGCGGACGCCCTGAAGCGGGTGAGCGACGATTTCGCGGAACGGGCCGTCTCCGGCGCCGTGTCCCTGGATGCCGGCTGCTGGCTGGTTTCCGCGCGGCGCTGAAAGCCGGGCCGTGCAATCTGGTATACACTTTGCTTCTCCGTGCCCGCAGCATGGAGTGCATAATGGATACGAATCTTTCCCGGCAGCGCTGGATCCAGCTCGGCCTCGGCCTCGTCGCCATGATGGCGATTTCCAGCCCGCAATACGTCTGGACGCTGTTCACCAAGCCGCTGATCGCGACGACGGGCGCGAGCCTGCCGCAGCTGCAATGGACCTTCACGATCCTGATCGTGCTGCAGACCTTCTTCTCGCCCGTCCAGGGCTACCTGATCGACCGGTTCAGCCCCAAGCTGATGATCGCGCTGGGCGCCATCCTCTCGGGCCTCGGCTGGGTGCTGGCCGCCCGCGTCGACACGCTCTGGGGCGTCTACGCCACCTACGGCCTGTTCTGCGGTCTCGGCACCGGCATCGTCTATGTCGGCATCGTCGGCCTGATGGTGAAGTGGTTTCCCGATCGCCGGGGCTTCGCCGTAGGCGTGGTCGCCGCCGGCTACGGCATGGGCGCGATGCTGAGCACCTTCCCGATCAGCGACATGCTCACCGCCTCGGGCTACCGCCACACGCTGACGGTGTTCGGCATCGTCCTCGGCGCCGTGGGCGCGCTGGCCGCCCTCGGCCTCAGGGCTCCCCGCGCCGACGAGGTCCTGCCGGCCCCGGCCCGCAACCTCTCGACCTGCGTCCACGACACCGCCCCGAAGGAGATGCTGAAGACGCCGCTGTTCTGGCTGATGTTCGCGATGATGACGATGATGTCCACCGGCGGCCTGATGGTGGTGGCGAACTTCGCCTCCTTCGCCCGCGACTTCGGTGTGGCCGACGCGATCATCTTCGGCTTCGTGGCCCTGCCCTTCGCCCTGACCTTCGACCGCATCACCAACGGCCTCACCCGGCCCTTCTTCGGCTGGGTCTCGGACAAGATCGGCCGCGAGAACACGATGGGCATCGCGTTTGCCGCCGAGGCGGCGGCCATCGCCCTCCTGCTGGTCTTCCGCGAGAATCCCTATGCCTTCGCCCTGCTCTCGGGCGTCGTGTTCTTCGCCTGGGGCGAGATCTTCTCGCTGTTCCCCTCGATCCTCACCGACACATTCGGCACCAAGCACGCCACCACCAATTACGGCTTCCTCTACATGGCGCAGGGCATCGGCTCGCTCTTCGGCGGACCGATCGCCGCCTGGATCTACCTGGTCCAGGGCTCCTGGCTCCCGGTCTTCGCCATCATCATCACCCTCGACGTGCTGACCGCGATCCTCGCCTATTTCGTCCTCAAGCCCATGCGCCGGAACTGGCTCGGCCTCGGCGAGACGCGCGCCATGTCGGCCAAACCCGCCATGGCCTGACGCTCACGTCCCGACCCTCGCGGCCGGGTCGATCTTTCTAAGCGCGGACGGGGAAACCCGCCCGCGCTTCGTCGTATGGCGCCCATCGATCCGTCTGTTCGATGGATCGAGATTTACAATTTCGACAGTCGCATTCGCCGGGCCAGCGGCATGACCTCGTTGCACGTCAGGGGCGCGAGCTTGATCGTTGGCAGCATCGTTTCGGAAGCCCAGACGACCTCTTCGATTTCGGCTGCGGGGGAGACGTGCTGGTCGAGGAGGAAGCCGTAGAGTTCGGCGTCCACCCAGTGTCCGTCTTCGTTCGCGGCTTCCGCGACGAAACGGCCGAGATGAAACGCTTCGGGCGGAAGCTCCACACCGAGCTCTTCCTTCAGCTCTCGCCCTAAAGCCGCGCGCGGGGTCTCTCCCGGCTCGATCTTTCCTCCCGCCTGCATGAAGAACGAGGACCCTCGCTTTCGCACGAGAAGCATCTGGCCTTGCGAATCGAAAATCAAAGCTGCCGCGATGCGAATGACGGGCGCTGTATCGGACGGGGAGTTCGTCAAATGGTTTGTCTCCTCCGTCCTTGCGGTATCAAGGCGAGGCCCAGGGTCAGCATCGCGCCGATCCCGGCACCGAGCATGACGGTGAAGGTGCCCCATCGATCGAGCAGGACGGATCCCGCCATGGCGCCGATGCCGATCGCCGTGTTCAGGACGGCCGTGTGAACGGCTGCCGCTGGCGTCGCCAGCGGGCCCGCCGCCTTCAGAATCCAAGTCTGCAGCGTCGCGAACAGCATCGAGATCGCCGCGCCCCAGACCACGAGGCATGCTCCGACGCCGGCAAGACCGAGGGCCGTGCTCGACGTTCCCATGAGGATCAGGGCCAGTCCCATGGCCGTGAGCGCACAGAGGATGACCTCGTGCAGGAAGCGATCGATCAGCCATGCGCCGAGAACGCTGCCGAGAAGCCCTGCCGCACCGAAGGCGAACAGGAAGATCGGGACCGCATTCGGCACGATGCCCGGAAGCGCCGCGATGAACGGTTCGGCAAAGGTGTAGGCCGCGAAATGAACCGCCCCGATCAGCGCGGTGATGGCGTAGATCGGGCGGAGTGTCCGCTCACTGATGGCATCGGCGAGCGTCGCCTCCCGGCCGCTCGCCGAGGTCGTCAGGTTCGGAAGCGTCACCACCATCGAGACGGCCGTCAGCAGACCGAGCAGCCCGAGCGCGCCGAACGCGCCGCGCCATCCCATCACCTGCCCCGCCATGTTCACCGCCGGAACACCCATGACCGTGGCGACGGAAATGCCGCCGAAGACGATGGAGGTCGCCAGCCCCGTTCGATGAGGCGGGGCGATGTCCATGGCAAAGGCGGCAACCGTCGCCCAGAAGACGCCGTGTGCTACGGAGCCCACGAAGCGGGCGAGGAACAGCGCCTCCAGGGACAGCGATAGGAGCGCGATCGCGTTCGAGGCGGCGATGACGAGCATGAGGCCGATCAGGAGAGCCTTGCGCGGGACGCGTCCGACGAGTGTCGGCGCGAGAAGACCGCTGAGCGCTCCGAACCAGGCGTAGAGGGTGACGGTGAGACCGATGGTGGCCTGGGCTTCCCCGAGATCGACGGCCATCTGCGTCATCAGCCCGATCGGGGCGAATTCGGTCGAGACCATCGTGAACGCGGCGATGCCGAGCACCGAGATCGAAAGCCATGTCCGGGAAGCAGAGCGAACACGATCCTCGGCCAAACGTTCTCTCCTCAGACAAACGTGTCAGGCGACCGGATAATGATTTTTCGAAATTTATCGAGTGGCGTCCCGGGCACACCAAGTAAGTGTTTGTCGTAGATCGTTCGACTGATTAATTCAAAAATAGCATTTGACAATTTTCAGTAAAATCGTTCAACAGAAGAGAAATAAATAAAATCTTGAAGTAATTTTACATATTTTACTTTGAAATATGATGAATCATAATTAATAATCGACTCGTTTAGTCTGCGAGATATCCGGCAAGTCATGACACATGATGCCGCGGACCATCATTCTTGGGACAGGGGCCGTCATCCACCCACGACAGACGTCCGCCTTACAACCCAACCATCACCTCACCGCACGCGAGCACCCGCGATCGGCTTCGGCGGTTCGCCCTTCGGAGGCACCCAGTCCTGCGTGTTCCCGAGACGGATGCCGCTCGCATGCAGGGTGGAGCGCCTGATCGCGGCCGGGGCCAATCTCCTCCAGGGCTCCTGGCTTGCGGTCTTCGCGATCCTCTCTCTGATCGACCCCGAGCAGGCCCCGGGACGATCCGCGCTCGGGCGCTCGGCGATACGGAGAGGATGTCCGGGTTGGGGCGAGCCCTCGCCGAGTTGCGTCGAAAAATTATCCGGCCGCGACGCGAAGATGCGCCTGTGGGCTGGCCGGCCCTTCGCGGTCGGCACGCCAGCCCGATTGAACCGGGGCGACCGCGACCTGGTTTCGTCCGCCGTGCTTGGCGCGATAGAGGGCCGTGTCGGCGGCCTTGACGAGGTCGGCGCTGTTGCTCGACGTGCTCGGCAGGGAGGACACGCCCAGCGATGCTGAGACCTTCGCGCCATGGCCTCCGGACAGAGCCTCTATCCGTTCCCGGATCTGTTCTGCCTTGAGCGCTGCATCCTCGAGGCTGCAATCGGGGAGAAACACGATCATTTCCTCGCCACCGTAGCGACAGGCGACATCGGTTTCCCGGAGCGCTCCGACGATCGCTGCCGCCGCCTCCCTCAGAACCGCGTCCCCCGTCGCATGGCCGTGCTCGTCGTTGAGGCGCTTGAAGTGGTCGAGGTCGATCATGATCACCGAGACCTTCCGCCCCTCGCGCTCGGCGATGCGGACATATCGGTCGAGACTGTCCTCCATGTAACGTCGGTTGTAGAGGCCCGTCAGCGGATCGCGGAGCGCCTGGTTGCGCAGCTTCTCGCGCAGCGCGATGTTGGACAGGGCGAGCGACATCGCGTCCCCGAGCGCCGAGCTCAGCGGCAGGATGGCAGCCAGGCGTTCCTCCGCGCCCGAACCCTGCGCGAAGACCTGAAGAAGGCCGAGATTCTCGCCCCGCGCGACCATCGGGATTTCGAGGGCGGCGAGACCGGAGGCATGGTGCTCACAGCAGAGGGCTCTGGAGCCGCTGCGGTTGATGTGCGGCTTGCCGCGCTTCATGGCCCAGCACTGGTTGATCGCGATCACCTCCGGCGGGGGCGATCCATCCTCGCACGCCCAGGAGGTCGAGAGGACGAGGCGGTCCCGTGAGTTGTTGAAGACGTAGAGCGCTCCGCTGAAGCCGCCGATCAGTTCGCCGGCGGTGGCTCGCAGGACCGCGTTCGCATCGTGATGGTCTGTGGCGCTCTGGAGCATGTCCGTCATCTCGAACAGATGACCGATCTGTGTTCTGGACGCGTCCATGTCGGCGATGGCCGTCGCCCGGGCCTGGGCATCTCGCGCGCTCGACCGGAATGCGAAGATCATGATTCCGGCAATCAGAATCTGCGAGAGCAACACGATGCTCTTGCCGATCTCGATGCGCGTCTCGTGATCGGCGAAGTGCGAGTTCCAGTCCGCCAGGAAGGCATCGAACGCGCGACGCATCGTGCCGATCAGAGCGGCACTCCTGCGTTCCTTGAGCAGGGACTGGGCCGCCTCCAGCCTTCCGGCCCGGACGAGTTCGAGAGCGTCCGTCCAGATGGCTTCGAGCGACTTGATGCTGGCGTCGGCGGACGTGCTGGTCCCGTCGGGCATCCTGAGGAAAGGATCGAGGCGAGCCAGATGCGTATCGCGACGGCTATGGAGCGATTCGAAGGCGCGGCTGTACTCGCTGTATTCGGTGTCCCGGTCGCCGAGGGCTCTGTTGAGGACGTAGGCTTCCGCGCCCATGAGCGCTTCCTGGGCGATGCGCATCTGCCGCCCGCCCTCGCGCAGGTCGATGAGAGCCTGCTGGTGCCGGTTGGTGTAGAAGAAGCCCGAGAGCACGATCGTGATCATGACCACGACGAGACCGACCTGAGTGGCAAGGCGATGCCGGCCATTGCCGCGCCGGGTGCTTGCCGTCGCAACACCCGCTTCGCGCTCACTCAGTGCCATTGCCGGTCCTACGATATCGGAACCGACACGGATCGGCACGCGGGAGACAGAAAGGCACCAACCTCCTGTCTCCGCGTGAACGAAGATGGCTAAGAGATTGGTTTTTTGAGCCGCTGCGTTTCGGGGGACGGTCCGCGGTTCGCTCCCGCTCGGCCATGGCGGAGCGTCCCCTCACCGCACACGAGCATCCGCGATCGGCTTCGGCGGCCCGCCCTCCGGAGTCACCCAATCCTGCGCGTTCCTGAGGCGGATGCCGCTGGCGTGGAGGGTGGAGCGCCAGATCGGCGCGAGCGGCGTGAGGCGGGGCAAGGTGCGGAGTTCGAGGCCTGCCGCCGCCATCGCACCGGGCAGGTCCCGGATCGTGTCGTGGCCGGTGGGGACGACCGGGCTCTTCGACACCCAGGTGCCAAGCTCGCCGGTGGGTTCGAAGGTTTCGGGCGGCATGCGGTAGCGCTCGATCGCGGCGGTGGCGATCCGCTCGGCCCAATCCTCCTCTACATAAGCCACGGCGCGGCCGGTGACGTCGCCGAACCACCTGCGCCGATCCTCCGGCGAGGTCCGTTCGGTGGGCCAGATCACGATCCGGGGGCAGTCGCGCGGGAACAGGTAGAGCAGGCTGTGGGCGTCATCGATCGCCCAGACCAGGGGGCCGTTCAGCCAGGCCCCCGCCTCTCCGCGATCCACGCCGACGCGGACGGGGCGCGGCGCGAAGACCCGGATGGCCGGGTCTTCGCCGAAGTGGAACAGGTCTTTCGGTTCGCCGTGCGTGTCGTTCGGGCTCACCGCGCGTTGCGGAAGACCTGAAGGTCGAGGTCCCGCACCTTCTTGCGCAGGGTGTTGCGGTTGACGCCGAGCAGTTCGGCCGCGCGGATCTGGTTGCCGCGGGTGGCGGCCAGGGCCGCGCCGATCAGCGGGCCTTCGATCTCGCGCAAGATTCGGTGGTAGAGGCCGGGCGGGGGCAGCGTGTCGCGATAGCCGCTGAAATACTCGGCGAGATGGCGCTCCACCGCCCCCGAGAGGGTCTCGTTGTCGGCCCCGCCCGATTTCCTGGCGGCCGAACCGTTGGCCTGCGGCTGGGCGAGGGGCAGCGTATCGAGCTCGGCCTCGATCACCGGGCCGGTGATCGTCTCCTGCGGATACAGGGCGGCGAGACGCCGGACGAGGTTCTCGAGTTCGCGCACGTTGCCGGGCCAGCGATAGCGCTTCAGGCGCTCCATCGCTTCGCCGTCGAGCTGCTTGCGGCTCAGGCCCTCCTTCTCCACCAGGATGAAGAAGTGGCGGATCAGGTCGGGCACGTCCTCCGAGCGCTCGCGCAGCGCGGGCAGGCGCAGCGGCACCACGTTGAGCCGGAAGAACAGATCCTCGCGGAAGATGCCCTGCTGGATCGAGACGCGCAGGTCCTTGTTGGTGGCCGCGATGATGCGGACATTGGTCTTGATCGGCACCCGGCCGCCCACGGTGGTGTATTCGCCCTGCTGCAGCACGCGTAGGAGGCGGGTCTGGGCCTCCATCGGCATGTCGCCGATCTCGTCGAGGAAGAGCGTGCCGCCTTCCGCCTGCTCGAACCGGCCGGCAGAGCGCGAGAGCGCGCCGGTGAAGGCGCCCTTCTCATGGCCGAACAGCTCGGATTCAATGAGGTCGCGCGGGATCGCCGCCATGTTCACCGGCACGAACGGCCCGGAGCGGCGACGGCCGTAATCGTGCAGCGCGCGGGCCACCAGCTCCTTGCCGGTGCCCGACTCGCCGGTGATCATCACCGTGAGGTCGGTGGGCATGAGGCGGGCGAGCGCCCGGTAGATCTCCTGCATGGCCGGCGAGCGGCCCACCAGCGGGATGTCCTCGTTGCCGGGATCGGCGCCGGGGGCGGGCGTGCCGCGCGGTCGCGACAGCGCCCGGCCGACGATGGCGATGAGCTCTTTCAGGTCGAAGGGCTTGGGCAGGTATTCGTAGGCGCCGCGCTCGGAGGCGCGGATCGCGGTCATGAACGTGTTCTGCGCGCTCATGACGATGATCGGCAGTTCCGGCCGGACGCGCTTGATGCGCGGCAGCAGGTCGAACACGTTCTCGTCCGGCATCATCACGTCGGTGATGACGAGGTCGCCCTCCCCTTGCGCGACCCAGCGCCAGAGGGTGGCGCAGTTGCCGGTGGAGCGGACCTCGTAGCCGGCCCGCGACAGGGCCTGGTTGAGGACGGTGCGGATGGCGGCGTCGTCGTCCGCGACGATGATGTGGCCGTTGGGCATGACGCGACTCTATTGCTCCGCGGCCGACTCGCGCCCGTCACGGGCGCTCGACATGGGAAGGAGGAGACGGAAAGTGGTGCGGCGCGGCACGGGATCGCATTCGACGATGCCACCGTGATCGCCGATGATCTTGGCCGCAAGTGCAAGTCCGAGGCCGGACCCCTGCGCTTTCGTGGTCACGAACGGGTCGAACAGGTCGGGCAGGAGCTCGGCCGAGACCCCCGGCCCGTTGTCCCGCACCGCCACTTCGATGGGCAGGCTCACCCGTTCCCGCGTGCCGGGCACCTGCATCTTCAGCCCGGTGCGGAAGGCGGTGGAGAGGGTGATCTCGCCGTCTACCGCATCGGCGCCGATGGCCTCGGCGGCGTTCTTCACCAGATTGAGGATGACCTGGATCAGCTGGTCGCGATTGCCCAGGACCGGGGGCAGCGACGGGTCGTAGGTCTCGACGAAGCGGATGTGCCGGGCAAAGCCCGACTGGGCCGAGCGCTTCACCTGATCGAGCACGCCGTGGACGTTGACCGGTCCGCGCTCCACCGGGCGCTCGTCGCCGAACAACTCCATCCGCTCGACGATGCGGACAATCCGGTCGGATTCGTCGCAGATCAGCCGGGTGAGCAGGCGGTCGTCCTCGGTGCCCGATTGTTCGAGGAGCTGGGCCGCCCCGCGGATGCCCGCGAGCGGGTTCTTGATCTCGTGGGCGAGCATGGCGCCCAGCGCGATCATCGAGCGCGCGGCGCCGCGATGGGTGAGCTGCCGGTTCATCTTGTCGGCGATGGTGCGCTCCTGGAGCATCATCACCACCGCATCCTCCTCGTCGCCGAGGGGGGTCGCGAAGACGTCGACGTTGCGCTCCAGGCCGGAGCGCGGCTGGACCAGTTCGACGCCGTATTCGCTGACGCTCGCCTTGCGGCGGCGCACTTCGGCCACGAGGGCGCTGATCGGGGACGAGAACGGGATGATGTCGCGCAGGTGCCGGCGCTGCATCAACCGCGCGGAATGATCGAAGAACGTCTCCGCCGCGTGGTTCACATGGAGGATGCGGTCGTCGGCGCCGATGGTGATGACCGGCAGCGGCAGGGCGTTGATCACCGCCTCGCTCGTGGGCGGGGCGATGGTCCGGCCGCCATGTTCCTTGTCCGCGCTCACGCTGCCTCCTCGGTGACCAATGGTACGCGCGGGTGCCGCATCGCCCTCGACAGGAGGTCCGCTGCGATGGCCGGATCGGTGGTGGTGAGGAGCCGCGTCCGGTCGTCGGGGCCGAGCGCGCCGGACCCGTCCACGTAGGCCGCCAAGTGCTTGCGCGCGTGGCGCACGCCCATGGCGGGGCCGTAGAGCGCGAGGAGCCCCTCGTAATGCTCCAGGGCGAGGGCGGTCTTCTCCTCGGCGTCGAGGGAACGCGGTGCCCGGCCGGCGAGACCGGCGGCGATCTCGCCCACCAGCCAGGGACGACCCAGGGCCGCGCGGCCGATCATCAGCCCGGCGGCGCCCGATGCGGCGAGGCAGGCCCGCGCACCGGCGAGATCGACGACGTCGCCATTGGCGATGACCGGGATCGAGACCGCATCCACCACGGCGCGGATGGCGGCCCAATCGGCCTGGCCCTTGTAGAATTGCTGCCGGGTGCGGCCATGGACCGTCACCGCCGCGAGGCCGAGCCCCTCGGCGCGCCGGGCGAGATCGGGGGCATTGAGGCTCGCATGGTCCCAGCCGAGGCGCATCTTGACCGTGACCGGGATCGCCACCGCCGCGCGGACGGCGGCGAGGATGCGCGTGGCCCCCTCGATGTCGCGCATCAGGGCGGAGCCCGCCTCCCCGCCGGTGACGGTCTTGGCCGGGCAACCCATGTTGATGTCGATCACATCGGCGCCATTCGCCTCGGCCAGCCGTGCGGCCTCCGCCATCGATTCGGGCACGCAACCGGCGAGCTGGACCACGTGGGGATCGACTCCGCCGCCCTCGGCCCGCAGGCGCGCCTCCTCCGCCCCACGGGCGAATTCGGCCGCCGCCACCATTTCCGAGACGACGGCGCTTGCACCCAGACGCCGCGCGATGCGACGCATGTGCAGGTCGGTGACGCCCGACAGGGGGGCGAGCAGGACCGGCACCGAAGCCGCGGCGCCTGCCTTCTCGCCGGCCTGACCCTGGCCATCGCCCGAGCGCAGAACGCTCAAATAATCATCAGCTTTCATTGTGCCCAACAAATAGACAATCGCCGGGGCGACGCAAGCGCCTTGCGCGATTTGATTTCAGGCTATGCCCCGCTTAAACGACAGACCACCCCAGCCATCCACGCTACCTCGAACTGATGCGGGAGCACTTTTCCATGTCCGGCACCGCCTGGAACGCCGCGGTGGTCGTCGCAGCCGGCCGCGGGATCCGCATCGGCGGTGACGTTCCCAAGCAATATCGCAGCGTCGGCGGACGCGCGGTCCTCACGCGGACCCTCGCCGCGCTGGCGGCGCATCCCGACCTCGCGGTGATCCAGCCCGTGATCGCCGCGGACGCGGCCTCGTTCTACCACGCCTGCGTCGCGGAACTCGACCCCGTTCTGCGCGCCAAGCTCGCGGCCCCCGTCGAGGGCGGCGCCACGCGCCAGCAATCCGTCAGGTCTGGTCTCGAAGCCTTGGCCGGGAGGTCGGCGGTGACGGGCCCGCCAAGTCTCGTCCTCGTCCACGATGCCGCCCGTCCGCATGTGGACACGGCCTTGATCGACCGCGCCCTCGTCGCCGGCCGGGACCATGGCGCGGCGGTACCCGGCATCGCCGTCACCGATACGATCAAGATCGTCGAGGATACCGGGACGGGGATCGGCCGGGTGCGCGAGACCCCCGCACGCGAATCCCTGCGCGCCGTCCAGACCCCTCAGGCCTTCGCCTTCGCGCCCCTCCTCGCCGCCCACCGCAAGGCGGCGGAGGCGGATCTCCACGGCTTTACCGATGACGGGGCTTTGGCCGAATGGGCCGGGCTCGACGTGGTGGTGTTCGAGGGCGACCCGCGCAACCGCAAGATCACCCAGCCCTCGGACCTGATCGAGGCCGACCGCGGCTTTTCCGGCAGCGATGCCCTGTCCTCCGAACCAGAGACCGATTCCATGACGACCTACGTGACCCGCCTCGGGACCGGCTTCGACGTCCATGCCTTCACCGAAGGCGACCATGTCTGGCTCGGCGGCGTGAAGATCCCCGCCGATCGCGGCGTGCTGGCCCATTCCGACGGGGACGTGGCGCTGCACGCCCTCACGGACGCCCTCCTCGGGGCGATCGCGGATGGCGACATCGGCACGCATTTCCCGCCGAGCGACGAGCAATGGCGCGGCGCCTCGTCCGACCGCTTCCTGGCCCATGCGGTGAAGCTCGTCCGCGACCGGGGCGGCCGGATCGACCATCTCGACATCACCGTCCTGGCCGAAGCCCCGCGCATCGGCGCCCATCGCGAGGCCATCCGCGCCCGCATCGCCGAGATCTGCGGCGTGAAGCTGAGCTCGGTCTCCATCAAGGCGACGACCACCGAGAAGCTCGGCTTCGTCGGCCGCGCCGAGGGACTCGCGGCCCAGGCGGCGGCGACGATCCGCCTGCCGGAAGACGACGCGGCGTGATCGACGACCCGGCGCTCCTCGCCCGCGCCGAGGCGCTGGTGGCGGCCTATGCCGCCGCCGGGCTTCGCGCGGCCTGCGCCGAATCCTGTACCGGCGGCCTCGTCGCCGGGCTGCTCACGGCCGTGCCCGGCTCCTCGGTGGTGGTCGAGCGCGGCTTCGTCACCTATTCCAACGACGCCAAATCCGAAATGCTCGGTGTGCCCGCCGACCTCATCGCCACCTACGGGGCGGTGAGCAAATCCGTGGCCCGCGCCATGGCGGAGGGGGCGCTCGCCCATTCGCACGCGGATGTGGCGGTCTCGATCACCGGCATCGCCGGCCCGGGCGGCGGCAGCGAGGCCAAGCCCGTGGGCCTCGTGCATTTCGGCCTCGCCCGCCGTGGCGCCGCGACCCGGCATATCGAGCGCCGTTTCGGCGATCTCGGCCGCACCGAGATCCGCCGCCTCGCTGTGGCAGAGGCGCTGGAGCTGTTCGGCAGGGCCGTGGAGCCGGTCGGGACGGATTGAGGCCTATGTCAGTTGCTTTTTTCCAAGGCTTCACCTCATCCTGAGGTGCCGCGGAGCGGCCTCGAAGGAGGCTTCCAGCCAGCATCGCGCGATCTGGAGGGCTCCTTCGAGGCCGCCGCTGTGCGGCGTCACCTCATGATGAGGCGGTCCGATGGGAGGACCGACTTCGGTCTCACCATCCGGTGAGACATCCGATCAAACCGGCTTTCACTCGGCGACTTCGCCGAGGATCGCGCCCGTCTTCGGATCGGCATCGAACTTCATCTTTTGGCCGTTCTTGATGCCCTCGCCGTCCCAATGGCCGTCATCGGCCTCGAGCTTCGTGATCTCGGTGTAGCCCTCGGCCATCAGCGCCTTCTTGACCTGATCGACCGGCAGCCAGTCGGGGCCGGGCTGGTCCGCCACGGCGAAGCCGGCAAGGCCCGCATTCAAGGCGAGGGCGAGGGCGAGAATCGGGATCGGTCTCACGGGGGTGTTCTCCGGTGGCGTTGCGTCCCTGTATCTAGGGTCCCGCGCGGCATTGTCCGCCCGTCTTATCTACGGCGCCACACATCTCGCGGGCAGCACGGATCCCCTCTCCTTTCAGGAGAGGGAGCCCGTCGCGCCTCATGTCGACCCCTCATGGGTAGAGGAGCGGCCGTCGAGCAGATGTGTGGATCCAGTAGCCTGTCAGAGAACGGGCACCGGCGCGTCAGGCGGCGCCGTATACCCGGTCCGCCCTGCCCTCGAACGCATCGGTGAACTTGCGGAAGGCGCGGTCGAACATCGTGCCCATGAGGAGGCCGAGGGTACGGCTCTTGAACTCGTAGGTGATGAAGAAGTCGACGTCGCAGCCGCTCGGCGACCTCTCCTTGAAACCCCAGCGGTTCTCGAGGTGCCGGAACGGCCCGTCGATATATTCGGCGACGATCTTCAGGTTCTGCGGATCGAGGGTGACGCGGGTGGTGAAGCGCTCGCGGATCGCCTTGTAGCCGACCCCCATCTCGGCGACGAGGATCTCGGTGCCGTCCGGGCCGGGCTGGCGGCGCAGGACGCGCAGGGATTCGCAGAGCGGCAGGAATTCGGGATAGCGTTCCACGTCGGCCACGAGGTCGTACATCTGCTGCGGCGAGTGGCGCACCGCGCGGTTGATCCGGAAGGAAGGCATCGGCCCTCAGGCGTTGGCAGGCGCGAGGCGAGCGAGCCGGGCGGCCTTCAATCGTGAAAAATCCTCGCCCGCATGGTGCGAGGAGCGGGTCAGGGGCGTCGCCGAGACGAGGAGGAAACCCTTGGAATAGGCGGTGGTTTCAAGGGTCTTGAATTCGTCGGGCGGGACGAAGCGCTTCACCTCGTGGTGTTTCTTCGTCGGCTGCAGGTACTGGCCGATGGTGAGGAAGTCCACATCCGCCGAGCGCAGGTCGTCCATGAGCTGGACGATCTCGTTCCGCTCCTCGCCGAGGCCGACCATGATGCCGGACTTGGTGAAGATGGTGGGGTCGAGCTCCTTCACCCGCTGCAGCAGGCGCACCGAATGGAAGTAGCGCGCGCCGGGGCGGACGGTGAGATAGTTGCCCGGCACCGTCTCCATGTTGTGGTTGAACACGTCGGGGCGCGCCTCCACCACCAGTTCCAGCGCGCCGTCCTTGCGCAGGAAATCGGGGGTGAGCACCTCGATCGTGGTGGCCGGACTGCGCTCGCGGATGGCCCGGATGGTGCGGAAGAAATGCATGGCCCCGCCATCGGCGAGGTCGTCGCGGTCCACCGAGGTAATGACCACGTGGTGCAGGCCGAGCTTGGCCACGGAATCGGCGATCTTGGCCGGCTCGTCCCCGTCGAGGGCGTTGGGCAGGCCGGTGCGCACGTTGCAGAAGGCGCAGGCCCGCGTGCAGGTGTCGCCCATGATCATGAAGGTGGCGTGCTTCTTCTCCCAGCACTCGCCGATATTGGGGCAGCCCGCCTCCTCGCAGACCGTGACGAGGCCATGCTCCTTCACGATGGCGCGGGTGGCGTTCCAGCCGGGCGAACCCGGTGCCTTCACCCGGATCCAGTCGGGCTTGCGCTGGATCGGGTTGTCCGGGCGATGCGCCTTTTCCGGGTGCCGGGGGCGCTGGTCGTTTCGCAGGAGGTCGAGGACGACGGCCATGGCATACCGGGCAAGCTGCGCCGGCAACGGGCCGGCGCTCGGTTCGAAAGGTAATGACTCGGCTCCCGCATCGCAAACGATCGGGAAACGATCCGCCGAACCTGTCAGTAGCTCATGCCGCGCCCGCGGATGGCCCTGTAGATGGTGATGATGATCACCGCCCCCGCCGTGGCCGAGAGCAGGTTGCGCCAGAAGCCGTAGACCGGGATGTGGAGCTTGGCGGCCAGATAGTTGCCGAGAAGACCGCCGAGGATGCCCATCGCGATGTTGGCGAAGAGGCCCATATTCGCCGAGGTGAACTGTTCCGCGAGCCAGCCCGCCAGGGCGCCGATGACGATCGCCATGAACAATCCCACGCCCGGTTGCCCCAGCGCACCGTAGACTTCTCCATTCATACCCGTCGCTCCTTCGCAAGGAGCGGGGCGTGCCGGTCGCCCCGCTATGGGTCCTACCTGTGACGCTCTCCCCCGCAGCGCAAGTCGCGGCGGCATGGAACTGGGCGGGGACTGCGACGCCGGATCGCCCGCGACGGTGCCGACCGTTCGGCGTGAGGAACGTCCGCTCCTGGCGCGATACCCGGCCTGAGCAAGAACGATGCGGAAAATTAATTATTAATTTTAACTATATTCTGAACAAGCTTCGTATAGATCCGTAAAATTCTACGTATTGATTTCCGTCGACTTGTCAGCATCTCGTTAACGTTCTCTTAACTCTCTTTGGGTTGCCGCGACGTCGTTTCGGATACGCGGCCGTTGGAGCGAGTGCCGTGAGTCGAATTCTTTTGACGGGTGCGACGGGGCTCATCGGTGGTGCCGTCCTGCACCGTGCCCTGGCGATGAAGACGGATACCGAATGGGTCTGCCTGGTGCGGGCCTCGGACGAGGAGGCCGGGCGTCAGCGCATCGCGGCGCGTCTCGGGCGCTTCACCAATGCCCTGAACGCCCAGCGTCTCGCGCAGCGTGTGGAGATCGTCGCGGGGGATTTCACCCATGCCGACACGATCGCCGATCCGCGCCTCGATGCGGTGACGCAGGTTCTGCATCTGGCCGCCGACACGTCGTGGTGGGCGCAGGAAAAAGTCCACCGGACCAACCATGACGGCACCCTGGCCCTGGCCCGGCGCGCGGCGCGGATGCCGCGGCTCGACCGTTTCCTCCATGTGAGCACGGCGATGATCTGCGGAGGCCAGCCGCCCGCGACGGTGGACGAGACGCGCTACCCCGACGCGGAGGCCATCCATCTCGTGCCCTACAGCGCCTCGAAAGCCGCGGCCGAAATGTCGCTGGCGTCCCATTTCGCCGACCTGCCCCTGGTGGTCGTACGCCCCTCCATCGTGCTCGGCCACACCACGCTGGGCGCCCGGCCGGGTTCGAGCATCCTCTGGGTGATCCGCGCCTGCGACCGGCTGCGGCTCGTCGCCGGCTCCCGCGACGGGACCGTCGACATCGTCCCCACCGATTGGGTGGCCGACACCCTGGTGGAGATGCTCGCGAGGCCCGCCCTCGCCCACCGGACCTACCACCTCTCCGCCGGCATGCTGAGCCGCACCCGCTGGAGCGAGCTCGGCCGCACCCTCGACCGCGTCGACCCGGCCGAGAGCCCGCGCCACTACGAGGAATTCTCCGCCCGCGACCGGGCGACCCTCCACAGGCGCTTCACCGAGGTCTTCGGCATGGACGAGGCGATCAAGGTGGCGATGTTCCGGGCGCTGCAGGCCTATTATCGGTTCTGCGAACTCGACGTGACCTTCGACAATACCCGCCTCCTGGCTGAGGGCTTCGCCCCTCCCCCCGCGCTCTCTGAATATATCGGCCGCTGCATCGAGACCTCCGGCGAGATCGTCGACCAGTTCCGCGAGGATTTCGGGCAGTTCGCGGTCGGGTCTACGCCGCGGCGAGACGCGGCCCGCCCTGCGCCTGCGCTGCCCGAGACGATGCCGGCGCGGGAGATCAACACGCGATCGCCTTCCCAACGTCGCGGATCGATCTCCTCGTGACGTGCCCGTGATGGTCGGCCCGGCCCGGCGTGCGCCGGGCCGCGATGTCTCGCGGCGGACACTTGAGGTGAAAGACGGTGTTCCGAACGCGTGGAAGGTGCCATGAGCGGCGGTGACGCGGAACGTCTCGGCGCAGAAGGGAGCACCCGGCCAATGACAATGATCGAGTTCGTCCAGGACGGTGTTCTGAAAAAAACCTCAGGCAGTTACTTCCGCGGCGAGAATCCGAGCTTCTATCCGACCGACTCATCGCTGCAGCGCGACGACGCCGTAGCCGAGTATCTCGTGAAAGGCCTGATGCCCGAGCGGCCGTTCATCGACAAATCGGCGCCGATCGTCGCCTTCGGCTCCTGCTTTGCTTCGCACGTGGCGGATTATCTCCACGAGGCCGGCTACAACGTCACGAACAAGACGCGTAGCAAGGCCTATGTGACACAGATGGGGGATGGGATGGTCCATACCCATGCGATCCGCCAACAATTCGAATGGGCCTGGCTCGATCGCGTGCCGAGGCAGGCGCTCTGGCACGGCTACAAGGCGGAAGATTTCGGCTACGACGAGACAGCCCGGCTCGAGACAAAGCAATTGTTCGATGAGGCCGATGTCTTCATCATTACATTTGGTTTGAGCGAGATCTGGTACGACGACGTCACCAAGGAAGTCTTCTGGCGGGCACCGCCGCGGGAAGTCTTCGATGGGACGAGACACAAATTCCGTGTCAGCGAGTTCGGGGAAAGTCTCGACAACATTCGAGCCATCCACGCGCTCATCCGGCGCTTCCGGCCTACGGCGACGATCATCTTCACCCTGTCGCCGGTGGCGTTGACGGCGACGTTCCGTCCCCTCGCCTGCGAAGCCGCGAACTCCGTCTCAAAGGCGATCCTGCGCGCCGCGATCGACCAGCATTATCGCGAGACGAAGCCGGAGGACGACAAGCTGTTCTATTTTCCGAGCTACGAGATCGTCACGAGCAATTTTCTCAGACCGTTTCGGTCGGATCGGCGTCACGTCTGCCTGCCGGTGGTCGATCTCAATATGAAGATCTTCGAGAACTACTTCTGCCTGAACGACTTTCCTCAGGATTTCGTCGGTAAGGCGTTCCGCGCGGCACTCCGCGAAGACAAGGGCATGGCCGGCAGCGATCGGACCTGGGACGAGATCGATCAGGGCAGGATCGACGACATCATCGAGCGGCGCCGAGCGCTGAGGATCGAGCTGAGGGCAGCCGAAGCCCAGCAGCGACGGGCCGAACGGATTCAGGAACGTCAGGCCGCCCGGCGCAAAGCTCCATGACCACCGCATGGCGTTCGCTCTCCTCTCCCTTTGACGTAGCCAATGGGCCGGTCGGCCATTAACCTGAGCGAAGGGCGTCCGGCTCGGGCGCG
>NZ_NKUG01000162.1 GCF_014845095.1 Methylobacterium bullatum | reverse complement strand
TGAAGAACGGCTCGAAGATCTTCTCCATCACGTCGGGCGGGATGCCCTCGCCGGTATCCAGCACCTCGATCAGGACGTGGTCGCCCGCCGGTGCGCCGGGTCGGCGCTCGGTGTTCTCCAGACCTTCGAGGATGTTGGCGGTGCGGATGAGCAGGCGCCCGCCATTGGGCATCGCATCGCGGGCATTGACCGCGAGATTGACGATCACCTGCTCGAACTGGTTGACGTCGGCCTTGATCGGCCAGATGTCGCGCCCGTGCTTGAGGTCGAGGTCGACCCGCTCGCCGAGCAGACGCTTGAGCAGCAGCGTCAGGTCGGACAGCGCCTCGCCGACATTCATCACCTCCGGGCGCAGGGTCTGGCGCCGCGAGAAGGCCAGCAGCTGCCGCACCAGGCTGGCTGCCCGGTTTGCGTTCTGCTTGATCTGCATGATGTCCTGGAAGGCCGGATCGGTGGGCCTGTGGCTCGCCAGCAGCAGGTCGGAATAGCCGATGATGGCCTGGAGGACGTTGTTGAAGTCGTGCGCGATGCCGCCGGCGAGCTGGCCCACCGTGTCCATCTTCTGGGTCTGGGCGATCTGCTGTTCGAGCTGGCGCTGTGCCGTGGTGTCGAGGGCGTAGAGGATCACGCGCTCGCGGTCGGGCTGGGAGGACCCGTCCTCCGCAGCCGCGGTGTCGCCGCCGGCCGGGCTGAGCCAGACCCGCGCCGAGCGGTTCCCCGGCCCCGCCAGTGCGACCTCGATGGGTTGCACCTCGATGGTCCCGTCGGCGGCCTTCACCAGGGCGCTCTCGAGGGCGGCCCGGTCGCGGTCGACCAGGGCCTCCCACATGGTCGGCTCTGTGCCGAGTTCGCCGCGCCCGTCCGGCACGGCCTGGCGCGGCGTCCCGCCGAAGAGCCTGGCGAAGGACGCGTTGGCGCGCGCGATGCGCCCGGTGGGGTCGAGGGTCGCGATGGCGATGGGGCTGTTGTTGAGGAAGCGGGCGAGGCGCACCTCGGCGGCGCGCTGCGGCTCGTCGCTCTCGGCCCCGGCCGAGCGGTTGAGTACGAAGGTGCGCGACGGCCCGGGCTTGCCGTCCTGGCCGAAGGCCACGCGGTGATAGAGTCGGGTCGGCAGGGGCTGGCCGTTGCGGCGCCGCAGGTCGAGGTCGAAACGGTCCGTGCGGACCTCGCCGGGTAGTCCCTCGGTGGCGGTGAGCACATCGGCGCTGGGCGCGATATCGGGCAGGCGCAGGCCGCCCGAGCCGACCGTGGCGAGGTCGTAGCCGAGCCAGAAGGCCAGCGTCGCGTTCATGTAGACGATGGAGCCCGACGGATCGATGGAGAGGAAGCCGGCCGGCGCATGATCGAGGTAATCGATCGCGTGCTGAAGCTCCTGGAAGACGTTTTCCTGGCGCTCGCGCTCGTGGGTGATGTCGGTGACCGTCCACAGGGTCGCCGGGAGTCTCGGCCGCTCCACCGCCCGCACGGCGATGCGGAACCAGGCGAAGGCGCGCTCGGTCTCGCCCTGGGGCGGGGGCGCCATGCGGATCTCCTCCACATGGCCGCGCCCGTCATGGGCCGCCTGGGCGAGGCGGTAGACCGCCTCCGACACATCGGGCGAGCCGACGAAGACGCGCTCCACCGGCCTGAGGTTGGAGAAGGTCTCCCCGCCGGAGATCCGCAGGTAGGCCTCGTTGGCGTAGATCAGGCGGCCGCCATCCTCGACGACGATGGCGCCTTCGGGCGAGGCGTCGACGATGGCCTTGGTGATGTCGTCGCGGCCGGTCTGGCCCGCGAGCTGGAGCGCGCCGATCGCCAGGGCGAACAGGCAGAACACGCCCGCCATGGCGAGCAGTGCGAGAAGACCCAGGATGAGCGGCTGCGCCTGCTCGTTGGCGACGAAGGAGAGGCCCACCGCCGCGCCGACGAGAAGTCCGGCCAGGACGAGGAGCAGCCCGACCCGCCCAGGCCTTTCCGACCGGTCGATGGCGCTCGACACCGGTTTCGTTGGTCCGCTCACCTCAGCCATCTCGGCGCCATTCCACCCTCGAGCGATCCCGGTTAGCGCCCAGGCCGCGTCGGCAGCAAGGGTGTCCGCCGGACGTTAGGGACAAGTCTCGTCAAAAAAGGTGCATAAAGCGTGGCGCTTTCACGCCGCCCTGCGCTTCAGCCGCATGACGAAGCCGATCACCTCGGCCACGGCGCGATAATGCTCGGCGGGAATCTCGGAATCGATCTCCACCGTCGCATGGAGCGCCCGCGCCAGCGGCGGGTTCTCCATGATCGGCACATCGTGCTCCTTGGCGACGGCGCGGATGCGCAATGCCAGGGAATCGACGCCCTTGGCGACGCAGATCGGCGCCGCCATGCCCGCCTCGTAGCGCAGGGCGACGGCGTAGTGGGTGGGGTTGGTGACGATGACCGTGGCGGTGGGGACGTCGGCCATCATGCGCTTGTTGCCCCGCGAGGCGCGGATCTGCCTCATCCGGCCCTTCACCTCCGGATTGCCCTCGCTCTCCTTGTGCTCCTGCTTCATCTCCTCCTTGGTCATGCGCAGCTTCGAGCGCCAGCGGAAGCGCTGGTACAGGGCGTCGCCCATGGCGATGACCACGAAGATGGCGAGCATGCCGCCGAGAAGCTTGAGGGCGATGCCGAGGATCGCGGGCAGCATCGCCGCCGGATCGAGCCGGGCGAAGACTTCGAGCCGGTCGCGCTCGTTCCACAGGATGGTGCTCGCGACGACCCCCACCAGCATCAGCTTGGCGAGCCCCTTGAGGAACTGGACCAGGGCCTCGACGCCGAAGATGCGCTTGATGCCCGCCATCGGCGAGATGCGATCGAATTTCGGCATCAGGGCATCGGTGGAGAAGACAAGCGGGTGCTGGACGAGACCGCCGGCGAGGCCCGCGATGACCACGAGGCTGACCGGAATCACGAGCGCCTGGGCGCAGATGAGCAACATCCGCATCCCCATTTCGGTATAGGCGGTGGGGTCGGAGGGGACCTGATGCGCGTTCATCAGGAAGGCGCGCAGGCTCACCACGAGATCCTTGGCGATCGTTCCCGATGCCAGCAGCAGCGCCATCGTGAAGGCTGCCAGGATGAAGAAGGTGTTGACCTCGATGCTGTTGGCGACGTTGCCCTGCTCGATCGCCTTTTCGATGCGCCGTTGAGTCGGCTCTTCTGTCTTGTCTTCCTGGTCGCTGTCGTCGGACACGGCTCAGCGCTCCCCTGTCCGGCGCATCGTCTGACCGTTCGACACCGCCTTCATCGCCCGGTCAACTCGCCGAGGTAGCGGCCGATATCGTCGAGGAAGACGCTCATCATGATGCCGAGGCTGCCGAACAGGATCAGCATGCCGATGAGCACGGAGGCCGGCACCGCGATGAAGTACACCTGCATCTGCGGCATCAGGCGCGAGAGCACGCCGAGGCCGACATTGAACAGGATCCCGAAGGCGATGAACGGCGCCGAGATCTGGACCGCCAGGAGGAAGCCGCGCGCCATGGCCCGGAGCGCCAGCTGGGCCGCCTCGCCCATGGCCAGAACGCCGTCGGGCGGCAGCATCACGTAGCTCCGGCCGATGGCATCGAGCGCCACATGATGCAGGTCGGTGGCGAGGATGAGGGTGATGCCCAGCATCATCAGGAAGTTGCCGAGCGCCGCCTGCTGGCCGCCCTGCGTCGGGTCCACGGTCATCGCGTAGGACAGGCCGAGCTGCTGCGAGACGATGACGCCCGTGGTCTGCAAGGCGGCCAGCACCATGCGGACGGTGAGGCCCAGGACGAGCCCGATCAGCAATTCGCCGATGAGGAGCGAGATCAATCCGGGCGCCGCGAGCGCAGCGCCCTGCATCGGCAGCAGCGGGCGCACCATCGGGAACAGGATCAGCGAGACGAGGAGCGCGAAGGCGAGACGGATGCGCGGGGAGACGGATTGCTCGCCGAGCCCCGGCAGCAGCATCATCAGCGTGCCGATGCGCGCGAAGGTGAGCAGGTAGGCCGCCGCGATGCCGGGCAGGAGCAGGTTCATGATCCTGCATAGCAGCGCCCGGCCCAGCGCGTCATCCGCCCGATACGATGCGGGCGGCGATGCGGGTCATGTAGCCGGCGAGCGCGTCGCCCATGAAGGGCAGCATGAACAGGAGCGCCGCGAAGACGGCGACGATCTTGGGCACGTAGATGAGCGTCTGTTCCTGGATCTGCGTCAGCGCCTGGAGCAGCGACACGATGAGGCCGACCACGAGGGCGACGATCATCAGCGGCCCCGCGACCTTGAGGAAGACGAAGATTCCGTCCCGGGAGACGTCTAGGATGGCAAGGCCGGTCATGGACTGATGTCTCGTTGTGGGTGGAATGGCGGCGTCTGGTGTGCATCCCCCTCCCCACTGAGGCTACCGGATTCGCACATTTCGCGGGTTGCGCGGCCCTCCTCCCCCTTGTGGGGAGGAGTTGGAGGTGGGGGTGGTCGGGTGACCCTGATGCTGCGGAGGCTGGCGGAGCCACCCCCACTCCTGACCTCTCCCCACAAGGGGGAGAGGGACGCGATCTGCCTGAAAGGAAAAACGGGTGGATCCAGTCGCCCGGTGAGCTGAGGGGATTCTCGCGCTAGATCTGCATCCGCATGATCTCCTCATAGGCGGAGATCACGCGGTCGCGGACGGCGACCAGGGTCTGCAGGGCGGTCTCGCTCTCGGCGACGGCGGTCACCACGTCGACGACGTTGGCCTTGCCGCCCGCCACCGACAGGGCCTGGGCATCGGCTTTCGCGCCGCTCTCGCCGATCTTGTCCATGGCCGAGGTGAGCAGCGAGGTGAACCCGCCATCCGCCCCCGAGGTCGGGGCGATTCTGGGCGTGCCGCCCTTCATCCCGCCGATGTTCTGGACGGCGGCGTAGGCTCCCGCGGCGAAGGCGTTGGTCGGCATGGCGGCGGACTTTCGGGAGAGGAAGAGCGTCAGGCCTTGAGGATGGCGAGGGTGGCGTTGATCATCTTGCGGGTCGCGGTGACCATGTTCAGGTTGGCCTCGTAGGAGCGCTGGGCCTCGCGCATATCCATGTTCTCGATCAGCCCGTTGACGTTGGGCATCCGCACCTCGCCTCGCGCATCGGCGCTGGGATTTCCCGGATCGTACTTGGTGCGGAACGGCGAGTTATCCCGCCTCACCCGCCCGGCCTCGATCATCGACGCGCCGGTCTCGCGGTCGATATGCTGGGTGAAGGTGGGGATCTTGCGCCGGTAGGGCTCGGCGCCGACCCCGCTCGGGGCCGAATCCGCATTGGCGATGTTCTCGGCGATGATCCGCATCCGGCCCGACTGGGCCTTGAGGCCGGATGCCGCGATGGTCAGGGATTTCAGGAATTCCACGGCGCGTACTCCGCAAGCTTAAGGGGGGCGGTACGATCAGCGCTTGCCGATGGCGATCTTCAGTTTGTCGAGGCTCTTCTGGTACATCGTCGCGGCGAGCTGATAATCGGCCTGGTTGTCACCCGCCTTCATCATCTCCTCCTCGAGATTGACCCCGTTCCCGCTCGGCCTGATCTCGAACCCGTTGAACCGGCGCGGCTCCGCGCCCGGGCCTTCGGGGCCGCCGTTGAGGGCGATGTGAGCCGGGCTGGTGACGGCGAGGCCCGAATTGCCACCCGTGGATCCGGAGGGCTGGGCGAGATCGCCGGTCCCGCCGCCGAAGCTGGGGCTCGCGAGATCGCGCGGCTTGAAACCCGGCAGATCGGCGTTGGCGACGTTCTCGGCGAGAAGCTTCTGGCGCGTCTGATGCCACTGCATCCGCGTGCGAAGCATGGAGAGAATGGGGAGATCGGTGACGGACACGGTGCTCGGAGCCCCTCGGCGCCGCCGGACGACCCCGGAGCGATGGGCAAAATCTGCCGCCTCCATGGTTAACGTCCGGTTAAGAGCCTGTCTGTCAGCAGCGGATGCTCGGCGCGGAAGTTGCCTGTTAACGAACTCTTAACGTTATTGCCTTCCGCCGCTGCGACCGTGATATCAGGACAACCTGTGCTGCGTAGGGCCTCCGGCCCGAAACCCGAAAGAGCCCGATCTTGTCAGCGTTCTTTAATTCGGACGGCTCCTTCCCGCTCCAGTTCCTGATCATATTCGCCGTCATTTTCGCCGTTCTGGCCGCCATCGTCCTGATCTTCCGGCGGTTCTCCGGCAGGGGCATGGCCCTGTCGAAATCCGGTCCGCGCGGCCGTCAGCCCCGTCTCGGCATCGTCGACATCTACGAACTCGACCGGCAGCGGCAGCTGATCCTGCTGCGCCGGGACAATGTCGAGCATCTGCTCCTCGTCGGCGGTCCCAACGACGTCATCGTGGAGCGCAACATCCACCGGGGCGCGGGAGCCCGGCTCCCGCTCGACGAGTCGGCCCGGGCGGAGCCGCTCCCCGAAGAGCCGGTCTTCGAGCCGGCGCGGCCCGCCGATCCGCCCGCGCCGCCGGTCATGCAGCCTCCCGTCTTCCACGAGCCCAGGGCGCCGATTCCGGAACCGGCCGCGATCGTCAACGCGCCCGCCGAGCCCCCTGGCGAGGGCCTCGCCGAGTCGAAGCCCGCTCCCCGCTTCACCAAGGCGGATCTGATTGCGGCGAAGGCGGCGCGGCGGAACCCGCCGCCGTTGGCCAACCTGAAGCCCGAAGCTCCGGACCTGCCACGTCCGGCGCTCACCGCGCCGGACGTGGTCGCCGAACCGATCGTCCCTGCCGTCGAAGCGCAGAAGCCAGTCAAGGCGCCGGAAGCCCCACCCGCACCGGTGGCGCCCGCCGTGATCGAGGCGCCGAGCCCGGAGAAGGCCCCGGAGAAGGCCCCGGAGAAGGCGGTGCGGCCACAACCTCCGGTGAAACCCGCGCCCGTCGCGGAGGCGGCTCCCGTCGTTCCGCCGACCCTGGCGCGGCCGACGAGTTCCCGCCCCGTGGACGCGGCCATCCTGTCCGACATGGCGCGGCAGCTCGAAGAGGCCCTGCGCCGGCCATCGGCCGCGATCTCCCCGTCCACGCAGGCCGTCCCGTCGACACCGCCAAAGGCGCCCCCCGTGCCCCCCGCCGAGCCGAAAGCGGCGGCGGCGAAGCCCGAACCGCGTCCCGAACCCGTTGCCCCGGAGAAGGCGAAGGCGGACCAGCCGATCGACCCGATGGCGGCCGCCATGGCCACGCCCGTGGAGATCGCCCCGGACGAGTCGCCCGTGGTTCCTGCGAAGGACAAGCCGGCGAGTGCCAGACCGGCTCCGACCGAACCGGTCTTCGCCGATGCCGCGTCGAGCGAGCCCGCGCGGAGCGAACCGGCGACCACCGAACCGGACGTGTTCCTTCCGGCCCCGCCGCCTCCACCCGCTCCCAAGAAGGTGACTGCCGCGAGCCAGAATCCCTTCTCCGTGGAGGAGATCGAGGCGGAGTTCGCGCGGTTGCTGGGACGTCCCCTCGACAGGAAGGGCTGACCCCGCCGCGGCTATTCCGCGGCGGAGCGTGACGGGAAGCCCTTTCCGTCATTGGCGAGTGTGGTCGGCAGGGCGAAGGCCCCCTCGGTGGGCTCGTCCTTGCGCCCGATGAAGCGACCGAAGAGCCGGACGAAGAAGCGCGACAGGTCGTCCACCAGGACGAAGATCGCCGGCACGAAGATCAGGGACAGGCCGGTCGAGACGATGAGGCCGCCGATGACCGCGACGGCCATCGGTGCGCGAAATTCGCCGCCGATGCCGAGCGCCATGGCCGACGGCACCATGCCCGCCGCCATGGCGATGGTGGTCATGACGATGGGCCGGGCGCGTTTTCGGCCGGCGTCGATGATGGCGGTGGCGCGGTCGACGCCTCGTGCCATCTCCTCGATGGCGAAATCCACCAGCATGATCGCGTTCTTGGTCACCACGCCCATGAGCATCAGGATGCCGATCACCACCGGCATCGAGATGGGCATGTGGAAGATCAGCAGCCCGAGGATCGCCCCGCCGATGGAGAGGGGCAGCGAGAACAGGATGGTGAGCGGCTGAAGGAAGTTGCCGAACAGCAGCACCAGAACGCCGAACACCATCATCAGTCCCGCGCCCATGGCGAGCGCGAACCCTTCGAACACCTCCCCCATGATTTCCGCGTCGCCGGTCTGGCTGATGCTCACGCCCGGCGGCAGGTTCTTCGCGGTCGGCAGCGCCATCACGGATTCGATCAGGGTGCCCAGGGCGTCCGAGCCCTCCATGTCGGCCTCCAGGGCCACGCGGATCGAGCGATCGTAACGGTCGATCGCCGTGGGACCACGCCCGAGGCTGAGATCGGCCACCGTGGAGAGCGGAACGGAGGCGCCCCCCTTCACCGGGACTTTCAGGCTCTCCAGCTGGGACAGGTCTCCGCGCAGGGCGAGGGGCAGCTGAACCCGGATCGGAACCTGCCGGTCGACGGCGTTGAACTTGGCGAGGTTGGCGCCGATGTCGCCGATGGTCCCCACCCGCACGGTCTCGGCGATGAGGTCCGTCGAGACTCCGAGATCGGCCGCGACGCCGGCCTTCGGGCGGATGCGGATCTCGGTGCGGTCGAGGGGTGCCGTGGAGAGCACGTTGACGAGGTGGGGCACGGAGGCGGCCTCGCGCTGCAATTGCGCCGCCGTCTCCGAGACGAGGCGCAGGTCCGGCCCCGAGACGATGAGGGCGAGATCGCGCTGGCCGCTGTCGCGCAGGGACCAGAACCGGATGTCCGGCTCCTCCCGCAGGATCGCGCCGATGACCCTGTCGAGCTGCTTTTGGGTGCGGTGACGGGCGTTCTTCGGCGTCAGGTTGATGGTGAAGCTCGCGAGCCGCACCTCCTTCTTGGCGGGCAGCTGGCGGCCGCCATCCACGAACACGCTGCGCACTTCGGGCAGCGCCTTGATCTTGTCGACGATGCCGTCCGTGACGCGGGTGGTGTCGGCGAGACGGGCACCGGGCGGCAATTCGACCACGAAGATCGTCCGTGCCGCATCCTCCGCAGGCAGGAAGCCGGCGGGCAGCAGACCGGTGGACATGATCGATCCGGCAAAGCAGGCGAGCCCCACCACCAGGGTGATGAACTTGTGCCGCACCGACCACGCGACCACGCGGGTATAGGCCCGCATCACCGGCCCCTCGCGCTCGTGGTCGGGGCCGTGATCGCGCAGGAAATAGGCGGCCAGCAGCGGCGTGATGAGGCGCGCCACCAGCAGGGACATGAACACGGCCGCCGCGATGGTGAGGCCGAACTGCTTGAAATACTGGCCGGCGATGCCGCTCATGAAGGAGACGGGTGCGAAGATCGCGATGATCGTGGCGGTGATCGCGATGACGGCGAGGCCGATCTCGTCGGCGGCTTCGAGAGCCGCCCGGTAGGCGGATTTCCCCATCCGCATGTGCCGGACGATGTTCTCGATCTCGACGATGGCATCGTCCACGAGGATGCCGGTCACGAGGGTGATGGCCAGCAGACTGACCGCGTTGAGCGAGAAGCCGAGGGTGCTCATCACCCAGAAGGTCGGCAGTACCGAGAGGGGCAGCGCGATGGAGGCGATGAGGGTCGCCCGCCAATCGCGCAGGAACAGGAACACGACGATGACGGCCAGCGCCGCCCCCTCGATGAGGCTCAGCATCGCCGAGTGGTAGTTGCCCACCGTGTTGATGACGGAGGTGTCGATCAGGTCGAACCGGACACCGGGATGCTTGGCGGCGAGATCGGCGATCTTGCGTGCCACGGCGCTGGCGACCTCGGCATCGCTGGCGCCCGTCGCGCGCGAGATCGCGAAGGCGACGACGGGCTCGCCGTTGAAGCGCGCGAAGGTGCGCGGCTCCTCCGAGCCGTCCACCAGCGTCGCCAACTCGTCCAGGCGGACCTTGCGGTTGCCCGGCACGACGATGGAGGTCTGGGCCAGGGTGTCGAGGCTGGCGGCGCCGGCCAGCGTCCGGATCGACTGTTCCTGGCCGCCGAGTTCGCCGCGCCCGCCCGCCATGTCGGCCGAGGTGAGGCGGAGCTGGCGGTTCACGTCCGCCGCGGTGATGCCGAGCGCCAGGAGGCGGTCGGGCTTGAGCGTCACGCGGATCTCACGGGCGACACCGCCCAGGCGCTCGACGCCGCCGACGCCCTTCACGCCCTGGACCTGCCGGGCGATCACGTCGTCGATGAGCCAGGACAGGTCTTCCGGCGTCATGGCCGGCGCCGAGGCGCCGTAGACCATGATCGGCAGGCCGGCGATCTCGACGCGGCTGACGATCGGCTCGTCGATGGTGCGCGGCAGGGTCACCCGTACCTTGGCGATGGCGTCCTTCACGTCGTTGACGGCGCGGTCCACGTTCACTTCGAGGCGGAACTCGATGGTGGTGGCCGAAACGCCCTCCGAGATCGTCGAGATGATGTGCTTGACGCCCTTCACCCCGGCGACGGCATCCTCCACCACCTTCGTCACCTGGGTCTGCAGCTCGGAGGGAGCCGCGCCGGCCTGGGTGACCTGGATCGCCACGATCGGGATGTCGATGTTCGGGAATTGCGTGATCGGCAGCGAGCGGAAGCTGACGAGCCCGAGGATCATCAGGACGAGGAACAGCACGATCGAGGTGATCGGCTTGCGGATCGCCCAGGCTGAGATGTTGAGGCGCATGGGCTGACGGGTCCGATTCTCAGCGCGACGTCACGGAGGCGGCGGCTTCGGCCTTCGGCTGCACCGGTCTGACCCGGTCGCCATGGCGCAGGAAGCTGCTGGCCCGCGCGACGACGGCCTCCCCGGATCGCAGCCCGTCGCGGATTTCCATGAACCCGTCCGCCGCGAGGCCGGAGACGACCTTGCGGGCCTCCACCGTGCCGTCATTGACCACGTAGACGAGGGCCGAGCCGTCGATCCCGTAGAGTACGGCGGAGAGGGGAACGGCCACGGAATCGCGCCGCGCCACCTCGACCTTGCCGCGGGCGAAGGCGCCGATGCGCAGGGACGGGTCGCGGTCGAGGCTGATGCGGATCTTGCCGAGGCGCGTCAGCCGGTCGATCTCGGGGTCGATCCGGCGGACCTTGCCCGTCACGATCCTCCCCTGGTCCGCTTCGAGACGCACGATGTTGCCGCGCTCGATCCGGGGCATCCAGGTTTCCGGCACCTCGCCTTCGAGTTCGATCTCGCCGCGCGCGATGAGCCGGAACAACGGTTCGCCCGTGGAGGTCGCCGCCGCGCCGATCCGGGCGGTGCGGCGGCTGACGATGCCTCCGTCGGGTGCCTTGATGTCGGTGCGCGCGCGCCTGAGGGCGATCTCGTTGCTCTGCGCCCGCGCCGCCGCGAGATCCGCTTCGGCAAGTTGTAGGCCGCCCTTCGCGGCAGCGAGCCTGCCTTCGCCGCCTTGAGCGGCCGAGACCCGCTGCTCCAGCACCGCCGCCGTGGCGTTCCCGGTCTTGATGAGGGAGCGGGCACGCTCCAGCGAGAGGTTGGCCTCGATCTGCGCGGCCTCAGATTGGACGATCTGGCTACGGGCCTGGACGATCGCCGCCTGCGCCTTGGCGATGGCGGCGACGTTGGCCGCCTCCTGCGTGGCGATCATCTCCAGGGAGAGCCGGGCCAGAACCTGCCCTTTCTCGACCTCGGCGCCTTCCTCCACCAGCAATTCGGTGATGCGGTAGCCCTCGATTTCGGGCGCCACCAGGATCTCGTCGCGCGGGACCAGGGTGCCGGTGACCACCGCCTTCTCGACGATCTCGCGATCGGCGGCGGCGACGATGGTCACCGCCGGCGCGGGCGCGGTGGAACCGCTCGCCGGCGGGACTTCCGCCGCGTGGATCACATGGGACGACACAAGGAGCGGAAGGATCGAGAAGAGCCGAAGCAGGCGCATGAAGAGGTGGCTCACCGTTCGGCGGATCGATCTGGAAGACATCGTCGGCGCGGAGCCGCTTTATACGCTGATGCAGCGTGACACCGGCGTTTTCGTGACGCTCGACGCATTGCGTGTCGCAACGCTTTGACCTTCGACGGTGCGACCCGCCGAAATGTACCGGCGTCCGGACATTCGGGACGACCTCATGGCCTGTCGGTGAAAGCTTTCTCCAGGAATTTTGCCGCCACGAGCGCTCGCGCATCGTCTCCGAAGCGGGCGATGACCTGCACCCCGAGCGGCGGGCCCTCCCCCGGCACGGGGACGGTGACGCACGGTACGCCCATCATCGTCCAGAGCCGGTTGAAGCGGGAATCGCCGGTGGAGGCGTAACCCTCCGGCGCTCGGCCCGGGGCCGAGACCGTCAGCAGGACGTCGAGGTCGGAATTGCGCAGGATGTCCCTCAGGCTGCGCCTGGCGTGATGCGCCACGCGCCGGGCCGCGTCGTAGGCGGCGGCCTCGATGGTCCGGGATGTGTCGAGATGGGCGCGCAGGAGCGGGGGCAGCGAATCGCGGTGGGTTTCGTATTCCCAGGCGAGGGCTTGCGCGGATTCGAAATCCTGGATCGTCGCATGCTCGTCGAAGGCATGGCGGAACTCGTCGGGCAGCGTGAAGGCGCGAATGCCGGCGCCCGCCGCTTCCGCTATCGCCCGCGCCCGGTCGAGGGCCTCCAGCGCCTCGGGTTCGGCAGCCTCGCAATAATCCGGGATGAGCAGCCCGATCCGCGGCACGGTAGCGGGCTGGTCGATCTCCGGCCGGCCGGCGATGAGGGCGAGGGCATGGGCGGCATCGGCCGCGCTCGCGGCGAACAGGCCGAGCGTGTCGAGGGTCCAGGAGAAGCACTTCACCCCCACCGTCGGCAGGAGTCGGAACGACGGTTTCACGCCGACGACGCCGCAATAGGCAGCCGGACGGATCACCGAGCCGCCGGTCTGAGTTCCCAGCGCCAGCGGCAGCATGCCCGCGGCCACGGCCGCCGCCGAACCGGCGGAGGATCCGCCCGGCGTCCGGCCCGGCGCACGGGGATTGCGGGTTTCGGTCGGATCGATGAAGGCGAAGGCGGTGGTGGTGGTCTTGGCCAGGGGCACCGCGCCGAGGCGCTTCAGCCGCGCCACGATGGGGGCATCGGCGCGCGGCTGCCAGTCACGATAAATCGATGACCCCATCTGCGTCGGCAGGTGGGCGGTGTCGATGATGTCCTTGATGCCCACCGCGATTCCAGACAGCGGTCCCGTGTCGGGAACGTGCGGATCGGGATCGGTCGCCACGAAGGCGCGGATCGACGGTTCGTGCTCGGCTATCGCGTCCCGGGTCAGCGCCACGGCCTCAGCGGGGGTGAGCGACCCGGCTTCGATACGGGCGCGCATGGACAGGAGCGAGAGCATCGTCATCGGGTGGCTCGCGGGGACGCGGTTGATGGGAAGCGGGTGGCTCGTTCTAAGCAGGTTTCACCTAGACGGTCACCGGTTTGGCGTTCCGAAACCTGTGACACCCCAAAGGTAGGAGCGAGGTGAAACCTCGGCCTGCCGACGCGAACCCGCTCAGGGGGCGGCGAGGAGCGTCTCCGGCCGCCCGTTAGGATCGTCGAGGTGATGGCAGTTGCGCCGGGGAACGTCCAGCGGAGCGCCGTTCCGCGAGGCGTCGGCCTTGCAACTTCCGGATGAGCCATTCATTGCCGCTCAGCTTTGGTCTCTGTCATGCATGGCGCGTCGGCCGAGGGAGAGCGACGACGGAAAGCGTGCCCGAGACACGCCCGTGGCCGGAGCACTTCGAGAGTAGGGATGTGGGAGACGATGGCGGGAGTCGAGACGCAGGCGGCCAAGGATCGCGTGGGCATGATATGCCAGTCCCTGCGCCGCGCCATCGTCGAGCGTGCGCTGGCGCCCGGCGACCGCCTGCCGGAGGATGCCCTGGGCGAGCGCTTCGGCGTGAGCCGCACCATCGCGCGGCAGGCTCTGGGGCAACTCGCCGGTGAGGGGCTGGTGGAACTGCGCCGCAACCGGATCGCCATCGTGGCGACCCCGAGTTGGGAAGAGGCGCGCGACACGTTCGAGGTCCGCATTTCCCTCGAGCGCCTCGTGGTCCAGCGCTTGGCCGGTCGCCTCACCGCCGAGCAGGAAGCGAGCCTGCTGGCCCATATCGACCAGGAGGACGCGGTTCGCGGCGGACCCGAAGCCCCGTCGATCCGCCTCGCCACCGAGTTCCACCTGCTTCTGGCGCGGATGACCGGCAGCCCCGTCCTCGTCCGCTACGTGGCCGAGCTCGGCTATCGCTGCGCGCTGACCCTCTCGCTCTACAGCCGGCCGCATTCGTCGGATTGCGCGGTCAACGAACACCGCGAGATCGTGGCCGCGCTGATGGCCGGCGACGTCGACCGGGCGACCCACCTGATGGATCACCACCTCGATGCCGTGGCGGTGCGCGCGCACATCGTCGCCGAGCCGCCGCGAGACCGCGACCTCGGCCGGGTCCTGGCGCCCTACGTCACCGAGAAGAGTACTTTGCGACGCAGGGCTGGTTGAAGCGGAGCAAATGCGATTCCGCGCCGGCTTGCGACATGCGCCAATCCATCGGCTTTAATCTCTCGGCAACCCTGAAAGCCTAGGCCCCTCTCCTCGGACAGCCGGCCCTGACAGGAGAAGCCCGACTTGCGCGAACCGTTCGTTCCCGATGCGCTGGCCGAGCGGCTGCGGGCCAAGCGGCGCAATACGAGGCCGGTGGCGGCCCTGGTCTGCGAGCCCGCCAAACCCGTCTTCGCCGAGTTGCTCGATGGGCGCGGGCATGGCACCGGGCAGTTCGTCCGGCTGTCGCAGGGCATGGTGGAGCGCATCGCGCGGGTGATGCGCGATGAGGTCGTCGGCGGAGGGGCTTGAACGGCCGGCGAGGCCGCATCCCGCTGGACTGCTGTTCCGGTTCGGCGAGAACGGCCGTACAGAGCCGGCGATGGATCTCAGACCCTACCAGCGTGCCAGCCTCGATGCCCTCTATGCCTCGTGGCGCGACGAGACCGGCGATGGGCTGATCGTCCTGCCCACGGGGGCGGGCAAGGCCTTCGTCATCGCGGCCCTGGTGCGGGAGGTGATCGCCGAGCGTCCCGAGGCGCGGATCGCCATCGTCACCCATACCCGCGAGCTCATCGCCCAGAATCATCGTGAGCTCATGACCTACTGGCCGGATGCGCCGGCCGGCATCTACTCGGCGGGGCTCAACCGGCGCGAGACCGCGACGCAGATCCTGTTCTGCGGCATCCAATCGGTCTGGAACCGCCTCGACGCCATCGGTGCCTTCGACGTCGTGGTGGTGGACGAGGCCCATCTGATCCCGCGCGATGCCGAGACCCGCTACGGCCGGTTCCTCTCGGGCCTGCGCGCCGCTCGGCCGGACCTGCGCGTCGTCGGCCTCACCGCGACCCCGTACCGGCTCGATAGCGGCCGCCTCGACGTGGGCGAGGGCCGGCTGTTCGAGCGGATCGTCTACGAGGCCAATGTCGGCGACCTGATCCACCAGGGCTACCTCGCCCCCCTGATCTGCAAGGCCACCGCCACGGCGCTCGACGTCTCGGGTGTCGCCAAGCGCGGCGGCGACTACATTCCCAGCGCCCTCGAAGCGGCGGTGAACCAGGATTGGATCACCCGCGCGGCGGTGGAGGAAATGGCCGGTTTCGGCCGCGACCGCCGGGCGTGGCTCGCCTTCTGCGCGGGCATCGCCCATGCGGAGGCGGTGCGCGATGCGGTGCGGGCGGAAGGCTTCAGCTGCGAGATGGTGACAGGCGAGACCGGCAAGCGCCAGCGCGACCGGATCGTGCGCGATTTCACCGCCGGGCGCCTGCGCTGCCTCACCTCGGTGGGCGTCCTCTCCACCGGCTTCAACGTGCCGCGCGTGGATCTCATCGCCCTGTTGCGGCCGACCCAGAGCACGGGGCTCTACGTCCAGCAGGTGGGCCGTGCCTTGCGCACCGCGCCGGGCAAGTCCGATGCGCTGATCCTCGACTATGCCGGGCTGGTGCGGATGCACGGGCCGGTGGACATCGTCACCGCGCGCAGTGCCGCCGCGATCAAGGGCCGTGAGGGCGAGGTGCGGGCCAAGCCCTGCCCCGGCTGCGGCGCGCTCATCGCCCTCAATGCCAGCACCTGCGAGGCGTGCTGGGTGGAGCCGGACGAGACCGACGAGGATGGGCCTGGCCACGAGGCGGCGGCCGACGACGAGCATCCGATCCTGTCCCGCACGGTTCCGGTCTGGCAGGGTATCTCCCGATGGCGGCTCGGTCGCCATGCGGCGTCCGGCAGCCTCGATGTCGAGTTCCGGACCGAGGACGGATCGAGCCACAGGGTGCGGATCGCCCTGGAGCAGGCCGGCTATGGCCGCGAGAAGGCGGTGCAATGGTGGCGTCAGCTCGGCGGGGGGCGCGACGTGCCCATGACCGTCGTCGAGGCCCTGGCGCGGACCGAAGAACTCACCCGCCCCGCCGCCATTCTGGTCCGCGCCAACGGCCGATTCTCGGAAAGCGTCAGCTATCGCTTTGCGGACGGCCGCACCTTCGTCGATACGCGGCGGCTCGCCGGAGCCGACGCCTGAGCGCGCTCGCTTATGCCGAGACGCCGTGCTTCGTGAGCAAGCGTTCGGCGCTGTCGTTCCAGACCTCCATCGTCACGATCAACCCGCCGCGGACGGTGAAGCGGTCGACGTAGCGGTTGCCCTCGAACGGGGTGCCATCCGGCCATTCGCCGTAGAGGGTGCCGAGGCTGTAGACCGTGGTGAACCCCTCCCCCGGCACCACGTCCAGACGCTCCATGCGCTTCTTCACCCAGGCATAGCGGCCCGCGTTGAACGCCGTCACCTCGCGCGGATGCCGGAAGACGCGGGCGCCGGTGAAGACGATCTCGATCCCCGGCGCCATGTAACCCGCCGCCCTCTCCGGATCCGGCACCATGGAGGCTTCGAGATAGGCGGTGACGATGGCCGCGTCGGTGCCGGTATCGGTTTTCGGTGTGTCGCTCATGCTTCCGCTCCCCATTCGATCGCGAGCCTGCCCGAAGCTCGACCGAAGTGCATGCAATTAGTGTATGCAGTTTGGCGTGAAAGCAGGCAGCGGGATTCCTTTGCTCAGGAATTATCTATATATTTCAATTGCCTGGGAAATGGCATGGCGGTTGCGGCGACGGATGCAATTCTTCCGGAGCTCCGATCCATGCGCAAGCACAGCCCATCACCGATGACCCGCCGCCTCGCCCTTGGGGCGACAGCCCTGTTCGGGCTTTCGCTGATCGCTCCGGTCCAGGCGGCCGAGTCGATCAAGATCGGCCTCGTCACCGCCCTGTCCGGTCAATCGGCGAAATCGGGCGAAGCGATCTCGCGCGGCATCGGGCTCGCCATCGACGAGATCAACGCGGCGGGCGGCGTCCTCGGACGGCCCCTGGAACTCGTGGCCCGCGACGATGAAGCCAACCCGTCGAAGGGCGTGCTGGCCGCCCGAGAGCTGGTCCAGCGCGTCGGCGTCGTCGCCCTGGTCGGCGGTCTCGATACCCCGGTATCCATGGCGATCGTGCCCATCGCCAACCAGATGAAGGTGCCCTTCCTCGGCCCCTGGGCGGCGGGCACCGGCATCACCCGCAACGGTGCGGCCGACAATTACGCGTTCCGGGTCTCGGCGGTGGACGCCCTCGTGGACGAGGCCCTCGTCGCCTACGCCGTCAAGACCTACCAAGCCAAGAAGCCCGGCATGATCCTCGTCAACAACGCCTGGGGCGAGTCGAACCAGCAGGGCCTCACGGCGGCCTTGAAGGCCGCGGGCCTGCCTGCCGCCGGCATCGAGAAATTCGAGGCGTCCGATGTGGACATGGTGCCCCAGCTCACGCGCCTGAAGGAGGCCGGCGCCGACGCCCTGTTCATGGTCGGCAATGTCGGACCCTCGGCCCAGGTGGTCAAATCCCTCGACCGGATGGGCTGGACCGTTCCCGTCGTGTCGCATTGGGGACCGGCCGGCGGTCGTTTCGACGAACTGGCCGGCCCGAGCGCGGCCAAGGTCCATTTCATCCAGACCTTCACCTTCGCCGGCAACGCCTCGCCCAAGGCCGTCGCCGTGCTCGATGCCCTGAAGGCGAAGTACCCGGCGATCAAGTCCATGGCCGACGTGACCCCGGCGGTGGGCATCGCCAACGCCTACGACGCGACGCATCTCCTGGCCCTCGCGATCGGCGAGGCCAAGTCCACGAAGGGGCCGGACGTGCGCGACGGCTTCTACAAGATCGCCACCTATCCCGGCCTCATCAAGACCTACGACAAGCCCTTCGCCCCGGACCGTCACGACGCGCTCGGGCCGCAGGACTACGTCTTCACGCGGTTCAAGGACGGCGAGATCGTCGCCGTGTCGAACTGAGGGAGCGGCCATCGCCGTTCATCCCACCCGCCACCTCATTCTGAGGCGCCGCGAAGCGGCCTCGAAGGAGGTCTCCAGAACTCACTGTGCGAACTTGACGCCTCCTTCGAGGCCTCCGCTTCGCTGTGGCGCCTCAGGATGAGGTGGCTGGGTGGGATGGACGACATGATACGGTGAAAGTGAGAATTCCATGCTGACCGGCTCCCTCGTGAGCGGCCTCGGTCTCGGGAGCATGTACGGGCTCATCGCCCTCGGCTTCCATGTGACCTATGCCGTCTCCGGCACCGTGAACTTCGCGCAAGGGAGCGCCGTCACCCTCGGGGCGGTGCTCGGCTACATGCTCGGCATCACGCTCGGCTGGCCGATGCCCCTGGCGGTGGCGGCGGCCCTGGCCGGCTGCGCGCTGCTCGGCATCGTGGTCGAACGCATCCTGGTGCGGCCCTTCGTCGAGCGAGGCTCCGATGCCTGGCTGCTGGCCACGGTGGCGGGCGGCGTGGTGCTCGACAACGTCATCCTGTTCACCTTCGGCAAGGAGCCGCGCAGCCTGCCCTCGCCCCTGGCGCGTGACCCGATCGACCTGTTCGGCACCGGAATATACCCGCTGCAGATCGTGATTCCGGTAGTCGGCCTCGCCGTCGCCTTCGCCATCCGGACGGTGTTCCGCCGGACCGATCTCGGCCGCGTTCTCCTGGCGGTGGCGCAGAATGCCGACGCCGCGCGGCTGATGGGCATTGATGTGCGTCGCACGGTGGCCTACGCCTTCGCGCTCTCCGCCCTGCTCGCGGGGGCGGCGGGCCTCCTCATCGCCCCGCTGTTCTCGGTCTCGGCCGAGATGGGCACCCTGTTCGGCATCAAGGCCTTCGCCGTCGCCATTCTCGGCGGGATCGGCTCCGCCACCGGCGTGGTCCTGGCCGGGCTGCTCTACGGCGTCGTGGAGGCTCTGGTCACCGGATATCTCGGCTCCGGCTACACCCAGATCGTCGTGTTCTCGGTGATCATCCTCGCGCTGGCGCTGCGCCCCGACGGCCTTCTCGGCCGGGCCGCCGTGAACAAGGTCTGAGCCGATGCGCGCCGGAAGCTCCGCCCTGCCCCTCGCCATTCTCGCCCTCACCGTCGCGGGGATCGGCCTCGTGGCCGCCACCGACGGCTACAGCCATTTCATCATCGCCCTCGTGGCGTTGACGACGCTGGCCGGAACGGGGCTGAACGTCCTCCTCGGCCTCACCGGCCTGATCTCCTTCGGCCATGCCGGATTCTACGCGATCGGCGCCTATGCGAGCGCCATACTGACCCTTTCCGGGGTCAGCTTCTGGCTGGCGCTCCCCGCCGCCGGCCTGCTCTCCGGGGTTCTCGGCGGCGTACTCGCGATCCCCGCCATGCGGGTGAAGGGCCCCTATCTCGCCATGGTGACGATCGCCTTCGGCTTCATCGTCGAGCATGGGCTGATCGAAGGCGGCGCGCTCACCGGAGGCCAGAACGGCCTCGTCATCGCCACCGGCCCGACCCTGTTCGGATTCCCGTTCCTGGAGCGCGAACTCGCGATCCTGTCGGTGCTGGGTGCCGGCCTCGCCCTCTACGGCTTCCACCGCCTCGCGCGCAGCCGCCTCGGCCTCGCCATGCGGGCGGTACGGGACGCGGATGTCGCCGCCGCCTCCCTCGGCTTCGATCCGGTGCGGGTGAAGACCCTGGCCTTCATGATCTCGGCGGCGCTGACCGGCCTCGCCGGGGCGGTGCTGCCGCCCTTGATGCTGTTCATCGCGCCGAGTTCGTTCCCGTTCACCCAGTCGATCCTGTTCGTGCTCTCGGTGGTGGTGGGAGGCGCCGGCACGGTGCTGGGGCCGCTCTTCGGTGCCCTCGTCACCGTCCTCCTGCCGGAGACCCTGTCGGGTCTCGCCGAATACCGCCTGCTGTTCTTCGGCCTCGCCACGCTCGTCGTGTTGTGGCTGGTGCCGGCGGGCATCGTCGGCAGCCTCGCGAGGCTGC
>NZ_NKUG01000161.1 GCF_014845095.1 Methylobacterium bullatum | reverse complement strand
AAGAGCCATCCCCCGAGGCCTCCCCCATGTCGCGAAAAACCCGGGCATTCGCCCCCCTTCCCGTCACCTGAGGAGGACCTGAGCGCGCGCGCCGGCCTCCATTTTATGGAGGCCGTCATGGCCAACTTCATCACTGCGGACACCCATTTCGGGCATGCCTCAATTCTTCATGGTCTGCGCCCTGGGTTCGCCAGTATAGAGGAGCACGATGCGATGCTCATCGAGGCCTGGAACTCGACCGTCCAGCCCGGGGACACGGTCTACCATCTCGGCGATTTCGCGCTCTCGACGCCCGAGTATGCCGGCAAGATTTTCCGGAGATTGAACGGCCGCAAGATCCTCATCGCCGGGAATCATGACCGCAAGAATCGCAAGCTCGGTTGGGCGGAGCAGCACGACGGGATCAGGGAGATCTCCGTCGAGGACCGCCACGTCGTGCTCTGCCACTACCCCATGCGTTCGTGGCCGCGTGCCTATCGGGGGTCGCTCCACCTCTTCGGGCACACGCATGGGCTCTTGCCCGGCACGACCCAGTCACAGGATGTCGGGGTCGACGTGTGGTCGTACCGCCCGGTGACCCTCAGCCAGATCCTCGAACGCATGGCCGCGAGTGACACGCAGCCGGAGGAACGCGTCCTCACACGGTGACAGCTACACACAGATGCCCTCTAGCCCCTCCAGGGCCTCCTCGTCCTCGGCGGTCAGGTCGAGGGGGGCTGGCTCGGGAGGGAGCCAGGCCAGGTGCCTGTCCGCTGGCGTCTTGCCATGCCAGGTGGGCACGACCACAGTCGCATCGTAGATCGCCCAAAATCGACGGAGCGCCACTTTCGCACTGCCGCCCTGCACGAGAAATTCGATTTCACCGCTCGGACCGGGCACGTATGACCAGGCAAACCAGCCCTCCGTCGGCGGCCGGTCGCGATGTCGTTTCGAGATCCAGGAACCCCTTGCGAGCCATACGCCGTCACTGCCCTCCTGGGGACCGACGGCCGACATCGGATAGATCGTGCTCGACGGCGGGGGGTGATGCAGGCCCCGGCGGACAATGACGGTAAGGAACCCCGGGCCGGGGACGATGCAAATGATGTCGGGCCACACACACGCGTCGCCGGGCATGTGATGCCTGCCGCTTTCAATGACGTACCGCAGAGGCCGGCCGAGCCATCTCGACAAACCGGGGAGTGCGAGCCTGCAAATTAAATTCAGGCGCCGCTCCGGCCCTTCCAGCGGGCGTGTCAGTGAATGCCGCTCCCGCCATGGACAGTTCTGTATACCATGGTAGAATGTCATAGGATACAAACGTACAAATTCACTTCTCAATGTAGTTATACGTACTCGCAGACGATTGAATCGATGTCTCAGGCGACCCTTGGTCCAAGAATCGTCTTTATCAGATAATATAAAAGCAGATGCACGGACGAACTCGCGGTCCGCGATATCGAGGCCCGAGAACGCGTTTCGGCAAGCGTTTTGCCACTCCGCTTTCTTCTGAACCCTTGGTGGCGTCCAATATCTGGAAATGTATTTTGTGTAACTCGGGTCGTAAACATACGGATACATATTAGTCTTGGGCATGTGCGTTTGCGTTCCGCTTCAGAGCATGCCAGTTTTACGATCAAGCTCTGAACCAAGGCGGCTCCCTGGGCGCTCAAATGCGAGCGCCCAGGGTCATAGATGACTAACCCTGGGCGGCGTTGATGGGCCGCTGCAGGTCGGGGTCGGCCTTGTAATCGTAGCGTGCCCGGGTGCGGTGACGGGCATCGTAGAGTGCCCAAACGTCCCCCTCCTCACCCGTCCGCCCGTCACCCCCCAGGGCCGCAGCGATGGCGACCGCGGACGTCTCACCGGCACGGATGAGAGCGAGCGCCTCGTGGTAGCCGCTGCGGGGACCCGATGCTTCGCCCTCCGACCAATCACTGAGGCACTGCTTGTACGTCTCGAACTCGCGGGTCGAGAGCCTTGCCCAGCTCTCCTGGGCAATAGCCTGGAGGATGCGCTTCTCGTTGAGCGTCATGACAGAGGCCTTGCGGCCGCCCGGCAGGGTGTGGACATCCCTGGGGGCAAGGGTTGGGGCCTCAGAAACGTCGTCGGGCTCCTCGAATACGACCACCTTCACGGGCATCGCCCCAAGAGAATTGAACGCAGCGGCCGCAGGCCTGGCTTTCGGGACGATCTCGAAGCCGGCTTCAAACAAGCCTTCCATGATGACGGCGGCCCGGTACTCGTTCGAGCGGTTGTCGAAGCAGCGGTCGAGCGAGCCGCGAATGATGGCCTGCACGGGCCGGTGGTCGAAGGTCTTGATACGCATGATGCGTGGTCCTGTCGGTGAAAGGGCTGCGGGAAATGCGCCCCTAGCCGGGCGCCCAGGCCTCGAAATGCGGCGTCTAGATTCTGGTGGGTGCGCCCCGGGCTCCCGGCGGAAGCGGCGGCGGCGGCAGAGGCCGAGGCATCCCGGACGCGACCGGATCGGGGGACGGGCCATCCTCGGCAAGGAGATCGTCGAGGATCCCCACGACCACCGCACGCTCCTCGGGTGACCTGTTTGCGTCCAGGTCAACGCGTTCCTCGACGGGCTCGCCCGCGGCCTCGATCTCGCCGGCGAGGTGGAACAGGATGTTGCGGGCCATGTCGAGCAGGCGGGCATCTGCGTCATCCAGCGCAACCGCGAGATGCTCGCGCCGGATCTCCGGGAGCGCCGGGTCGTCGATCAGGGCCTGCGCGGCGGCCCGTGCCTGGGTCAGGCGGGCCCGGACCTGGGCGATCCCGAGGTTCTGCAGGTTCTCGATGAGATCGCACATCAGACCCCCCCCTCCCGGCGGCGGAGCAGCGTCCGGCCGCGGCGGTCGCCGGGCAGACCAAGTTGGCCGGCGCGCCGGTAGAGCGTCTCGGGAGTGACGCCCAATTCCAGGGCGGCTTGCGAGAGCGGGGCGTGCGCGAGGATTACCCTTCTCATTGTCTCGTAGTCGAGACGTGAGGGACGCCGCGGGATCCTGGTGCCGTTCCGGTACGCGCAGATGTGCACGGCCTGGATCGTGACGCCCAGGCGGTCCGCGACTTCTCGGACAGTCTCCCGTCCCTCACGCGCGCTCTCGACGTCTAAGAGCGTGACAACTGGCTGGCGTGGCTGGGATGTGAGCCCGAGCCCCCTGCAGTGCACCGCAATCGTCTTCTCGTCCCACCCCTCGACGCGGGCGATCTCGCGATAGGTCAGACCGTCGTTGAGGTACTCCTCGCACCGGGCTCGGGGGATCCTGCAGTAGCGCTTGGGTCCCCGGCGGCCGTCTCGACGTACCGGACCCTGCGCGAGAGCCCCAGCGCTCTCAGGACCTGACCGGCCGGCTCCCTCCGTCCGAGCAGGACGTCCGAAACGTGCTGCGGGGACAGCCCCGTCTGGCGTGCCCAGGCGTCCTGCGACCCCGCCCGGCGGCATGCCCCGCGAAGCAACAGCCTGACCTCCGCTTCCGTTAATTCCACCATCCATTTTGTCCTCCGCGAATCCGCCGAGAACATTATATCGCAACCCATACGAGAATTTCCAGGTCCACGTAAATTATGCCTTTGATGTTATACAACCTGGGCGATAGCTTTAGGCTAGATGCCATTTGAACAACAGTTTCAACAACACCGTGTTGTTCAAATCGTTGTCGAAATCGTCGTGCGGTGTTGTCGAAAGAGCCTCGACGGTTTCTGTTGCGATCCGAAATACGATTGCTACATTACTCAGATCCGCAGATTCGAGGATCGCTCATGCCCCACACGACGCCGCCCCACCCCTATGTGCAGCCGCCCGCTTGGTGGGGACTGGAGTGGCAGTCCGGGCAGCTGCACTACACGCGTGGCGGCATGCGGTACCGCAGCCGAGCCGTCCGGACGCCCGAGTGCCAGGAGGCGATGGCCGCGGGCGTGACTGATTTCTCAGCTCTCGGCCTCACGTGTGAGGGGCGTGACCTTTTGTTCTGGCAGGCGCCCGATCACGACCTGGACGCCGTCCAAATCGCAATCGACGGCATCCCGGCCCGGGTCGCCGCCAGGGAGGCGACCCGGGCCGCAGCGGCGGCCGCGGAACGGCAGAGGATCGCTGACCTTATCGACCGGGCACGGGACGAGGCGACGCGGTCCCTAAAAGATCGAAGGTGGTCTTGGGCCCGCCGGGTCGACGTCGATGAGGCTCAGGGCCTCCTCCAGCGCCCGGACCTGGACGTCGCCGACGCGATGCGACTGCTGTCCCTCGTCGAACGCGCGGGCAAGAACGTCGCGCGGTCCGAGGTCAAGTTAGCAACCGTGCACGAGGGGGAGCGGGCCCTGGCCGAGCGTCCCGAAGTGAGGTCCCTGGCTCTTGAAGGGGTCCGTCTCATTACCCGAGAGGACGCGGACTGGGCGACGACGCGCAACGATATTGGATGGTCGAAATCGACAACAATCGACGGGCACGTCCTCGACGCACTGCCGGAGCTCGACGTCGCTCAGGCGAGTCACGCGCTCCGGCTGCTCCGTGTGCACCACAAGCAACTGCCCCGGACGATGGTCGAGAGCATCTTCGCCACGGTCTGATTTGTCGATTGCGAGGCGACCCGGACAATCGAGATCGTCACCCCCCAGCACAGGACCACCGCCCATGAGCTTCCTCGCCCGTATCGCCGCCCTCGCCGCAGCCGCCATCGCCACCGTCTTCGCCCTCATCTTCGAGAGTGGCCGCTGGGTCCTCCGTGCGGTCCGGTCCGCGACGGGTGTCACGACCCCCGTCCTGCCCGCTACGGACGCGGCCGCGGCGTACCTCGATGCGCCTGCCCCTGCGGTTGCACCGGCTCCCTATCAGGGCCCCGCTCCCCGCCACCAGGTTGGCGTGCCTCTCGTTTCCTACGCCCGGCACCTCGTCGCTGGGGGGCCGGCCGCGGACACGTCCACCCTCCCCGAGCCCGTCCTGGCCTGGGCCCGGGGCCTGTCTCATGCCGAGCTCGTGACGCTCGCGGCATCGCTGCCGCACGAGGCTGAGGCCCACGTGTCGGGCACCCTGATCGACGGCCTGCCGTCCCTCACGGGACCCGCCCCCCGTGAAGTGGCCCCGGCCGCGAATGCGGATACATCCGCACCGGCTGCGGACACATCCGCAGAATGGACGTGGACGCGTCCGCTCTCGGACGACCCGGAAGACGTCGCCATCGCCGAGCTCGTAAATCTCGCGATGGAGAGGGACCGCCGCCGCAAGGTGGCCTGACCCCTGCCCCCTCAATGCGAAGGGCCCGCCGGTCATCCCGGCGGGCCCTTTTTTCGTGGTCCGCAAATGGTCCGCAAATAGGCCGAATCTGGCCCGCAGGGGAAAGGCACAACCCCCCCCACGGAATATTTCTCACTGACGGCGGGCGAGACGCAGGGCGCGGATTTCCGCTTGAGCCGCGGCGAGATCACGTGCGAGTTCCGCTTCCCGACGACGGGATGCCATGAGGGCCTGGCCCAGGCGGTGGACGGCGCTCTCCGCATCTGCGTCTGCCTGCGCCCAAGCCTGCGCCTCACGACGCGCACGCTGGCCCGCGACGAGAGCCACGCCGACCGCCATCATGCCGCTGTGCATGCCGTTGTGGAAGTTGTCGGTCTGCCTGCTCATCGTGGTCTCCCCGTCCGCCCAGGAACCCATAGATTCAGCTCCAGATCGCCCTGGCAAGACGATCGTCACGCCAGGGTTACCGTTTCCCTGGGCGTTGGTTGCCTGGGACGTGTCCGAGGATTGCTCAGGCAATAGGGGGGCGACGTACCCGTTACTCCTAGGCAATGCATCGAAAATCCAAGTGGACGCGGGCACCCGGTTTCGCGGCAGGCTCGTCGGTTTCACGCGGCGGTCCGAGCATGCCGGCATGCTGCAGGTAACCATCAAAATCGACCCCCCAGAACGCGACGAGCTCGGTCCGGCGGACATCCGAGCGGCGCTCGTGGACAGCGTGAACGCCCTGGCGGAGGCCGCCCGGCTTCACGTGACCGAAGCACTGCCCATCCACCTCGACAAGCCAACCCCATTCACGATGAAAGCGATCGGGGTGAGGAAGGCCCGCCCGGGGGGCCGGGACGTCGAGGCCGAGGTTGACGTCCTCCCGCTTCAGGCGCGGTACCTCGCCCTTGAGATATTCGGTGGGGTCCGGAAAGCCGGCGATTACGCGACGACCAAGCTCGGACCGTTGATCCCCGGGAAAGACGCTCCCCGGAATGCGTACGGAAACCTGCCCCGCGGATACGTCCAGCGCGTCATGCAGCAGCCCGGCGTGAGATGGGTGAAGCTCCGGCCGGACAAGCCCCCGGCCCTTATCCGACGGCGCAACGGCAAGACGCAGATCCTGGCGCTCATAGTCGAGGAGGCCCGGTACAAGCCGCGGTTGCCATTCTACGACCTCGTGGAGGAGGCCCTGTCCGGGGCCCCCGGGATCGTCTCGCGTCGCCTCGATGGACTGGGGAGCTAGGTCGGGAAAAGGGGGTGCATCCCCGCCCAAGAGGACATCTGAACGTTGACTGGGGGGCCTGTCCCGGCCCCATTATTGACCGACGTCGAGAACCACGTCTCGCCCTCGTCGCGCGTGGCCACGAACAGATAGAGCGCGTTGTTGGAATTCGGGATGCCCAACAGATTGTCGTGCGCCAGGTATATGAGCGTCCGGACGTCCTGGCTGCCGTCAGTGAGGATGACCACGTCGTGCTCGTCCACAAGGAGAGGCTGCGTGAAACCGAAGCGCTCGATTGCGGCTCCGATCTGGGAGATCTGACTGTCCGAGTGCGTACGCGCGTTGCGGTCGTAGCCGCGCAAGGTACGCACGGGTGCGGACTGGATCTCTGCGTACCTAAGACGGACGTCGGTGCGCACCCGTAACCCTCTGATCATCCAGGCGGTATGCGGGGTGCGTACCCAAAAATTTCCGGTGTATGCCGGGCCAGCCTACGGACCCGCGACTCCTGCTTTCGCCTCCCCCCAGGAGGGACCCACTCCACCCC
>NZ_NKUG01000160.1 GCF_014845095.1 Methylobacterium bullatum | reverse complement strand
CAGATCTGTATAAGAACCCGGCGCAGGACGGCCTGTCGCGGGCGATCCACCCCGTCCACACGCCGCTCGACGGCGACGTGGTCTTCGCGGTCTCCACCGGGCGGGTTCCCCTCTCCGACCCCATCACCGATCTCGCCCGTATCGGCGCGGCGGCGGCCGACACCCTCGCCCGCGCGGTCGCCATCGGAATCCATGCGGCGACCAGCCTGCCGGGTCTGGCGATGCCCCCCGCTTGGCGCGATCTGTGGGGTGGGTAGGGGAAAGATATCGGTCAGACTCTCGTCGAGTCCGGCATCGCATGACGCACCTTTTCCACGCTTGCAGCGAAGCGTAGGGTGATCCGGAACCTCACGCGAATACGCGCCACGTCGGCGGCTCACTCGCTTCACCCGCCTTGGGGAAGGGACCCGAGAGGATCACTCGCCCTTGGCATCCTCCACCAGCTGCGCCAGCCCCGCATCCACCTCGGCGCCGAGTAGGGCCCGCTCCGCATCGCTGAGGTCGCGGGCCCAGGCCGGGCCGGCGAACCCGGCGGCGCATTTGGCGCGCTCGGCCGCGATATAGGCTTCCGTTTCCTCCGGCTGCCGGCGCATGGCCTCGGCGAAGCCGAACCAAGCCGCCCGCTCCACCACCGCGAGGCGGGCGCGCAGGCGGATCATCACTGCCCGGTCCGGGCTGACGTCGTTACTCATGGGGCTTCGTTCCTGGGGGATTCGCGCCCGGCCTGCTCAGCGCCGCGGTTCGCAGCGGGTCTTCACGTAGGTGTCCGGATTGTTGCCGTGGCCGGCATTGGCCGCCAGGACCGGCCCCTGCATCATGCATTCCTGAAGCGTGTGAGCAGGCCCCGTGATCACGTCGAGGGCGGTCTCGCGGGAGCAGTCGGGGGCCTGGACCGTCGAGGCGCAGACCAGGGCAACGATGAGAACTGGGTTCATGAGACCGAAATCTAGACGCGCGGGGCAGGGCGGCAAGGGCGGCCTGCAGGAAAATGCAGCGCCCATGGTCGATGGAGCGGCCGTGTGCGCGTCCGCAAAGCCTTGAGCATGGAGCGTCTAGGATGTTCGCCCTTTGCTTAAAAACCTAGGTCAAATAGCCTAGGTATTTATGTCTAATCGACGAGGCTCGTCCCTGTGGATGCGCCGCCCTCGTGCTCCGCACGCTGGGCTCATCCGTGCTAGGATCGGTCTCGTCGCGGGCGCGATACGGGACAGCGGAGCGGGAATGACGGTGGGGATCGAGATGGGTCTGAGCATGGGTCCGGGCGAAGAGCCCGCCCGGCTCGATCTCGAGGAACTCTTGGCCACCCGACTCCTGGTCCAGGGCAATTCCGGCTCCGGCAAGTCGCATCTCCTGCGCCGCCTGCTCGAGCAGAGCGCGGGCTCGGTCCAGCAGGTGATCATCGATCCCGAGGGCGATTTCGTCACCCTGGCCGAGGCCTACGGCCACGTGGTCGTGGACGGCGCCCATGGGGAGGGCGATCTCCAGGCCATCGCGGCGCGGGTGCGCGCCCATCGGGTCTCCGTGGTCCTCACCCTGGAGAGCCTCGACATGGAGGCGCAGATGCGCGCCGCCGCCGCCTTCCTCGGCGGCCTGTTCGAGGCCGAGCGCAGCCATTGGCACCCCGTCCTCGTCGTCGTCGACGAGGCGCAGATCTTCGCGCCCGCTGCCGCCGGCGACGTCTCCGACGAGGCGCGCAAGGCCTCTCTCGGGGCCATGACCAACCTGATGTGCCGTGGCCGCAAGCGCGGGCTCGCCGGCATCATCGCCACGCAGCGCCTCGCCAAGCTCGCCAAGAACGTGGCGGCCGAGGCCACCAACTTCCTGATGGGCCGCACCTTCCTCGACATCGACATGGCCCGCGCCGCCGACCTGCTAGGCCTCGACCGCCGCGGCGCCGAGCGGTTCCGCGATCTGTCTCGCGGCGAGTTCGTGGCCCTCGGCCCCGCGTTGAGCCGCCGGCCGCTGGCCCTGCGCATCGGTCCGGTCTCCACCTCGGCGCGCTCGGGCTCGCCCAAGCTCGTGCCGCTTCCCGCTCCCGCCGACGCGGATCTGCGCGCCCTCATTCTCACCCGCTCGGCCGAGGATGGCCCGGCCTCCTGGGCTCCGGCACCGCGCACTCCGCCGACGCCCCGTACGAGCCCCGCCGACCTCCTGCGCGAACTCAGCGCCTACCGGCCCGAGCCCGTCGAGGCGCCCGAGCCCTTGAGCGAAGAGGAGCTGCGCGCCGGCCTCGACGAGGTGCTGCGCGGCATCGCCGCCGACCCCGATGCCGGGCGCCAGCCCGTGGCCGTGATCTACCAGGACTTCCTCGTGCGCTGCCGCATGCGCGGGCTCGACGGCGAATCCCTCACCCTCGCTGCCTTCCGCCGCCGCCTCGGCGTGGCGCGGGCCGGGTTCGACGGTGAGGCCTCCCCGGCCGACGGGGACGGGCGCTGGGACGAGGCGCAGGCCGCTGCCGCCAACCTGCCCGACGAGGTCCAGGGCCTGTTCCTGCTCCTCGCCCGCGCGGCCCTGGCCGGAGAGCCCTGCCCCGGCGACGAGGCCTTGGCGCGGGCCATCGGCAGCCGCTCGCCGGGGCGCGCCCGGCGGCTCCTCGCCTATGTGGAGACGCGGGGCACCATCGTCTGCCGCACGGATTTTCGTGGGCTGCGCGTCATCGCCCTGCCCGTCCTCGGCTGCGAGACCGGGCCGGGCGACCCCAAGGCATCCCTGCCGGGAAGCGCCGTGCCGGAGATGCCGGGGCTGTTCGCTGCCGAATAGGCCGCGCCGTCGTCACACCCGCGCGCGTCCGATCCTCGTCATGCCGAGGAGGTGATAGATCAGGATGGCACCGAATGTGGCGGTGCCGATCCCGCCGAAGGCGAAGGACCCGAATTTCAGGGTGAGGTCGCCCGCGCCCAGTACCACGGCGACGCCGACCGTGAGGAGGTTGCGGGCATTGGCGAAGTCGACCCGGTTCTCCACCCAGATCCGCCCGGCGGTGGCGGCGATCAGCCCGAACACCACCACCGAGAGACCGCCGATCACCGGCACCGGCAGGGTCAGGATCAGCGCCCCGAATTTCGGGCAGAGGCCGAACAGGATCGCGGTGAAGCCGGCCACCACGAAGACCAGGGTCGAGTAGATCCGGGTCATGGCCATGACCCCCATATTCTCCGCATAGGTCGTTACCCCCGTGCCGCCGAGGCCCCCCGACAGCATGGTGGCGAGGCCGTCGCCGAGGAAGGCGCGGGCGATGTAGGGGTCGAGGTTGCGGCTCGTCATCGCGCCGATGGCTTTGATATGGCCGAGATTCTCGGCGATCAGCACCACGAAGACCGGGGCGATGAGGGCGATCGCCTTGGGGTCGAAAACCGGTGCCACGAAGCCCGGCACGCCGATCCAGGGGGCGGCCATGACGGCGGAGAAGTCGATGGGCTTGGCGAGACCGAACCCGTTGGCGAGGAGGAGATAGAGCAGGTAGGCGAGGGCCGCCCCGATCAGGATCGGCAGGCGCCGGGCGAGGCCGGGCGCGTAGATGGTGATGACGCTGACGATGACCACCGTCAGAAGGCCGAACCAGGTGTCGAAGGCGGAGGCCGAGATGATCCGCGTCGCGATCGGAGCGAGGTTGAGGCCGATGGCGGCCACCACCGCGCCGGTCACCACCGGGGGCATCACCCGCTCCACCCAGGCATAGCCGACGAGGCCGATGACGGCGCCCACGAGGCCGTAGAGCAGGCCCGCCGCGACGATGCCGCCGAGCGCCACGGCGATGTTGGGGTTCGGCCCCGCCCCGGCATAGCCCGTGGCCGCGATCACCACACCGACGAAGGCCGCCGACGAGCCGAGATAGCTCGGCACCCGGCCGCCCGTGGCGAGGAAGAAGATCAGCGTACCGATGCCGGAGAAGAAGATCGCCAGGTTGGGGTCGAACCCCATCAGGATCGGCATCAGGGCGGTGGCGCCGAACATCGCCACCACGTGCTGGAAGCCGAGGAGCACGGTCTGGCCCGCGGGCAGCCGCTCGTCGGGCATGACGTCCGTGGCCTCCGACGTCGCATCCCTGGCGCGCCAGACGGGGAAATAGGATTCGGCTGCCATGATCGCGTCGTCTCCGGACCGGTGTGGGCGTGTGATGCGGATCGCGTGATGCAAGGAGCGTGGCAGCCGCACCCCATGGAGCGGCGGTGCGACGCTTCGGGACGATGTCCTAATCCGACCCGGTCGCGGCCTCCTCCGACCGCCCCGCCAAGGTGAAGGCGATGGGCAGCCAGAGGAAGAAGAAATGCATGTTCACGAACGAGAACGGGTTGGGAAGGTCCGATCCCATGTAGCCGAAGCTGAAGATCAGCGCGGCGGCGCAGAACGTCGAGAGCCCTCCGTCGACGGTCGCGAGGTGACGGCAATAGACGAAGGTCATCGCCAGGGCGGCCACCAAGGCCGGGACGCCGAAATACATCGCCGTGCCGAAGAGGCCGTTATGGGCGTGGTTGAAGAGCGAATCGGCAAAGCGGAAGACGGGCGTGAAACCGAGCAGGGGCCTCTGCGAGATATGCTCGAACACCCAGGTCCATATCTGCTGGCGGCTGGAGGGTCGGCAGAAATTCGACTGGTCGACGCAGAGCATCGCTCTCAGCCAGGGCTCGATCACGATCAGCGCCGTGGTCAGGCTCCAGGCCAGGAGGACCACCGCGAAGAGGCGCCAGCCGGTGAGACGCCAACCACCCGGACGCCACGGCAGCCGCGTCGCCGCCAGGGCGACGACCGTCGCGAGGATGGGACCGCGGCTCTGGGTCATGGCCACGGCCACGACGATCGGCAGCGCGGCCAGGGCGACGAGGGCGATCGTCGCGGGCGCGGCCGGGCGTGACCGGTCGCCGAGGAGGGCGACGATGCCGATCAGGGCGATGCAGAGGCCGCCGGCTCCCGGGATGGAGTTGGACGGCCGGCCCAGCGGCACGAGCCTGTCCGCCAAGGAGAGCCCCGCGCCGAAATGCAGAACGAGCGTCAGGAGGGCGCTGAGGCTGGCCACGGCAAAGAGCGCGCCCAGGATGAAGCGGAGGCCGCAACAGGCGAGCAGGCGCCGTCCCGCCAGGAGGGCGACGGCCAGGAGCGCGAAATTCGCCACCGCATCGCTTGCCGGCCCCAGGGGAATGCCATTGACGAGAAGGCCGAGCACCGTCCAGGCGGCGAAGCCCGCGAGCGCGGCGAGCCCCCATTCCAGGAGGCGCGGCAGGCGTTCGCGCAGGAGGGTCGGATCGCTCACGGCGATGGTGACGAGCCCCGCGATCATCAGCTTGGCCGAGAGGTTCTTGGCGATGAAATAGGCGGAGAGCAGCAGCAGGAGGTAGCCGGCCACGCACAGGACGTTCCGCACCATGAGGCCGCGTGCCGAGGTATCCGGGATCGTCGTCATGCGTCAGGCCCCGGCATGGAGTCTCGGTGCGGGTTCCACAGCACGGAGGATGGCCTCCGCCGTGGCCGCGGGATCGATCGCGAAGGATTGCCGGGCGCCCTCCGGGCCGCCCAGGACCGGCACGTAGCCGGCCCCGCCCTCACTCGCCCAGTGAAGCACGGTGCTCTTGCGGGAGGTCGAGGCCATCAGCTCGACGACGGTGGCGCCGGGCTTGCAGAAGATCGTGTTGGCCAGGGCGGCGCCGTGCACGGCGGCCACGACGTCGGCACCCGCTATCGCCGCCATCTGCTCGGCATGGTTGCCCCATCCCGGCTCGAAGATGCGGAAGCCCGCGCGTTCCAGCCGCTCGACCAGCGCGTCCTCGCCCTCCACGACGCGCAGGCGCTGGTTGCGGCGCCGGAGATAGAGCTTCGAGGCCGGCGGCGTGACCGGATGCCCCCGATAGGCCGCACGGAAGATGGCCCGTGCCGTATCCAGTGCCTGGGGTACGCCGAAGATCCGTTCGATATTGGGGCAATGGCTCCGGGCATAGACATAGCGCTCCGTGACCACATGGTCCGTCGCCTTGAGCACGAGTTGCCGGATCGGGTAGCCGAGCGCCTTCAGCCCATCGAGAAAGGCGGTCACGAGGGGCGGGTGCGAGGCCGTGACGAACACCGTCTCCTCCCGCTTGTCGATGGCACCGACGCGCACGGCCTCGCAGATCGGCATCAGCACGTCGGTGAGGAGATGGCCGAAATGGAAGACGGGCGGGATCGCGAGGCAGCGCTCCGTCAGGACGATCTTGCGCAGGCCGATCGGTGCGGGGTGGCAGAAGGCCCAGCGCGCCTGGCCCCGCTGGCCGAGGGAGATCTGGCGGCCCGTGTCGTAATCGGCGGGGATCACGGTGTGGCCGGGAATCAGGACGCCGCCGATCCCGGCGATCATCGTGCGGGTGGTGTCCCCCGTGCAGGCCGTCTCCAGCCCGTTCATCACATCGGCGTTGTGGCGCATGACGATGGCCCGCGCCGCGTCGTAGCCGGGCGCGCAGAGGCGATGCCTCCGGGTCTCGTCGCTGATCACCCGCGCGCGGTCGGCCGGCCAGGCGAAATCCGGGAAGTAACCCGTGCTCCGCCGCAGGGCGGGATGCCAGCCCAGCAGGGCGGTGCTGAAGGCCGACGCATAGGGTTTCAGATCGAACAGGCGTTCGAGGAAGGTATGGTGCCGAGCCAAGCAGGTCCCCCACGAAATCGCACGCTCGACCCTACGGCACCATTGGTGAAGATCGTTGGAACGACACAACCGAGTCTATGGTCTCGCCCCGCAGCGTAGGGCGAACTGTGTATTTCGAATGCCCGATGCAAATAGAGAGCTTGGCACGCCCGGTCGAACCCGGTTCTCCGGCCCGATGCCGTGGTGCATGACAAGTCCGACGTCGTTCAATGGCTATGCGGTAAGCAGCCCCGGTGGATAAATCAACATCCTCCCGCCCATCGAGCTTGCGCGCTTCGACGGCCTGATGGGCCGCATGGTTCGGATGCGCGGCGTCAGAGCGCCCCCAGCAGGCCGTCCGTCTTGCGGGCGGGCGCGGGTGACGCCGGCGATGACACGGGCAAGGTGTGGTAGCGTCGGCCGGCATAGACGAGGCCCTCTCCGCCGCCGGGCTCCGAGAGATCCACCACCTCGCAGAACAGCACGTCGTGGCTGCCGACGGCGTGGCGCGCGACGATGCGGCAATCGAAGGCGGCGAGCGCCCCCTCCAGCACCGGCGCCCCGGTGGCGAGTTCGCCCCACGCCGCCGCGGCGAAGCGCTCGTCCATGGGGGTGCGACCGCCGAACGCACCCGCGATGCCGGCCTGCTCGCCCGACAGGGTGTTCACGCACAGGACCGCGTTGCCGCTCACCGCCGCGTAGGCCGAGGAGGTGCGGTTGATGCAGACCAGGAGGGTCGGCGGCGCGTCGCTGACGCTGCAGACGGAGGAGGCGGTGAAGCCCGCCCGTCCTCCGGGTCCATCGCTGGTGACGAGATGGACCGAGCTGGCCAGATGCGACATCGCCTCGCGGAAGGCGCCGGCTTCGACCGTGGGCATCGTCGTCTCGCTCATGGCCGGGGGCTTTCCTCTCAGCGGGTTCAGCGAAAGTGGTCACCGGTTTTGCGCCTCAAAACCTGCGACACTTCAAAGGCTTGAGCGAGGTGACGCGTTGGCTTGCCAATGCGAACCTGCTCAGGGTCGGTCGAGAAAGGCGAGGAGGGCGCGGTTGAACGCCTCCGCCTGCGTCACGCTATGGGCGTGGCCGCCGCCCTTGGCCAGATCCAGCCTGGCGTCGGGCAGGGCCGCCGCGAGCCGTTCCGAGCACAGATAGGGCACCAGCACGTCGTCTTCCGCCGCCATCACCAGGGTTTCGTGCGGGATGTCGGCGAGACGATCGCTGAGATCGAAGGCCTCGAGTGCCGCGATCCGCCGAAACGTGTTCTCAGGCCCGGGGAAATGCGCCAGGGCATGGGCCTCGTCCGCCGCCACCCGCCCGGCGTTGAGGGACAGCCAGGGCGCCGGGTAGAGGAAGATGGCCTGCGCGGCCACATAGGCGTCCGGTCCGGCATGGGTCAGCAGCGCCTTGCGGGCGGCAAAGCAGCGCTTCGTCGCCGGATCGGCCCGGTCCCAGCCGTTGACGACCACGAGGCGCCCGACCCGGTCGGGATGGGTGCGCGCGAGTTCGAGGCCGATCAGGCCGCCCAGCGCATGGCCGACGATGTCGGCGCTGGCGATGCCGAGATCGTCCAGCACCCGGAGCGCGTCGCGGGCCATCGCCGCGATGTCGTGGCCCTCCTCCAGGGCATCGGGCGAGCGCCCGGTGCCGCGATGGTCGTAGCCGACCACCCGGAAGCGCTCGGCCAGAGCCGGAATCTGCGGCGCGAAATAGCCGCAGGAGCCGCCGAGACCCGGCGAGAGCAGGATGGTGCGCGCTCCGGCCCCGTGGATCTCGTGGTGGATGGCTGCGCTCACGGCTTGCCCACATGCGCGATGGTGGCGATCTCCACCAGGGCGTCGGGCTTCACCAGGCCGCACTGGATGCAGTAGCGCGCCGGCTTCTCGCCGGGGAAGTAGCTGGCATAGACCGCGTTGATCGCGGCGTAATCGGCCCAGTCCTTCAGGAAGATGTGGTTGAAGGTGACGTCGTCCATGGTGCCGCCGGCCGCCGTGACGACGCCCTTGATCGTCTCCAGCACGTGGCGGGTCTGGGCGCCGGCATCGCCCACATGGACGACGTTGGCGTCGGCATCCAGCGGCAGGGTGCCGGAGACGTAGAGCACGCCGTCGGCGAGGGTGCCCGGCACGTAGGGGGCCAACGGCTTGCCGGTGCCGGGGGGAATGATCACGGTCTTGGGCATGGTTCGCAGTACTCCCGTTCGATCGTCGAAATGGCCGTCTTCGTCGCCTGTGTTGCCTGTGTCGTCTTGCCCGCCCGTGACCTCATCCTGAGGTGCCGCAGCGTAGCGGAGTCCTCGAAGGAGGCTTTCAGCTCGCTCCCAGGGGCCTGGAGGCCTCCTTCGAGGCCCGCTGACGCGGGCACCTCAGGATGAGGTCGAGGGCGGGAGGGAGGATGTCACTCCGCCACCACGGCGTCCCGCTCAGCCAGCGCCGCTTTGAAGCTCGCCACGTCCGAGACCCAGCCGAAGAAGGTCTCGATATTGGCGAGCGCGCCCGCCTGGAGGCTGTCCGGCCCCGCCTGATGCGTCGCGTCGGCGAGGACGACGCCGAAATATTCGAGGAAGAACCCGTCGCGCAGGGTCGATTCCACGCAGACGTTGGTGGCGATGCCGGTGAAGACCAGGGTGCGGATGCCGGCCGAGCGCAGAAGGCTGTCGAGCTGGGTGTTGTAGAAGCCGCTGTAGCGCGGTTTGGGCAGCACGATGTCGCCGGGTTCAGGCGCCAGCGCATCCACCAGGGCGTAGTCCCAGGTGCCCTTGGCCAGCAGCCGCTCGTTCATGTCGGGGCGGCTGCGCATGGTCTTGAGGGCGTTCGACTTGTGCCAGTTCGGTGAGCCCGGCCCTCCGGCCTCGACATAGTCCGGGTCCCAGCCGTTCTGGAACCAGACGATCCTGATTCCGCGTTTTCGCGCGGCGGCGACGGCCGTCGCGATCTTCTCGATGACCGGCCCGGTCGCCGAGACGTCGAACCCGGCGAGATCGAGGTATCCGCCCTTCGTCGCGTAGGCGTTCTGCATGTCGACGACGATGAGAGCCGTGGCCTCGGCATCGAAGGCGATGGGTTCCGGCCGCGCGGGGAGGGTGATGCCGCCATAGCGCCCGGACGGATCGTGATAGCCGGCGACCATCACGCCACCTTCGCCATCGGCACCGCATCGGCGGTGACATGCGCCCGCGAGCGCATCAGCGGCTGGATGCGGGTGCCGTAGGCGTCGAGGCCTTCGAGGAAATCGTCGAACACCAGGAGCACGCCTTCGGTGCCGGGCACGGTGGCGACCTCGTCGAGCATCCGCGCCACCTCCGCGTAGGAGCCGACGAGGGTGCCCATGTTGATGTTCACCGCCGAGGTCGGGTCGGCCATCTGGCGCACGTTGGTGTCCGAGCCGGATTTGGTGTCGGCCGCCCCCTGGACCCCGAGCCAGGCGATGGCCTCGGCATCGGCCCCCGCCTTGTAATGCTCCCAGGTGGCGCGGGCCTCCTCGTCGGTCTCGGCGGCGATGATCATGAACAGCACGTAGGACGACACGTCCCGGCCCGTCTCGGCCTTGGCGAGTTCCAGCCGCTCCACCGTGGGGGCGAAGGCTTTGGGCGTGTTCACGCCCTTGCCGAAGCAGAAATTGTAGTCGGCATATTTCGCCGTGAACGCCATGCCGGCGGCCGATTGGCCGGCGCAGATGATCTTCATCTCCGCCTGAGGCCGGGGCGAGAGCCGGCAATCGTCCATCTGGAAGAACTCGCCCTTGAGGTCGCAGGACCCCGTCTCCCACAAATCGCGCAGCACCTGGGCGTATTCGGAGAGGTATTCGTAGCGCCGCGAAAAGTACTCGTCGCCGGGCCACAGGCCCATCTGCGAGTATTCCGGCCGCTGCCATCCGGTGACGAGGTTGAGGCCGAAGCGGCCGCCGGAAATGGAATCGATGGTGGAGGCCATCCGCGCGGTGATGGCGGGGGGCATGCACAGGGTGGCCGCGGTGGCGAAGAGCTTGATCCGGCTCGTCACCGCGGCGAGGCCCGCCATCAGCGTGAAGGATTCGAGGTTGTGGTCCCAGAACTCGGTCTTGCCGCCGAAGCCCCGCAGCTTGATCATCGACAGGGCGAAATCGAACCCGTAGCCCTCGGCCTTCAGCACCACCTGCTTGTTGAGCTCGAAGCTCGGTCTGTATTGCGGCGCGTTCTCCGAAAGGAGCCAGCCATTGTTGCCGATGGGAATGAAGACGCCGACATTCATGACCGCCTCGCTATTCTGGCGGAGATTGGACGATGGGATCCAATCCCGGTCAAGGTTGCGAACGGAAGAGTGTCCTGTTCGTCCCGTTCGATGATGAACGGTAGCTGTTTGGACCATATGGTCAAACTCGAAATCGACCTTTTCGGCCGTTTGCTCAAACTCTCTTCGATCTGCTCTGCGGGAAGGCGGCTTCTGCTGAAACGGCGGGCGGGCCCGAGCGGGTTCGCGTCGGCGGCCCGGTTCATCCCCCCGCCGTGACACGTTCTCGTGAGGTCTCACTCGCGGACATTGCCTTCGCGGAGGGCGCGGTCAGTTTTCTGGAGGTATTCAAAACAACCACGGAGAGGAAACCCCATGCGGTACCCGATGCTCGGTGCTCTCGTCGCGATGCTGCTTCCGATGGCGGCCCATGCCGAAGGCGATGCGGCCGCCGGCGAGAAGGCGTTCGCGCCCTGCAAGGCCTGCCATGCCTTCGGCAAGAACGGTGTCGGCCCGGATCTGACCGGGGTCGTCGGGCGCAAGGCGGCCTCCCTCGACGGGTATTCCTACTCGGCCCCGCTCAAGGCGTCGGGCCTCACCTGGGACGAGGCGAACCTGCACGAATGGCTGAAGAACCCGAAGGCCAAGGTGCCGGGGACGAAGATGGTGTTCGCCGGCTATCCCGACGACAAGAAGATCGACGACGTGATCGCGTATCTCGCCTCGAAGAAGTAGGCCATTTCGCGAGCCTCGCCGATGGAGCGGGATTCCGCCGGCGGGGCTCGTTTCCCAGTACCTATCGCAGGCCGAGCCCGGTGAGGATCAGGGCCTGCGTACTCGCCACGGTGCTCTCGAAGAAGTCGGATTCGTCGAGGCTCCGGCCCGTGACGGCATCCACCTGGACCGCGAAATCGGCGTAGTGCTGGGTGATCGCCCAGATCGAGAAGATCAGGTGGTGGGGGTCGTGGGCACCGATGCGGCCCTGGTCGATCCAGCCACGCAGGATCGCCGCCTTGCTCTCCACCAACCCTCGCAGGGGGCCTTCGAGTTCGGCCCGCAGGAGCGGCGCGCCCTGGACGATCTCCAGGCAGAACAGCCGCGAGGCCTGCGGCGCGTCCCGCGACAGGGTGAGCTTGGCGCGGATATAGGCCCGGATCGCCTCGGCCGGATCGCTGTCGGCGTCGAGTTCCTGTAGCGGGTCGAGCCAGACGTCGAGGACGCGGCGAAGCACCGCCAGATACAGGTCCTCCTTCGAGGGGAAGTAATAGAGCAGGTTCGCCTTCGACAGCCCGGCCCGCTCGGCGAGCCGGTCCAGGCTCGCTCCGTGCAGGCCGAGCCCCGAAAAGATCTCGAGCCCCGCATCGAGGATCGCCTCGCGCCGCGCCTCGCCGTCCTTGCGGCGACGGCGGGCGGGGGGCTTGTCTGCGATCACCGGCACCTGGTCGTCTCCTGGTGCCCCGACCGAGGCGATACCGTCACGATGCATGTCGATCTCGAAAGCGCTTGTTCGTCCGGTATCGTCACACTCAAGGAGTGCAGGACAGGTCGGCTGAAACCGCCCGACACGTCCGTGTCCACTCGCCCACGAGGCTGCAGTCGCTCAGAGTCATCGTCTCGGCGCCTGTGCCGAAGGAATAGGTACACCTTTCGAGTGGTTTGCTGCCGACCCACCCGTCACCGGGAAAACCCAGAAGCTCGATTTCGGTCTGCGAGCCGCGATACTGGCCTTCACTCTGAAATGATTCCTTGTGGGCATGAGAAAAGATGCTTGTCCCAAGTCGACCGTTTTTCCCGAAGCACAGTGTTTTGCTGCCTGGACTTTCACCGCCATCCAGATTCCGAGGCTTCATATCTTTCGTCCAGCAGCCTCCCAAGTCCAAGGCTGCTTTCGTCTTCTTCGCGGCTGCAGGTTGAGCGAGCACTGTGATCAGTGCCAATGCATGGGCGAAAAGAAAGAACCTCTTCCAGTCGCACATGGTCATGCCCCCGCCGGGTGATGGTCGATCCAGTGCCGGGCGATATCGATCCGTCGTGCCACCCAGACGTCCTCATGGGCGGCGACATGGTCGAGGAAGCGGGCCAGCGCCCCGATCCGGCCCGGCCGTCCGACGAGGCGGCAATGCAGCCCCACCGACATCATCTTCGGCGCGCTCTCGCCCTCCGCGTAGAGGGCATCGAACGTGTCGCGCAGGTAGGTGAAGAAGTGGTCGCCGGTGTTGAAGCCCTGCAGGGCGACGCAGCGCATGTCATTGGCGTCCAGCGTATAGGGCACCACGAGGCCACGCCCGCTCGGTTGCTCGCTCCAGTAGGGCAGGTCGTCGGCGTAGGAATCGGCGAGCCAGGTGAAGCCGGCCTCCACCCCGAGATCGAGGGTGTGGACCGAGGAGCGGCCCGTGTACCAGCCGAGCGGCCGCTCCCCCGTGATCTCCGTGTGGATGCGGATCGCCTCGTCCATATGCGCCTTCTCCTCCTCGCGGGTGAAGTCGCGGTAGTCGATCCATTTCAGGCCGTGGCAGGCGATCTCCCAATCGGCCTCCTTCATGGCCGCGGCGATGTCGGGGTGACGGGCCAGCGCCGTGGCGACGCTGAACACGGTGACGGGAATGTTCCGCGCCTGGAGCAGCCGCCAGATCCGCCAGAAGCCCGCACGCGAGCCGTATTCGAACATCGATTCCATGTTCATGTGCCGCTGGCCCGGCCACGCCTGGGCGCCGACGATCTCCGACAGGAACGCCTCCGAGGCAGCATCGCCATGCAGGATGCAGTTCTCGCCGCCCTCCTCGTAGTTGAGCACGATCTGCACCGCGATCCGCGCGCCGCTCGGCCAGCGCGGATGGGGCGGGTTGCGGCCGTAGCCGACGAGGTCGCGGGGATAGGTCACGGGGCCTGCCGTTCGGATGGACATATGGACGTTCGACGCACAGTCCTGCCACGACCTGTCCCCTCGATCCAGATCGCGCCTGCTCCATCGATTGTAAAAACGTAGTCCATAAGCTACATTCCTGAATCATGGACATGCGCCGCACCGACGTGTTCGACGGCTGGCTCAGGGGCCTTCGCGACACCCGCGCAACGGCACGGATCGCGCTGCGCCTCGACCGTCTCGCCCATGGCAATCCTGGCGATGTAAAGCCCGTCGGAGAGGGCGTGAGCGAACTGAGAATTGATTATGGGCCCGGCTACCGGATCTATTTCGTTCGTCGGGGCGAGGCTCTCGTCATTCTCCTCTGCGGCGGTGACAAAGGAAGCCAGGATCGCGACATCGCTCGGGCCAAGGCGATCGCGCGGACCGTGTGAGGTGAGACTCCTAAAGCGAGAACTCCGCAAGGAATGAGCGATGACCACGACCCAGCCCTATGATTCCGCCGATTATCTCGACACCGATGAAGCGGTGGCCGAGTATCTGGCCGCTGCGTTCGAGGAGGGAGACGCCGCTCTCCTGCGACATGCGCTCGGCGTCGCCGCGCGCGCTCATGGCATGACCCAGATCGCCAGAGAGACGGGTCTCTCCCGCGAGAGCCTGTACCGAGCCCTGTCCGACGAGGGCAATCCGAGCCTCGATACGACCATGCGCGTCCTGAAAGCCCTCAACCTGCGCTTGACGACGACGGTGGTCCCGGCTCCCTAGGAACGGCCTGCGCATGGTCCTTGCCTGCGCGTCACCGCACCCCGCGACCAACACCCGAGGTTTCCCGTGCTCCTGACCCCGCGCGAAAAGGACAAGCTCCTCGTCGCCATGGCCGCCCAGGTCGCCCGCAACCGGCTCGCCCGCGGCGTCAAGCTGAACTATCCCGAAGCGATCGCGCTCATCACCGATGCGGTGGTGGAGGGCGCGCGGGACGGCCGCTCGGTCTCCGAACTGATGCAGGCGGGCGCCCATGTGCTGACCGCCGACCAAGTGATGGAGGGCATCGCCGAGATGATCCACGACATCCAGGTGGAGGCGACGTTCCCGGACGGCACCAAGCTCGTCACCGTCCACCACCCGATCCGCGGCGCGCCCTCATCGGACGTGCCCGGCACGGTGACGACGCTTCCGGGTGAGATCGTCTTCAACGACGGCGCCCCGCGCACCCTGCTCACCGTGTCCAATGTCGGCGACCGGCCGATCCAGGTCGGCTCGCACTACCATTTCTACGAGGTGAATCCGGGCCTCACCTTCGAGCGCGAGAAGGCGAAGGGCCAGCGCCTCGACATCGCGCCGGGCACGGCGGTGCGGTTCGAGCCGGGCGCCACGCGGGAGGTCTCCTTGGTGCCGCTGCTCGGCGCGCGGACGGTCTACGGGTTCCGCGGCGACGTGATGGGTACGCTATGACCGACGAGACGTCCCGTCTGCGCGACGGCATCCTCCTCGTCACCCGTGCCGCCGAGTTCGCCGCGCGGCGTCACGTGGGGCAGACCCGGAAGGGCGCGGCGGGCGAGCCTTACGTGAACCACCTCGCCGAGGTGGCCTCGCTCCTGGCCGCGACCGCCGAGGAGCCCGACGCGCATCTCGTGGCTGCGGGCTGGCTCCACGACACGGTGGAGGATACTGGGACGAGCGGCGAGGAGATCGAGCAATTGTTCGGTCGGCGCGTCGCCGAACTCGTGGCCGAAGTGACCGACGACAAGTCGTTGCCCAAGGCCGGGCGCAAGCGTCTCCAGGTCGAGCAGGCGCCGCACAAGTCGCCCGGCGCCCGCGCCCTCAAGATCGCGGACAAGATCAGCAACCTGCATTCCCTCGTGGCGAGCCCTCCGGACGATTGGAGCGCGGAGCGCGTGGCGAACTACATCGATTGGGCGAAAGAGGTCGTCGCCGGCTGTCGCGGCGTCAACGCGGCGCTGGATGCGCTTTTCGACCGCGCCGTCGCAGAGGCACGAGAGGCCGCCTGATGTCCAACACACCCCGCCCCGCCTCCCTCGCCCGCTCGGCCTATGCCGACATGTTCGGCCCCACCACCGGCGATAAAATCCGCCTCGCCGACACCTCCCTCGTCATCGAGGTGGAGCGCGACCACACCACCTATGGCGAGGAGGTGAAGTTCGGCGGCGGCAAGGTCATCCGCGACGGTATGGGGCAGTCGCAGGTGACGAATGCCGATGGCGCGGTGGACACCGTCATCACCAACGCCGTGGTCCTCGACCATTGGGGCGTGGTGAAATGCGATGTCGGCATCGTGAAGGGCCGCATCTTCAAGCTCGGCAAGGCCGGCAACCCGGACATCCAGCCGGGCGTCGACATCATCGTCGGCCCCGGCACCGAAGTGATCGCCGGCGAAGGCAAGATCCTCACGGCCGGCGGGTTCGACAGCCACATCCACTACATCTGCCCGCAGCAGATAGAGGAAGCTTTGTGCTCGGGCGTCACCACCATGCTCGGCGGCGGCACCGGCCCGGCGCACGGCACTTTCGCCACCACCTGCACCCCCGGCCCCTGGCATCTCGCCCGGATGATCGAGGCGGCGGACAGTTTTCCGATGAACCTCGCCTTCGCCGGCAAGGGCAACGCCTCGCGGCCCGAGAGCCTGGTCGAGATGGTCCGCGCCGGGGCCTGTGCCCTGAAGCTCCACGAGGATTGGGGCACCACGCCCCAGGCCATCGACACCTGCCTCACGGTGGCCGACCTGCACGACGTGCAGGTGATGATCCATTCCGACACGCTCAACGAATCCGGCTTCGTCGAGGACACGATCCGCGCCTTTGCGGGGCGGACCATCCATGCCTTCCACACCGAAGGAGCGGGGGGCGGCCACGCGCCGGACATCATGAAGGTGGCGGGGCTGATGAACGTCCTGCCCTCGTCGACGAACCCCACGCGCCCCTACACGAAGAACACCATCGACGAGCATCTCGACATGCTCATGGTCTGCCACCACCTCGATCCGGCGATCCCCGAGGATCTGGCCTTTGCCGAGAGCCGGATCCGCAAGGAGACCATCGCGGCCGAGGATATCCTGCACGATATCGGCGCGCTCTCGATGATGTCGTCGGACAGCCAGGCCATGGGCCGGGTCGGCGAGGTCGTCATCCGGACCTGGCAGACGGCGGACAAGATGAAGCGCCAGCGCGGGAGCCTGCCGGGCGACACCTCCGGCAACGACAACCTGCGTGCCCGCCGCTACATCGCGAAATACACCATCAACCCGGCCATCGCGCATGGCGTCTCGGCCCATGTCGGCTCGGTGGAGGCGGGCAAGCTCGCCGATCTCGTCCTGTGGACGCCGGCCTTCTTCGGGGTGAAGCCCGACCTCGTCATCAAGGGCGGCATGATCGCCACCGCGCCCATGGGCGACCCGAACGCCTCGATCCCCACGCCCCAGCCGGTGCATTACCGCCCGATGTTCGGGGCCATCGGCCGCTCGCCCTTCGCCACAGCGCTCACCTTCGTCTCGAAGGCCGCCATCGAGGACGGGCTCGGCGAGAGGCTCGGGGTGCAGAAGCGGCTCGTCGCCGTGGAGAACGTGCGCGGCGGCATCTCGAAGAAGAGCATGATCCTCAACGACGCCACGCCGACCATCGAGATCGACGCGGAGACCTACGACGTGCGCGCCGATGGCGAGCTCCTGGTCTGCGAGCCGGCCGAGGTGCTGCCGATGGCGCAGCGGTATTTCCTGTTTTGAGCTCTTCCCTGATCCGCGCCACGAAAGTGATCCGCCGAGACGCGCTCTCCGGCGAGATCGTCGACCGCATCGTCCTCGACCATGGCGACCGGCATCGCCGCCGCATGGCCATGCGCGGGGTCGGCGGACTGTCCTTCCTGCTCGACCTGCCCGCGCCGACGGTCCTCGACGACGGCGACGCCCTGGTGCTGCAGGATGGCCGCCTGGTCTGGGTCGAGGCCGCGCCCGAGCGCCTGCTCGAGATCCGGGCCGCCGACGACCTCGCCCTCAAACGCCTGATCTGGCATATCGGCAACCGGCACATCCCGGCCGAGATCGGCACGGACGCGGTCCATATCGCCTACGACCACGTGCTGGCCGAGATGGTGCGGGGCTTAGGGGGGACGGCCGAGCCGGTGGAGCGTCCGTTCCGGCCCGAGGGTGGTGCGTATGCCGGCGAGGCCGCCGGGCACCACCACGGGCATGGCCATGCCCACGATCATGGGCACGACCACCCTCATCCGCACAGCCACGGCGCGGTGTCCGGTTGAGCTTCGTCCTATGCCCCCATCCTCTGCCGGTTCGGGCTTCCAGGGAAGGGCGCCCGGTATGATGAGGGGCGAATCCCCGATGATCGACACCGTCCGGCTCATGGCCTGGCTCTCGCCGGGCTATCCCGTCGGGGCCTATGCCTATTCGCATGGGCTCGAATGGGCGGTGGAATGCGGCGATGTCGGGGGCGAGGCTTCGCTGCTGGCATGGCTCGGCGACGTGCTCGAACGGGGCGCGGTGCGCACCGACCTGATTCTTCTGGCCCATGCCCATGCCGCAGCCGAGGCGGGGGACATTCCGGCGCTGGCGGAGGTCAACGACCTCGCCGTCGCCCTGGCGCCCACGCGCGAACTCCACCTCGAGACGACCCAGCAGGGGCGCAGCTTCCTCGACGCTACCCGCGCCGCCTGGGGAAGCGCGGATCTCGACCGGTTGAGCGAGGCATTGCCCGGCGAGGTGGCCTACCCGGTGGCGGTGGGGCTCTCGGCCGGCGCCCACCGCATGGCGCTCGCCCCGGTGCTCGCCGGGTTCGGCCTCGCCTTCCTGCAGAACCTCGTCTCGGCGGCGCTGCGCTGCGCGCCCATCGGCCAGAGCGCCGGCACGCGGGTGATCGCGTCCCTCACCCCCCGGGTGGCGGCTTTGGCCGCGACCATCCCGCCCCTGAGCCTCGAGGAGATCGGCACCGCGACCCTGCGCCTCGATCTCGGCTCGGCCCGGCACGAGACCCAGTATTCTCGGATTTTCCGCTCGTGAAAGACCCCGTCATGACCTCACTGAACGGCCCCTCACCGAACGGCCCCCTGCGCGTCGGCATCGGCGGCCCCGTCGGCTCCGGCAAGACCGCCTTGATGGAGCAGCTCTGCAAGCGCTTCCGCGATCGCTTCGAGATCTGCGCCATCACCAACGACATCTACACCAAGGAGGATGCCCGCATCCTCACCGTGGCCGGCGCCTTGCCCGAGGAGCGGATCATGGGCGTCGAGACCGGCGGCTGCCCGCATACGGCGATCCGCGAGGACGCCTCGATCAACCTCGCGGCGGTGGCCGAGATGCGCCGTCGCTTCCCGAAGCTCGACCTGATCCTGATCGAATCCGGTGGCGACAACCTCGCCGCGACCTTCTCGCCGGAACTCGCCGACCTCACCCTCTACGTCATCGACGTCGCCGGCGGCGAGAAGATCCCGCGTAAAGGCGGCCCCGGCATCACCCGGTCCGATCTCCTCATCGTCAACAAGACCGACCTCGCCCCCATGGTCGGCGCCGATCTCGGGGTGATGGAGGCCGATACCCGGCGCATGCGGGGCGCGCGGCCCTACGTGTTCTCGTCCCTGCGCGAGGGACACGGCGCCGACACGGTGGCCCGCTTCATCGTCGAGGCCGGCGGGCTGGGATAGTTCCGGGGGCCATCCCACCCACCACCTCATCCTGGAGCGGCGCAGCGCAGCGGAGCCCTCGAAGGCGGCGTCCAGGGATCGCCAGTCAGGCTGGAGCCATCCTGAGAGGCCGCTTCGCGGCATCTCAGGATGAGGAATTCGGGTAGGAGGGTGGTCAGGACCCGAGCCATGACGCCAAGGTCAACCACTGTGATGACACCACTGCCTTCCCGCGAGGGTTCCGTGCGGGAAGTCTTTCTCGCCTTCCTCAAGCTCGGCCTCACCGCCTTCGGTGGCCCGATCGCCCATCTCGGCTACTTTCGCGCCGAGTTCGTGCATCGCCGCCGCTGGCTCGACGAGGCGGCCTATGCCGACCTCGTGGCCCTGTGCCAGTTCCTGCCCGGCCCGGCCTCGAGCCAGGTCGGGTTCTCCCTCGGGGTGATGCGGGGCAAGGGGCTCGCCGGCGGGCTCGCGGCCTGGGCCGCCTTCACCCTGCCCTCGGCGCTCCTCCTCGTGGCCTTCGCCTATGGGGCGGACGCCATCGGCGGCCCGGTCGGATCGGGCATCGTCCACGGGCTGAAGCTCGTCGCCGTGGCGGTGGTGGCGCAGGCGGTCTGGGGCATGGGCCGCACCCTCGCGCCCGATGCCACCCGCGCGGCCATCGCCTTTGCCGCCCTCGCCCTGACCACGGTGCTGGCCGGATCGACCGGTCAGGTCGCCGGCATCGGTCTCGGAGCCGTTGCCGGGCTCGCGGTCTGCCGCCGGGCATCCGGAGCGGCGGGCGGGCATCTCGGCATCCCGGTCTCGCGCCGGGCCGGCGCGGTGGCCCTCCTCCTGTTCGGCCTGTTCCTCGCGGTCCCGCCGTTCCTGGCCAGATCCCTGTCCTCGCAGGGGCTCGCCCTGTTCGATGCGTTCTACCGCTCCGGCGCCCTCGTCTTCGGCGGTGGCCACGTGATGCTACCGCTCCTGCGAACGGCCCTGGTGGAAACCGGCTGGATCGGCCCGGATGCGTTCCTCGCCGGCTACGGCGCGGCGCAGGCGGTGCCGGGGCCGCTCTTCACCTTCGCGGCCTATCTCGGCGCGGCCCTCGGACCGCAGCCGAACGGTCTGCCCGGGGCCGCCATCGCCCTCGTCGCGGTGTTCCTGCCGGGATTGCTCCTGGTCTACGGAGCATTGCCCTTCTGGGATGCCGTCCGCGAAAGACCCCTGGCGCAGGCGGCCATGCGCGGCGCCAACGCGGCGGTGGTGGGGATTCTCGCCGCCGCGCTCTACGATCCGCTCTGGACCGGCGCTGTCCTCGGCCCTCGCGATTTCGCCGTGGCGGCCGGTGCGTTCCTGCTCCTGACGATCAGGGCGGCCCCGCCCTGGATCGTGGTCGTGTTCACGGCCGTCGCGGGGGCGAGCCTGGCGGTGGTGGGGGGCTGACGCCCGAGCTTCATCGATTCGATGTCGCCGGAGCGAATCGGGAAGCGATCACCCGTCGCAATTCGCCGAGAGCAGCGCGAGTGTGCGTTGGAAACCCTGGTACTGCGCCATGCTGGACGGGTGCCGGATCTCGGCGGCGTCGGGCATGATGCCGGAAAAGCCCGACCCCGGATCGGCGACGAACGGGCGCGGGCCGACATGGGCGCCCATCCGGTTGGTGACGTCGACCTCGCCGCAGATGGCGCCCGCCTTGCCCCGGCGCAGCCGGCCATAGCGCGCCTCGGCCGGGCTCTTGAGCCCACTGCCGACCAGCGCCATCGCGGACGCCGACATCTCGGCCCCGATCGTGGCGTCGGACCCGTCGATGACGGTCTGTGCCGTGGCGGGCGCGGCGGCGAGAAGGGCGACGGCGAGGACGACGGCGCGCATCAGGAGGCCTTCGCCACCACTTCGATATCCCGGTCCATCCCGCTTTCCACCTTGAACTCCCGTGTGAAGACCTGGCCGTCGTGGCGCGCGATGAGGACGTAGTCGCCCTCCGCCAGGGTGACCTGCGGGAAGGCGCCGATGGCCTCGCGGATCGTGTCGCCGCCCGGCGTCAGCACGCTGAAGGCGGTGCCGGCGAAGGCCTCGGCGCCGGGCGCAGCCACGAGCTTGAGGGTGACGGTGGCGGCCCGGTGGTTGAGGGTGGCGTCGGTGACCTTGCCGTTCTCCACCTTGAGGTCGGCGCGCTGGATCGCGTTCGATTCCCCGTAATTCGAGACCACGTGGTAGGTCCCCTCCGGCAGGCGGATCAGCTCGCCCGCCTTCACGCCGCTGCGCACCAGGCGCCCTTCCGAATTGGTGCCGATGGGCACGAAGACCGAGAAGGCGAGGTCGGCGGGGGTGATCTTCATGTCGCCGATGGCACCCGAGAGCTTGAGCGCCCCCGCGGTGATCGTCAGGCGGTCGCTGAGTGCCGCGCCCGCCATGGTGATGCGCTTCGAGGCTGTGGCGAAGCCGTAGGTGACGGTGGCGACATAGCCGCCGGGCGCCAGGGTGAAGCTCGGATCCGCCGCCTCGGAGCGCGCGACGATGTTCGGCCGCACCCCATCGGACCGATCCTCGTAGATGCGCCAGGCGAGGCCGGAGCGCACCGGCTGGTTGCTGCCCGCGAACAGGGCGGTGAGGGTGAGGGGCGCCTCGCCCTCGACGGGGGGAAGCGGCAATTGCGGCCCCGTGATCAAGGGGG
>NZ_NKUG01000016.1 GCF_014845095.1 Methylobacterium bullatum | reverse complement strand
CGAGAACGCCGGAGCGACATCTACGAGGCCTTCACGAGCCTCGCGGCCAGCCTCATCACCCTCAACCAGATCAAACGGTTCTGTTAGGCGCTCTAAGTCCAGACGTTCGGCCTGCGAACTCGAAACTTGCAGAGGTGGAGCCAGTAGATCCTGTGCTAGGGCCGACTGATCCCACGAGACCCAGGCTTGAGTTGCAAATAGAACCGCGACTGTACGCGTGTACGAGAATGTCGCTTGCCGCATATTTGCACCCTTGCACCTTCCCGCCTGCAACTGAATGAGCAAAGACGGGGTAGAATTAAAAATCTGCTTTATCAGAGATGCAGAATACCTCTCCTTTATAATTGTCCGTAACTTGGTTTAAAAACGCTTAATGACGATGAGATATCTGCTTAAAGTTCGAACTTGTCTCATATTTTCAGTTTATGTATTTACGAATATAACAAAATGACATGAGTAATTGCGAAAAATATCATACAAAGCCCTTCGATAGTAAAATCATCACAAAGTAATGCTGTTTCGGGAAATTTATCGCAGAATACGGGATCGATAACGCTGGAAAGAACGAGCTGGTCTATCGCATGGCGATGAGGATGGCCGCGAATCTTATGGAGGCCTTTTATGCCAATCGGCGATGAGGGGGACTCACGGGGTCTGTTCGGCGGAGCCGTTGTGATTCGATAAGGCGGACCGGGCGGGTTTGGACCGCGCCGGGTTTTCCGGAGGCCCCGACGCTTGCGAGGATGGAGCCATGAGGCCGAACCCCTCGATGATCTCGCGGAGGACGGTCTCGGGCGCATACCGGTCGATGCCGGCGTCGATCATGGTCGGCCCCCTTCCACGGCAGGGGGGGCGGATCTGGTGGTGGACGCGACCAGAGCCGAGGTCGCGACGCCCAGAGCCGCCACCAGGAAGACCGCGGGCCAGCCGAGAGCGGCGACGGCCAGGCCGCTCAGGACGCCGCCGGCGATTCCGGCCAAGGTCCAGCCCGACTGGACAATGGCGTAGTCCGTCGCCGCCTGATCGGAGGCGCATGTCCGCATCGCGAGGGCGCACAGGGCGGAGTAGAGGATCGCATAGGCTGCGTAGCACGCCGCGACGAAGGCGGAGGCTATCAGTCCCGTAGCCGGGAAGGCCGTGCCCGCTGCCGCAGCCAAGGAAAGCAGCAAGGCCAGGCCGGTACCGCTTACGGCGAGCGTCGCACTCGAACCGAGTGTCCGGCCCAGGAACCCGGCGAATGCCGCTCCAACGATTCCCGCCAATCCCCCTGCCACTCCGAAAGCGACGCCGATGCTGGCGAGGGGAAGGCCGATGGCCACGAGAAGCAGGCGAAATCCACTGATGCCGAGACCGAGCGCAACTCCCAGAGCGATGCTCGACACGACGAGACGCAGTCCATTGGGACGTCGCGTCAGTGCGGAGAGCTTCGGCCAGGGCCGGTGGAGACGATCGTCGCCACTCGGCTCACAGTCTCGAGCGAAGCCGAGGGGTGCAAGCAGCGCAAGCGCTGCCAGAACCAGTATGGCATTCGTCCATCCCAGCCGTTCGTAGATCGCCAGGATGGCGGTCGAACCGATCAGCATGCCGCCATACACTCCGCCGGCCTTGAGCGGTCCACGCAAGGCGCGTTCGGCATCGTCGCGGGCCGTCTCGACGAGGAAGCCGTCCAGGGCGACATCCATGGTCGCTGCCGCCACCCCCATGGGCAGCAGGAGCAGCATCGCCGTATGGGGTTCCAGAGCGGCGCAGATCAGCAGCGCCGCGACGACGATCCCTTGGCAGACGAGGATCCAGCCTCGCCGGCGGCCGAACCGCTCCGAACCGTAGCGATCCACGAGGGGAGCCCATAACGCGGACAGGCCGAAGGGCAGGAACAGCAGCGTGGCGAAGCCGACGAGGGTGAGCGGGACACCTTCGCGTTGCAGGATCGCGGGCAGCGCGGTCTGGATGAAGCCCAGCACCGCGCCGAAGGCCACGTAGAGCGGTAGCACCGCAAACGTCGCTCTGCCGAGGGAGATCGGGCGCGTGATCATCCGATCCTCCGGGCGACGGGAGCGAGGCGATCCGATGCGACCGCGGCCAGGAGGCCGATGCTGAGGCCGATGGCCATGAGGAAGGGGAGACGCGGCTCGACGTAATAGAGGGAGGTGCCGAGGATCGGCCCCACCACGAATCCGAGAGCCATGGCGGCGGAGACCAGTCCGGCGGCGGCGCCTTGCTCAGCCTGCCCGACCGCCAGGGAGGCCGTGGTCTGCAGACCCGGCATGATGACGCCGTAGCCGACGCCCAAGGCGATGCAGCCAGCGACGATGAGGGCGAGGTTCTGTGCCAAGCCGAGGGCGACGAAACCCGTCAGTAGTCCCGCCGCCCCAAGTCTCAGCATCGTACGCGGCGTCGGCGAGAGCTGTCTGACGATGAGGATCTGGCTCGCCAGGGCGGCCAACGCGAAACCGGCCAGGGCGAAGCCGACCTGTCGCGTCGCAGCCGCAGAATCGAGGCCGAGCAGGTCCTGGACGTAGAAGGACAGGGTCTGCTGGGTCATGGCGATCGTGACGAAGGCGAGCGCGGCAAGGAGCAGGGTCGGCCATAGCCGCGGATCGCTGGGTTTCACCGCGGCCTTGGCTGCCTTCGTCTCGGGTCCCATCGGTGATTCGACCCACACCAGGGTCGCGATCGCCGCGAGGCCTGCCAGACCGGCGGTGGCAAAGAGCGGTGTCAGCAATCCCCAGCCGACGAGACCGGCTCCGATCACCGGGCCGAGGATGGTTCCGAAGACAAAGCCTGCGCCGACCAGTGCCATGCCGGAGGCACGCCCCGCCTCGTCCGTTGCGGCCGCGACGATCGCCGACGCGGAGGGTTGGATGGCCGCGGCGACCAGCGCGTAGAGAACCCGACTCGCGAGCATCAGTCCGAAGACCACGTAGACCGAGATGTCGCCGATGAGGCCAAGATGCAGCACATAGGCGAAGAGCGCGGTCGTGACGGCGTAGCCGGCCAGGCCCAGTGTCAGCGTGCGCGTTCGTCCCCAGCGGTCGGCGGCACGCCCCCAGAACGGTGAGACGACCACGACGACAAGCGCCGAGACCGTGACGACGAGACCGACATCGACGACGTCGAGGCCGATATCGCGGGCGACAGGGCCGAGCATCGCGAACAGCACGGTCTGGCCGGTCCCGAACACGATCAATCCGAACAGGATGGTGGCCAGCGTCTGACGGGACAACGAAGTCATGCGGCGATCTCCTGGGTCGCGATGGCGCGAAGACGAATGATGGTGTGACGCGGAGCAGACCTTCATCGGGCCATTCGTGCGCGCGTCCCGGCCATGGCGGGGCGCTCGACCCGCAGGCTGAAAACGGCCGACAATGAGGAGACCTCATCGTCGGCCGCGCGCGCGACTGCGCGGCGGCGGGCGTCCGCCGAACGTGCTGAGGACGACCATCGGTCGGGATCAGCGCCGCTTGGTATTATGTGGCGAAGAGGGAGAGGCGGTCCTCGCCGATGCGGACACGCATCTCCGGACGCTCGATGCCGAGTCCTTCGCGCGGAGCGAGACACGGCCCGGCCGCCGTGCAGGAAACAGCGCATTCGATCATGACATAAGGGAAGAGCTTACCCGAATTCTTGTTATGAAAATGTGATCTCACCCGGCGGACAAAAGCATAATCTGGAATTGTTCCAGTAATGCACATGACTGCCCCGCACTTCCGAAGCCTGGACGGCAGATCCTATGCATCATTGCGACGGCCGTTGCGCGAAGGATCGCATTTGCGATTCGTCAAAAGATCTTTGCTGCGATCGTCCAAACTGGAAGAATTTCGATCTCGCCCTGCAGTCTCAGGCCGCCTCATAAGCGGTCGGTTGAGGGGCTGCCACAACACAGCGTGGGGTCAAAAATTCTTGTTTCCGGCAAGGCGCGCTGCTAGCACGGCGATTGACTGAGTTTCGGCGCGATAGAACATCGTCATTGTAATAGTTCTACATCGTAAAGACTGTTCACGCTTTCAAGTGCACGGGAGCTGTTGCGTATCTTGGAGCGCGGTCGGCATGGAAGGCGGAATGGCATGGAGTGTCGCTGCGACGCCATCTGCGATTGGGAGAATCCGGATACGGCGGTCCACCCACCGGAGACGCTCAGCGGAAAATCGGCGAAGTACGATGTCGTCTTCAAGGAGGATGGCGTCACCCTGCTCTCCACGAACTTCCAATCGGTCGAGCCGATTTTCGTCGAGGCGCAGACCTTTCCTTGCGTCTGCATGAGCATCGTCCTCGATGGGCGCGCCGAGGGGCAGACGGCTGGGTTCGATGCCGGTTTTTCACCGAACGAGGTATGGGTCGCGACCTCGAACGCGCGCATGCACATCCAGAAAGTGATCATGCCGGACCTCCCGGTCCGGACCGTCGAACTCATCGTCCTGCCGGAATGGTTCGAGCGGAACGAGCAGCGCTTTCTGAAGGACCCGCCTTTCATGCGGATGTGGGCGGCCTTGAACGGCCCGACATCGGTCCGGCGCCGCCCCCTCGATGCGCGCCTGAAACGCATCGCCTGGGCGGTCCACCATCCGCCGCGGACCGACGGCCTCATCGCGTTGCACTACCAGAGCCGGGCTCTCGATCTCCTGAGCGCCCTGGCGGACGAGTTCGACCACGTCGATCCCAAACCGAAGGCGCCTTCCCTCAGCGCCCAATCGATCGAACGCATTATGGCGGTACGCCAGTGGATCGACGGCAACCCGAGCGGCACGACCTCGATCGTGTCCCTGGCGAGTGAGTTCGGCATGAGCCCGAGCAAGCTCCGGCAGGATTTCTGCGTCGCTTTCGGGGTCTGCATCGGCAGCTACATCTCCGACCGCCGGCTCAACTACGGGCGGGAGCTCATCCAGACCATGGGCCTCACCGTGTCGGAGGCGGCCTATCGGGCCGGCTATGCGCATCCGGCGAACTTCGCGACGGCGTTCAAGCGCCGATTCGGCCATCCCCCGAGCGCGGCGCGCAGCTGAGACCGAATCCCGAACTCGTCGCCCGACCACCCTTCGCGGCGGCGCCAAGCCTTCGCATAGGCCTTTTGTCAAACGGCAAACGGGATACCGGTAACCTTGGCCGTTGTCGTTTGAGAGACTGGCACCCGGTTCTTCCCTCCGAGTGTCATCATGGTCGTCCGCGGCAGCCTTGCCCTCATTCTTGCGTCCGCCGCATCCCCGGCTCTCGCCCAACAGGTCGCGGCACCGGCGGGCCCCGTGACCCTCGATGAACTCAGCGTGACGGCGCAACACCGGCCGGAGCGGGCCGGTGACGTGCCGATCAGCCTCGGTCTGCGAACAGCGGCCGATCTCGACCGTCATGAGATCCGCCGCGCCGATCAGGCGATCAACGAAATTCCGAATGCCCAGATGGGGACGCTGAGCGGCAGCCTCTACACCAACTTCACCGCCATTCGCGGCATCGGCTCCGGCCTCATCGACACCGACCCGGCGGTCGGCTTTTACAAGGACGGCGTGTCCGTCGGGAATTCTCAGGGCTATTCGGGTGGGCTGCTCGACGTCGACCGCGTCGAGGTCTTGCGGGGCCCGCAGGGAACTCTCTACGGCCGCAACAACCTCGCAGGAGCGATCAACGTCATCTCCAGCTTGCCCGATCCCGCACGGGTGTTCGGCGAAGTCGGGATCGAGTACGGCCGCTTCAACCAGTTGCGCGGCTTCGGCATCGTCAACATGCCGATCGCCAACTCGGGCTGGGCTGTCCGCGGCGCGCTATCGGGCAGCCGGAACGACGGATACACGCCCAATCTCGCCACGCACCGCGATCTGAATTCGCTTGAAGACCTTCACGGGCGCTTCAGCGTGAAGGGGGACATCACCGACACGCTCGAATTCATCGGCAGCGTCGAGAGCCAGAGTCAGCGCAGCTACGACGCGGCTTTCCAGCGGGATCAGGATTTCCGCGCCGGCCGCGCTCGTGTCGATATCCTCGACCCCTTCAACGGCACACTCAACACGACGACGGCCCGCACCCAATTCACCCTCAAGCGCGAGAACGGCGACCGGATCGTCTCGATCACAGGCTTCCAGGACAGAAACAACGAGTATCGCGGTAACACCTTTCCCCGCGGCTACTTCGCGCCGCTGGAGGCGCAGTATCAAGCCTTCGGAATCGCCGGATTTCGCTACCGCACCGACAACCCGTTCCGCGGCAGCTACCAGCAGTTCTCGCAGGAATACCGATACATCTCCGATTCCGACGACCGGTTCAAATGGCTGGCCGGCGCCTATGTGGAGCACAGCAAGGGCTCGAGCACCTACGGCCTCAAGAGCACGTTCTCACCCGGTGGCTTCCTCACGGGCGACAGCGTGAGCCTGGCGTCGAAAGCCGACATCGCGACGACCGCCGTCGCGGGCTTCGTCGACGGGTCCTATGCCCTGACCGAACGTCTCAAGCTCTTCGCCGGCGCCCGGGTCGGACATGACTGGAAGGACATCGATTATCGCTTCAGCGTCGACAACCCGTCCTTCGCAGCCCTCGGATTCACCGCCGCCTTCGCGTCCTCGTTCCGCAATACCCTGTCGGAGGCCTACGTGACCCCGCGGGCGGGACTCCAATTCGCGCTGAATCCGGAGGTGAACATCTATGCGAGCGTCAGCCGGGGCTACAAATCCGGCGGATTCAATTCGGCATTCGTCAGTGTGGGTGACGACCGACCATACAAGTCCGAGTCTTTGATGACGTACGAGGCCGGATGGAAGGCGCAGCTTCTCGACAACCGGCTTTCCATCGACGGAGCCGTCTTCTTCAACGATTGGAGCGACCAGCAGGTCCAGGTCAACAACATCGCGACCCAGTCGACCCCGATCCAGAATGCCCTCAGCAGCCAATCCTATGGTGCCGAGGCCGAGGGCCGGTTCCGTATCGACGAGCATTGGTCGGTCCGCGCCAGCGTGGGCTACGTCGATGCGACCTACGAAGATTTCAAGAATGCCATCGCCACCGGACGCTCGGTCGCGATCGACGCAAGCGGCAACCAGCAGCAATACGTTTCGAAATATAACGGCTCCATCGGCGGAAGCTATGCATGGAAGACAGGTTACGACAAGCTGATCGGGACCATCGATGTATGGTACAATGCAAAATCGGGTTTCTACTTCGATGCGGAAAATACGCTGCGGCAACCGGGATACGGTTTGCTCAATGCGCGCATCTCGTTCGAGAACGAGCGTTATGCGCTGAGCCTGTTCGGCACGAATCTGACCGACACGCGCTATCGCAGCATTGCTCTCGACGTCGGCTTCGGTCCTTTGGTCGCCATCGCTCCCCCTCTCATGGTTGGCGGTTCGGTTCGGCTCAAATTCTGACACCGGGATAGGCCCAGGCAGCCAATGCGACGCGCCGCCGAGACATCGTATTCTGACGGGAAAACGGAATGACCGAAGGACGACGCTCCTCCGTGCCGACCGAAGACGATCTGGGTCAAAGCTTCGATGCGCCGCCGGTCGTCGTGCTCGACCTGCCGCCACCGGGCACCCCCGACCGGCTGCGCTCGCAGCATGATGCGCTCGACCGTCTCATCCAAGACAAGAGGGCGTTCGCGATCGTCACGACCGCCTCAGGCGGAGACGAGACCGCGGAGGAACGCGCGGCCCAGGCCGCATGGCTCAAGGTGCATCTCCATGAGTTTGCCCAGGTCTGCCGCGCGTACTTCATCGTTGAACCCGATGTTTCACGGCGTGCTGTGCTTCGACAGCAAGCAGACAAGCTCTCGAAGGCGTTTCCAATCCCGATGTATTTCGCAGAGTCGAAGGACCATGCCGTTGCTCAAGCATATAAATTCATGACAAGCCGGTGAGCGCGAATTGTACTCCATCGACGTATATTGGCCTGCCACCTGAAAAGTGGTCCTCCCTGAAGTATGGCTTCGCACCGTGTGGAGGATGTCATCATGGGGCGGAGGAATCATACGGCTGAAGAAATTGTCGCTAAGAGTGCCTCACAAAATTCCCGACCACGGTCGGTTCTCGCTCCGCGCACGACAGCGCAGCGGGAGTTTTTTGAGAGACACTCAGCTGCGCCAGGTCGATGTCTTGGTCTCGCAAGGCCGCAAGGTCGCTGAAGCAATTCGGTCCAGCGAGGTGACGGACGCCACGTATTATCGCTGGCGCTCCGAGTACGGCGGCCTGAAAGGGCGATCAGGTCAGGCGGCTGAAGTCCCTGGAGACCGAGAACCAACGACTTCGTCGGGCAATCGCCGACCTGACCCTGGAGACGCTCATTCTCACGGAGGCGGCTTCGGGACCCAAAGGGCAGCGCCAGCAAAACTTCTGAGCCCGGCTCGCCGCCAGGCTTGTGTCGACTACGTCGTTGCCGAGCGCGGCGTGTCGGAACGCTTCGCCTGCCGTGTCCTGGGCCGGCATCGTTCGACGCAGCGCAGGACTGCCGTCGCGGTCGAGGTCGCACCGACGACCGCCATCGTCGCCCTCGCTCTGGCAGTATGAACGCTACGGCTACCGTCGGATCACGGCCTTACAACAGCATCCGTCCGCACTCCTCGCTCGGATACCAGCCACCTGCGCCGGAGGTCGTCATCTGGCCAACGGAACCGAGCGGATCAGCGCCGCTCGCTCACCCCGCCATCGTCACGCGACCGACGATGCCCTAACTTCGAACTTCGGCCACCGCATGGGGGCAGGCCACATTGGCGCGATCCGCCTGGACGCACCGAAAGGTAGAGATTGCCACCGTCGCTGTGCAAGCCGAGGGGTCGCGTCGCGATCTGCTTGGCAGTCAACTTGTTGATGGTGGGCACGGTCCGGCCCCTGCACGACAGTGCCCAAGCACGACGTGTGCCCTTGGCAGTCCTGGCGCACCCCGATGCGACCACGTCAGTGCGGAATATGGTGTCAGCTCAACGGGTTCGACAACCCGGAAAACCACGGACGACCTTGCAGCTCTGATATCTGGCGGAAGGGGTGGGATTCGAACCCACGGTGGAGTTGCCCCCACGGCGGTTTTCAAGACCGCTGCCTTAAACCACTCGGCCACCCTTCCAAGCTGGTGCAAAGGCTGAATAATTTGCCTTTGCCGATGCTTGGGTTTCTCGCCCTTGCTACCGGATCGCGACCCGATCGTCCGGCCGCCTTGTCTATGGCGGCACGCAGGGCAGCGTCAACCTTCGCGGCCACACACAAGGCAGCGGGTCCGGGGTTAACGGAAAGCGATCATGAGCGCCTCACACCACGCCCGGTCACCGTCGGTTCTCGCTCACGGCAGACGGGGAAGCGGGAGTTGTGTGAGAGACACTCGGCGAACGGCGGAGGTGGGCGTCGCGCCCTCTGTCGGCAGCCAAGCAGGCTCTTCGATGTGTCACGGGCGTCTATATCAGAACCGGGACCATGTCGGCGATACCTGCTCGGGACGACGCCCTGGCCGGGCCGATCAACGGCCCGTGTCCTGCGCCGCCTCCATCACGAGGCGGGTCGCGAGGTAGAGCCGCGGCGTGATGCTGGCGAGGACCGCGAACTCATCGGTGCTGTGATAGTGGCCGCCGACGATGCCGAGCGACTCGAGGATGGCGGGTTTTGCCGGGCTGTCGGGCTGGAAGGCGTAGCCCGCATCGGTGCCGCCGCCGATCTCGGCCAGCGCGAGGTCCGCCCCCAGTTCGGCGTAGATCGCCTTCGCGCGGTCGCCGAGCGACGTCGATGCCGGATTGCGCGGCAGCGGCGGACGGCCCCTGGCGAGATCGAAGGTCACCTGCGTGTCGGGAACGCGATGCGCACCGACGATCCTGCGGGCCTCCGTCAGGATGCGGTCGTATTCGGTCGGCACGAAGTAGCGCATGTCGCCCTCCGCCTTGGCGGTCTCGGGGATGATGTTCGGCTTGGTGCCCCCCTGGATCATGGTCCAATGCAGGCTGGTCCCCTTGCTCGGGTCACCGAGGTCCTGCAGTTGAAGGATCTGGTGGGCGAGTTCGACCACCGCGTTGCGCCCGGCTTCCGGCGCGCCCCCGGCATGGGACGCGCGTCCCTTCACCGTCAGGCTCGCGTAGTTGATGCCCTTGGTCGCCACCGTGACGGCATCGACGCCGGCCTCGGCGAAGGAAGGCTCGAAGGACAGGACCACATCCTGTTCGCGGGCGATCCTGGCGATCTCGTCGCGTGACCCGCGCGAGCCGCGCTCCTCGTCCGGATTGAACACCACCGTGAGGGTGCCGTAGCCGTCGAACCGCAATGTCTCCAACGCGCTGAGGACATGCAGGATCATCGCCACGCCGCCCTTGGCATCGGCAACGCCCGGTCCGTAGGCGCGGCCGTCGCGCTCGGTATAGGGGCGCTTGGCCGCGTCGCCCGTGCCGAACACGGTGTCGTAATGCACCAGGAGCAGGATCTTGCGCGTGCCCGTGCCGGATCGCGTGCCGATGAGGGTGTTGCCGCCGAAGGCGGGGGCGGTCCGGGTGCTCACGGTCAGCCCCGACGCTTCGAGGCGCTTCGTCAGGACCGCTTCGACCTTGGAAAGGCCGGGCACATCGCCGGTTCCGGTGTCGACGTCGACGAGCCCCTTCAGGGTCTCGCGATACGGGCCATTCTGGGCCTCGGCCGCTTCCAGAACGGCCTTGTCCGGCGCGGACAGGGCCGGAAGCGGCGCCAGGGCCGCGAGCAGCGTGAGGGCGAGCGAGGAGGCGATCGTACGCATGGAGATCCTGTTCGTCGGCGGCCGACGCGGCACGTCATGCCGCACGCGCCGGGTCCGCGTTCCTCGGGGATGGCGTATCATTGCTCGCAAAACGCCGACGCATCAATTCGATGGGCAGGATCGATCCGCTCGCCCTCGATGGGGAACTGCGCAGGTTCAGCAAAAGTGGTCACCGGTTTTGCGTCCCAAAACCTGCGACGCTTCAAAAGGCCGAAGCGGGGTGAAGCATTGGCGTGCCAATGCGAACCTGCGGAGCATCGGGCGCTCTACGTCTCGGTCCCGCCCGCGGACAGCGTCACTACAAAAACCGCGCCCCCATCCGTCGCGGGCTCACAGCGCACCGCGGCCCCCATGCGGTCGGCGAGGGTCGCGACGATGAACAGGCCCATGCCCGTGCTCGGCGCCCCTTCGGAGCGTGCCCCGGCGGCCTGATGGAATTTCTTGAACAGGAGAGCGTACCCGGCCGGATCGATGCCCGGTCCGCGATCCCGGACCTCGATCGCCACGGACCCGCCATCCCGTGCGGCGCCGATCGTCAGGATGCCGCCCGTCGGGCTGAACCGAACGCCGTTGCTGAGGAGATTGTCGAGGATTTGCGAGAGGGCGCCCGAATCGAGGGTGGCGATCAACGGCCGGTCCGGCAGATCCACCTCGATCCGGACGTCGGCCGATTGGGCGAGGGGCTGGATCCGGTCGACGGCGGCGAGCACATGCCTGCGCACATCCTCGTTCGCGAGGCGCGCGAGCGGCCGATGCTCGGCGGCGTGCGCGTCGAGCAGACGCGTGGCGAGACCCAGCATCGCGTCGATGCTCGCCTTCGCCTCTCGCAGCACCACGAGCGGCAGTTCCGGCTCCCGCGGAGCGCGCCGGACGGCGAGGTCGAACAGGTTGCGCAGGCCGTAGAGGGGACTGCGCAGGTCATGCGCGGTGATCGCCATCAGGGTGTCGAGTTCGCTGTTCCTTTCCGTCAGCCGATCGTTCTGGAGACGGATCGTCCGCTTCTGCTCGTAATCGCTGCGCCGTCCGGAATGGATCAGCGCCGCGGCCACGACGGCGATCACCGAGACGATGGCGGCATTGACGATGGCGACGACCTGCTCGGCGGGAAAGGTCGCCGTGGCGAGCACGATCCAGCAATAGCTCACCAGCAGCGGGATCAGGGCCAGCGCGAAAGCCAGGGGCGGCAGCACGAACAGCAGGGTCAGGGACAGGAGCATCATCGGATATCCGCTGGTCAGCCGTCCCTTGGCGCCCATCGCGGCGATCGCCCCTTGGGTGTCGAGCAGGGTCAGGACCAGAAAGACCGCGACGAAGCCGCGCCGGAGCCACGGTCCGCCGCCGCGCCGCAACGCCAGCGAGGCGAGGAGGAAGGCGAACGCCAGCACGATTTCCACGACGATCTGAACGGTCCTGAGTCCGGTGGCGAACTCGATCGCCTTGGTGAACAGCCCCAGCATGCAGGCGATCTCGACCCGTCGGATATTGACGAGGGTCAGCACCTCTCCGAACGTCATGCCGGCCTGTTCGGCAGGGGTCACATCCCAGCGGGCCAGCCAGCTCTTCATGACGGACTGTCCTTCATGACGGATCGAGACGCCCCGCGACGTGATCCGCCGCATGGCGTTCGAGCATCCTGACGCTGTCCAGCCCGAGCTTGATCTTCAGGCGCTCCCTATAGGTGCCGACCGTCTTCACGCTCAATCCCAATTCCTTGGCCAGCGATTGCAGCGTCGCACCGCTGCCGATCAGCCGGAGCACCTGCAGTTCGCGGCCGGACAGGTCGCCGATCTCCGTCCGACGGTCGCGTCGCCGCGCGAGATCGCCCATCAACAGCTGCTGCACCGGCTCGCTGACATGGATGGCGCCCGCCATCACCCGGTCGAGGGCCACGGCGACGGTTTCGAGCGGCTCGGATTTGGCGACATAGCCATGCGCGCCGGCATAGATCACATGCGGACCCCAGACCGTCTCGTCGCGGCTGGAATAGACGACGATCCTGGCGGCCGGCAGCATGGCGCGCAGATCCTCGATCAGCGCGAGGCCGTCGCCGTCTCCCATGATCAGGTCGGTGATGATGACGTCGGGCTGCAGCCGCTCGGCCTCGATGCAGGCCGCCTGCGCCGATCGGGCTTCTCCGCACACGTCGAAACGGCCGTCGCCACGCAGCAGCAGCTTCAGGCCCGCCAGCACGATCGGGTGGTCGTCGACGATCAGCAGCCGAAAGAAGGACATGTCTACCCCGAGCGAGCCGGCCAACCAGGGTAGTGTTCCATAAAATCCGTGCCGCTGCTGTCGGTCATCGACCTACAGCAGCCTCCGGCAAATGCCCATCGCTCGCGATCATGAACAGCGAGCCTTCGAACAGGGATCGAGACGCTGAGGACAGCCGGACAAGGCGGCATGGATTGCAGACCAGCCGTTTACCATCACGGCGATCATGCTCGTCTCGCCAATAAATCAGAACCGACGCGGCGTAGTCCGTTTACAGTTCTGGGCGTAGCTGACGATGTGCCTTCGAAAGAGGCGTGAGGATCGAAGTCTTGTAGGTCATCGACCTACAGGGCGGCCTCATGGGTGGCGTATTCTGGAAGCTGCCAATGGAAGGGCTTCGTCGACGATGTTCGAAACGGGTGCGATCGATGTCCCGAATGCAGGCGAAGCTCCGGGCTCCCGCCGGGATTCGTCGCGTTCGATAAAAGTCGGGGCGACGAAAGCCGTCGCGACGAAGCTCACCGTGCCGCCCGGCATGGAGGCGCGCTTCGCCGCGTGGCAGGCCGAGTTCACGCGGGTCGTCTCGGCCTCTCACGACTTCGTCAGCCTGGAGATCATCCCCGCCTTCTCCGGCTCGTCCGAATGGCAGATCATCCAACGGTTCCGCTCGCCCGAAGCGTTGACCCGATGGATCGAGGACGAGGCGCGCACCGCCCTCCTCGGCGACCTCGCGGCCCTGGAGGGCGACGGCAAGACGTCCCGTGCCGACGAGGCGGCACCGGATTACCATTCGACGACCACCGTCACGGAGGTCATCACGACCATCGTGAAGGCGGGGCAGGAGGAGGCGTTCCGGCGTTGGGCCGAGCGCATCCAGCAGGTCCAGGCCCGCTTTCCCGGATACATGGGCACCCTCGTCCAGGCGCCCCTGTCGTCGGACGTCCCCTACTGGACCACGCTGGTGCGCTTCGAAGGCCCGGCCTTCCTCGATGCCTGGCTGCAATCGGCGGAGAGGAAGGCCATCCTGGCCGAATCGACGCCTCAGGTCTCGACCTGGCAGAGCCACCGGATGAGCAATCCGTTCGCCGGGTGGTTCGCCAACGAGCAGCGTCTCGCTCCGCCTCCGGCCTGGAAGCAGACCTGCCTCGTCCTGCTCGTCCTGTTTCCCGTCGTCATGCTGGAAATCCGCTTCCTCAGCCCTCTGCTGAACGGGTTGCCCCTGGCCGCCTCCACCTTCATCGGCAATGCCATCAGCGTCTCGCTGGTGTCGTGGCCCCTGATGGCGGTCGCGATCTTCGGCCTGGGCTGGTGGCTGAAACCGGATCCGCAGAAGCGCTGGCGTACGGAATCACTGGGCGTGACGATTCTGGCCGTCCTCTACGGGCTCGAAATGTTCTTGTTCTCCCACCTGTTTTAACAATTCATCGACACCCGTGACAGCATCAGCTGACCACACCTAACGAGAAAGACTGGAAATGGCTCACGACCACACTGATTTCATGGCTCGGGCAATCGCCTTGTCGGAGAAGACCTCACTGGTCGAGAGCGCCGGCGGCGTCTTCGGCTGCGTCATCGTTCAGGACGGCGAGATCATCGCCGAGGGCGCCAACCGCGTCGTCGCGGAAAACGATCCGACCTGGCACGGCGAGATCGAGGCCATCCGCAAGGCCTGCAAGTCGCAAGGGACGTTCAAGCTCCGCGACGCGACGCTCTACACCAGCGCCGAGCCCTGCCCGATGTGTATGGCGGCAGCCTACTGGGCCGGCATCAAGCGCGTGTACTACGCCGCCCAGGTCGAAGACGCATTGGAATACGGCGGCTTCGACGACAGCATGATCTATGCCGAGCTCAAGAAGGATGTCTCCGAGCGTTCCATTCCGACAACGCAGATCATGCGCACGGAAGCCGTCGAGGTCTGGAAGAAGTATGCCCAGAAGGCGGACCGGGTTCCTTACTGAACCGACGGCTCGGATTCCACCTGAAGCAAGATCTCCCGCCCGGATCGTTGTCGTCCGGGCGGTCCCTCCGTCCTACTGCGTGACGCCATGAACATCGACGGTCTGAGGGATGCCTGCAAAGGCGAGGTCTTCACTGCGGGTGATCCGCAATTCCTCGAGGCGATTCACGGGAATCTCTGGAACAGGCTGATCCCGGATCGCGCCCCCGAGGCGATCGTGAAGGCCTTGGACGAGGACGACGTCGTCGCGGCCGTGCGGTTCGCCCGCGCGAGCGGACTGAAGGTCGTCGTGCGCGGAGGCGGCCACAACTGGTGCCAGCCGAGCCTGCGTCACGGCGGCATCCTGATCGATCTCTCGCAACTCACGCAGATCGTCTCCGTCGATGCCGATAACCTGAAGGCGGTGATTCAGCCGATCGTCAGCAACCGTGACATCCAGAAAGCGCTGAATCCCCTCGGGCTGGCCTTCCCGACCGGCCATTGCCCTCAGGTGAAAGCCAGCGGCTATCTGCTCGGCGGCGGCATGGCCTGGAACCCCACCGTCTGGGGCTCCGGAGCGGAGAGCGTCGAGGCCATCGAACTCGTCACCGCCCAGGGCGACCTGATCACGGCGAGCGCGACGCAGAACACGGACTTCTTCTGGGCCGCCCGAGGGGCGGGGTCCGGATTCTTCGGCGTCGTGACGAAGTACCATCTCAAGCTTCATCCGCTGCCGAAAGCCATGCATGGCAGCACCTCTTACTATCGCCTCGCGGACGCTCCGGCGATCGGGACCTGGCTCGGCAAGCTGGCCCCCGGCATTTCCCCTGCGGTCGAGTTGAGCCTGTTCGTCGTGCAGGCTCCGCCGGAGTTGAGAGAAGAGGCCGCCGCCGAGAACGGCTGGCTCTGCATGGTGACGGCCACGGCGTTCGAAGACACGCCGGACGCCGCGAGGACCGCATTGCAGGTGCTGGAGCGCTCTCCGATCACACCCCTTTCATCGTCCTTCGCGACACCGCTCACCTTCGAGCAGCTCTTCGACGCGTCGGGATCCTTCTGGCCGGAAGGCGCCCGCTCGCGCGTGGAAGCGACCTATTCCGATCACAGTCCGGGAGAGCTGGTCCAGGCCATCCTGCCCCTGCTGCCCGATGCGCCGTCCGCGACCTCCGTCTTCCTGCTGACCATCTTCTGCGGCCCGGATGTCCCGGCCGCGCAGAAGGACATGGCCTATTCCGTCTCCGCCAAGGTCTATGGCGGCCCCTGGACCATGTGGTGGAAGGCCGAGGACGACGCCGCCAACACCGAGTGGCATCGCCGGATCACGACGACGCTGCGCCCCTACAATACGGGTTACTATATCGGCGAGACGAATACGGTCGAGCAGCCCGCGAACGTCCCACAGGCCTTCACGCCCGAGAAATGGGAGCGATTGTGTGCGCTGAGACGCAAGCACGATCCGGAAGGCGTGTTTTTCGATTATTTCGACGCACTCGGCGACGAATGAAGCACGTCGCTCGAGACGCCCGAACCGTCCTCCCCCGCGGCCCGACCTTCACAAGGGCCGACCGCCGAGGTCACCGACACTCTCGTTCCGTCAGTGCGGCTATGAGCTCGCCAGCATGCTCGTCGATTGAAGGACGACGATGACGAGCGTGACGACGGCCGCGGCGGCCAGGACATAGGTGACGGTCTTGGTGAACGTGGTCATGGGTGCTTCCTCCTCAGCCGCGCTTCTCGTCCCGCACGGCATCGTCGACGTCTTCGCTCGGCAGCACGGAAACCTGGCCGGGACAGATCGGGTCCGGGTCGCGGCTCTCGTCTTGGTTGGCGTCGCCGACCGCGGTGTACCGGCCGCCGGCCAAGCGCATCCACCTGCCTTCCTCATCCCGTGAGTCAGTCGTCGGCCTCGCCGGAGGATCCGCCGCGGGAGCGTTCGTAGGCGGCGATGGCCCGTGAACATCCCTCCGACAGATTCGGGCGATTGCGCTTGAAGCAGGCCTTCACCTCGGGGCCACCCGGTTTCATGCCGGCGCACAGGCGAAGGTAATCGCCCCCGCAATTCGCCCGGAGGGTCTCCAGCTCGGGCCCCTCCTGCGCCACGGATGGCCGGGAGACAGGCGGGGCTCCCACGAGAGCGAGTGCCGTGAGGGCGAGGATACGGAGTTTCATCGCGAGATCTTTGCGTGCGGTGGGGCCGGATGGGCGACCCACGCGAGCGAGCGGCCGCCCGCGTGGGTCGAAATCGCCTCAGCGAGCCGGCTGGCTCGGCGCGGGGGCAGGCGGGGCGGCGAGTTGCTGGCGGATTTCCGCGAGCTTCGCCTGGGCGGTGCTCAGGTCCTGCCGGGCGGAAGCCAGACGCTCGTCGAGGGAAGCGGCCTCCTTGTTGCGGGTGGCCAGGGTCTCGGTGAGCGCGGCCAGCTCTCCCTGCGCGTCGGTCTGGCGCTTGCGGAGGGCATCGAGGGCGCTGGCGCCGGCATCGCGGTCGGCGGAGAGCGTCTGCAAGGCCTGCTCGGCCTGACCACGCTCGGAGACGACGCGGTCACGCTGTGCCTGGGCCTCGGCGAGTTCCTTGCGGACGTTCGCCAGGGCGTCGCGGGCCTGCTGGGCGTCGCGGTTGGCGAGGTCGATCTCGGACGTGAGCTTGTCCTTGCCGACGGTCAACGCGGCGACGGCCTGATCGGTGTCCGTGCGCTGCCGGGTGGCCTGCTCGGTTGCGGCCCGCGCGTCGGCCAGCTCCTTCTGAGCAGCGGCGGCGGCCTCGCGGGCGTTCTGCTGCCGCTCCTCGGCCTTGGCGAGGTCTGCGGTCTTGGCCGTCGCCTCCTGGGTCATGGTCGCGAGATCGGCACGAAGCTTGGCCTCCTGCACCCGGGCGTCCTCGAGGCGGCGTCCCACCTCGGCGAGATCCCGGGCACGGTCGACGGCGGATGTCTCCGCACCGGTGATGGCCTCCTGCAGGGGCGCCAGTTTCCCCTCGGCCTGCGCGACCTGGCTCTGCAACTCGGTGAGCTTCCGGGTCTCGGCCTCGGCCACCTTCCTCGCCTCGGCCGTCTTGGTCTCGGCCGCCTGCTGCTCCTGGGTCAGGGTCGCGGCACGGGACTTCGCCTGCTCGGCGGCCTGGCTCGCCTGTTGGTCCTGCTGCTGGGCGGTGGCGATCTTGGCCTGGAGGGCGGTTAGGGTGCCGGCGGTCGAGACCTGCCGCTCGAGGTCGGCGCGGAGCGCCGTCTGCTGGGTCTGCAGGTCCTCGATGCGGTGGTCCCGGGCGCTGCGCTGGCGCGCGCCCGCGATGGAGGCGACGATGAGCCAGACCAGCAGGATTGCGGCCACGACCGCGAGGCTGAAGGGCAAGGGGCGGCGCAGTTCCGAGCGGTAGTCGATGGCCATGGGGGTCTCGCGAGCGTCGGGGGAAGGCTGTGGATCGAACCCCGGCGCGGGCTCGCCCGGAATCGTGTGGGGCCGGCGCCCGGTGGCACCGGCCGCGTGTCGTCAGGCCGGCCTGCGGCTGTCGGCAGCGTAGCGGTCGATGGCCGAGGGCAGTTCGCGGGAGAGGCGGGACAGGAGCGCGGCGCGGCTCAGGCCGGTCTGCTGGGTGAGATGGTCGAGGGTGTCCGGGCCGATGGCGCGTTCGAGGTCCGCCTCTGGAATATCGCGGTTGGCGCCCTGGTTGATCCAGGAATTCGCCGTCTCGCCATGGCCGCCCTTGGTGAAGTGGTCGACCAGCTCGCTCAGGCCGCTGGCGATCAGCCCACCCACGCCGGCGGTGCCGAGGCCGCCCAGAAGGCCGCCGAGGTTGCCGAAACCACCCGTGGCTCCGGTGTTCGATCCGGTGCTCGGGATCGGCGGGACGGTGCCATGGTTCGGGCTCAGGGAGGGGGTCGACGGGGCGTCGTGGCCCTTCAGAAGCTCGGCGAGCTTGTCGCGGTTCTGGTAGCCGGCCACGGCCAGCAGGCCCAGCAGCGCGGTCATCGAGGGGTAACCCTTGCTCATCGGTCGTCCTTGTGGGTGGGAAGGTGGAGGAGTTGACCGCCGCGTGGGCAACGGCGAGGTCTGACCCGGCATGGGAGCCGGGCCAGGGCGACGGCCGTCATGCGATGACCGGATGGCGGTCCTGGACGGCAGGTCGGCGTGGGACGGTCAGCGGTGGCGGATCACCGCTTGCCGGTGA
>NZ_NKUG01000159.1 GCF_014845095.1 Methylobacterium bullatum | reverse complement strand
TCGGCACGAGGCGCTCCACGAGGGAGGTCGTGATCAGGACCTGCAACGGGCCGGCGATCCGCGCCACTGCGGCGGTCGCCGCGGTGATCGCGAGCGGCACCAGGAAGGCGGTGATCAGGTGGGCCAGCGCGATCGCGCCGTCGCCCCAGGGCAGGAGGACGGTGGCATCCGTGGGCGACGCCATGCAGGGCGAGGCGGCGCAGGAGGAGAGGAGGGCGGCAAGGCCGGCAAGGACGAGGGGCGAGGGTCTCATGGCGATCTCCGGGATGCGGCAGGGGAGGGAGAACCGGGTGCTCCGGGCTCAGGCGCGTGCGCCGAACAGCGCCCGGAGCGAGGTCTTGAGGCGCGCCCAGGCACTCACGGGCGCGGTGCTCCGCTGGGGCGGCGCGGCCCGCACCGAGGGCGTGCGGGGGAGGGGGCGGCGCTCGGAACCGATGGCCGGGTTCGGAACGATCCCCGGCCGCTCCTCCGGTCGCTCCATCACCGGGCCGGCGGGGCGCGGGATCGCCGTGGGATCGGTGGAGCGGGCGCGCGGCAGGGCCGTCGCGTAGGGCGTGCGGAACTGGTCGTATTCGGCCCTCCGGCGCGGGATCAGCGAGGCGGGCCGGTTCCACATCAGGATCGCCTCGGCGGCGCCCGCCCGGTCACCGGCATTCAGGCGCCGCACGACGGTCGAGCGGCGGAACGCGCCCTCGCCGATGTTGAAGCAGAGGGAGACCAGGGCATCGAAGGCATGGTCCGGCAGATCGGCGGGTGCCACCGCCGCGACGGTGCGCACGAAGCGGCCGACATCGCGGGCGAAGAGCGCGTCGCATTCCGCCGCCGTCAGGCGCAGGCCCGGTGTCACCACGGGTGGCCCCGCCGCGCTGGTATGGCCGATGCCGATGGTCCAGATGCCGACGGAATCGCGGTAAGCCTCGAGGCGCCGTCCCTCGCGGGCAACGAGCACGGCATGGCCGATGGCGCTGAGATCCATGGTTCACTCCGGGTTTGGGAACGGGGAAGACGCGTCGTGCGGCGACGCGCGATCAGGAGGACATTGCCTCCCGGGCGGCTCAGGGCATTGCGAGGCCCCAGAACGCCGTGTCGGCGGCGAGGATGCCGCCCTCGGCGCCGGTGAACTGCGCGAACACCTCCACCGTGTCGCCCGCCGCCAGAGTGAGGGTGGCCGTGAGGGCGAGGGTCGAGACGCCGTCCACGAGACCGGTCACGCCCGCCCGGTGGCGGGGGGACGCCGCGCCGTTGCGGTAGAACCGGGCCTGGAGCGCGGTGGGCGACGCGCTGCCGATCCTGCGGTAGGCGAGGCCCACGCCGAACGTGTAGGTGCCGGGCTCGGGCGCGACGAACCGGTTCGTCGCGGGCACGAACGCGCCCTGGTCGTTCACCTCGGCGGTGTTGAACGCCACCTTGGTCCAGGCGCCCGCCGGAATCGTCGCGTCCGCGCTCATGGCGGCGGCGAAGCGGGGCAGGTTGGTGAGGCGGGACCAGCGCGTCCCGTTATAGCCCTTGAACGCGGCGGCGGTGCCGTCGAACAGGATCTGTCCGGGCGCGAGCCCTGCGCCGGGCGTGCCGGCACGGGGGACGAGTTCGAGGGCGCCGTTGCCCCTGAACTTGACCACGGACCGGCGCGTGCTCGTGCCGATCTCCGTCGTCTGGAAGTCGACGAGCGTCCCCTGTGCCGTGGCCGTGAAATCCTCCTCGGCGAGGCCGTTGAAGGTGACCATGTTGCCGGAGAACCCGCCCGTCGCCTGGTAGCCCCGGCCGAAGAAACCGAAGAAGCGGTCTCCGGCGAGAATGCCGGTGGGGGCGGCCGGGGTGCCGCGGGCGATGCGCGTGGTGATGTTGGCCACCGGCGAGCCGGCGCTGTAGCATTCGAGCTGGAGCAGGGCGGAACTCGACGAGCCCGAGACGAAGAGCGGGGCGGCCGGCACCGGGCCGCCCGGTGCCGCGGCCGATCCGAATCCGACATTGCCGCTATTTCCCAGCGCCCGCCAGGCATGGGACCAGTTGTTGCCGTCCGCCGAGACCTTCGCCGTCAGGCTGTCGTCGCCCACGAGGCCGATCTCGGCCCGGCCGGAAAAGCCGGTCTGCATCAGCAGTGACAGGACGTTGCCCGTGGCCCCCTTGTTCAGGGCCAATCGCAGGTCGCCGGTGCCCCCCTCCGCCGTGGCGCGTGCGGTCCAGAGGGCCTTGTTGAGCTTGGCCGAGAACGGGTTCTCCGCATCCGCATGGGTGCCGAGGCCGAGGAGGACGAGGTTCTGCAACGCGGAGATCGTCCCGGCGAGGCCGGTCCAGGCGGTGCCGTCGAAGCGGTAGAAGGCGTCCTCGTCCGCGAGATAAGCGAGCCACCCCGCCCTCGGCGTGAGGCCGTCCCAGACCCCGTCGTGGAAATGGGCGATGTGGCCGGAGAGCCCGGTCCAGGCGCCGGTGGGCGCGGCGCCGGCGACGAGGTAGCGGTCTCCCTCCACGGGGGCAGGCGGCGGGGCCGTCAGGTCCTTGTCGAGGCAGGAGAGCTGCACGAGCCTGTCGAGGACCACCAGGGCCTCGTTGTGGGTGACGTGTTTTCCTGCCTGCGCCGCCGCGATCAGCGGCAGGGCGAGGTTGTCTGTCGTCAGCGACATGGGGTGACTCCGGGTCGGTCGGGTCGGTCGGGTCGCTCAGGCGGAGCGGACGGGCAGGAGGGCACGGCGGCTCGGGCCGGGTCCGGCGACGGTGCCGACCTGGGCGACGCTCACGTCGAGGCGGGTCTGCTTCGCGCCGAAATCGGCGCTCTCGTCGGCGTTGGCGTAGAGGAGCGCCGGCTCGGTCGTCCGGGCGGTCCGCAGGGTCGAGCCGTCCGCCGCATGGATTTCGACGAGGTAGGTCTCGCCCGGTTCGTCCTGCGGGATCTCCATCGGCTCCCAGCCATCCGCGTCCCGCCGCGCCCGGCGGAGCCAGGTCAGCCTGATCCCGCCGGCCTCGCGCCGCGCGACCGGATGCACCGGCGCGAGCGGAAGGAGCGGCAGCAGGCCGGCGCTCGCCTGCAGTTCGACATAACTCGGATCGCCGGGGTCGCGGGTGGCCGGCCCGATCCGGTAGCGGAACGGCCGGCCGGCCTCGTCGAGCCGGTCCAGCAGGGGCACCACCGCCCCGTCGTCGAGGCGCACCACGAGGCAGCCGGGCGGATTTGCGCGTCCGGCGAGCTCCTCGCTCCCCATCAGGCCGCGCAGCAGCCGGCTGAGGCGATAGGTGCCGGGGCCGATCAGTTCGGCGCCCGCCGCCGCGATGATCTCTATTCGACCATCCTCGCCCATGAGGGCGAACAGGTTGCCCCCCGCCAGCACGTCGTCCTCCGCGATGGAGGACAGAGCACCGGCATGGCGCAGGCGCACATCGAGCCGGGTTCCCCGGTCGAAGCGCCAGAGGGGTCCCGGCGGCAGCGGGGTCAGGATTTCGCCGAGGCAGGCCGGATAATCGACGATCCGGTGCAGGCCGAGGGGGCCGTCGGTGCCGGCCGAGCGCCAGACGGCCATCTCGCCGGGCCAGGGATCGGCCGAGACCGCGAGGTATTGCAGGATCGTCGGGCTGCCCCTGTCCACGGGGAGGTCGAACACGCGGGCGAAGGGCCGCCCGGCCATGGACGGGGGCGGCCGGAATCCCCTGTCGTCGGGATTTTGGGTCGCGCCGAGGCGAGACGGGTAGGCCGGCACCGCGCGGGTCTCGATCCGCCGCGCGCCGGCGCTGTCGGCGATCCGTACGATCCGATGCGGCAGCCGCGCGCCGGGCAGGGCCAGGAGGTCGCCGGGCACCAGGTCGATCCGGCGCGGGCTCACCGCGAAACCCGCGCTGTCGCGCCCGGCGATGGCCATGTCGAGGAGCGCCTCGGCCAGCGCTTCGGCGCTCCCCCGGCGGGTGACGATGGGCGCGTCGGCGTTGCTCTCGCGCCGTCTCAGGCCGGTGGGGCGGATCGCCGAGGCGGTGGCGGTCCGGTAATCGGCGCTCTGCCCGTTGCAGAAGGCGAGGGTGAGCGTGCGGGGCAGTTCTGATTCCTCGGCGCGGACGAAGCTCAATGGCGCCCGGTCCCGCTCGGTGAGCACGAGATCGGCGGCCGCCAGGACGATCGGGCTCTCGCGGCGCGGGCAGCGAATGTCGAGCCTGCCGCCCACCGCCGAGACGTCGAGCCCGTAGACCCGGGCCAGCGGCTCCAGGGCGCCGCGCGCCGACATCGGCCGGTCGATGACGTAACCGTCGAGCCAGGCATCGGCGGCGATCCGGGCCGGTGCCGTGATGCCGAGATCGGCGAGGATCGCGCCGATCAGGCGGTCGAGCTCCAGCCCCTCGATCCGTCCTGTGATCCAGTGACCCAGGGACCAGTTCTCCGCATCTGCCCAGACCATGTCGAAATCCGGAAAGGCCGGGAAGGGCCGCGCGTCCCAGCACCAGACGAAGACGGAGCCGGGCGACACCATCGGGCCGCCATAGACGGGCGAGACCGGGTTGTGAGCCGGCTCGAAACCCGGCAGCGCTTCATCGAAGCGGGTCAGGATGGCGGTGAGGCCACGGGCCTGGATCAGGTCGTCGCGCACGTTGGCCGAGAAGGGCGGGGCGGCGTTCTCGGAGGATTTCGCGTCGGGAAAGACGTTGGGGCCGTTGGTGCCCCTGTCCACGGCGGGCACGCCGATCTCGGTGAGCCAGATCGGCTTGGATCGGGGAATCCAGGCCGTGGTGCCGGTCTCGATCCCGCCGTCCCGCTCGCGATGCGGGTTCGACCACCAGGAGACGAGGTCCTTGGCCCGGTAGACCCAGGGCTTGCCCGCCGCGCCGTCGGTGATGGGGGTGCGCGCCTGCGCCCGCCGGTCGGCGTCATTGGCATAGTACCAGTCGAAGGCCTCTCCGGCCCCGAGGCGGCGCTTGAGATAGGCGGTGTCGTAGACGCTGTCGGTCTCGGCGAGGTCGGCATGGTCCGCGCCGTCGCGCCAGTCGCTGATCGGCGGGTAATAGTCGATGCCCACCGCCGCGATGGCGGGATCGGAAAACAGCGAGTCGAGGGGGAATCGCACGGTGGCCCCGCCGTCGCGGACATGGGCGCCGTACTCGGTCCAGTCGGCCGCGTAGACCAGGGCCACGCCGGCCCCGAGGCGGGCGCGCACCTCCTGGGCCAGCGCCGTGAACGCCTCCACGGCCGGATAGCGCCCGGCCTCGCCCCGCACGCGGGTGAGGCTCGGAAACTCGCTGCCGATGATAAAGCCGGAGAGCGAAACGCCGTCGGCCGCCCAGCCGGCGGCGAGGTCGGCGTAATGCAGCAGGAAGCGGCGGTATCCGTCCGGGTTCTGGAAGAAGGCCGCCACTTGCGCGGACGCAGCGGCGGTCCCGTCCGGGCTGCCCGGCTGGCCGGGGGCCGGGAAACAGGTGATGCGACCGCGCCAGGGATAGGGCGGCTGATGGAGCGCTCCCGCGTCGCGCGGATCGGGCAGGCCGTTGCCGGCGGGCACGTCCATCATCACGAACGGGTAGAGCACGACCTCGAGACCACGGCGGCGCAGCTCGGCGACGAGGCGGCCGAGCCCGGCATCGGAGGGCGTGCCGCCATAGGCAGCACCTCCCATGGGCGCGGTCGAGACCGTCTTCACCTCATCGCGGGTCAGCCCGGCGACGCTCCATGTGTCGCCAAGCGTCGCCTTGTCCGGCCGGTCGACCTTGGGCGTCACCGTGCATCGGCCCGCGCGCAGGTCGCTTCCGAACCAGCTCGCCACCACCGAGACGCGGGCGAGGCGCGGGCACAGGGCCTGGAGCGCGTCGAGGGAGGCGGTGACGTCCGTCGTGTCCTGGAACTGGAAGCGGTTGGCCGCCCGCGTGGCGCCGAAACCCGCATCCTCGGTGACGAGGCGGGGGTCGAGGCCGAACTCCGTCGAGCCGGGGATGAGGCAGACCGCGCGGACCATCCCGGCGAGCCCCTCCACCGGGCGGATCACCTCGAAGGCCAGTTGCGGCACCCGGTTGCCGAACTCGGCCAGCGCCATCCGCTCGAACACCATATAGGCGAGGCCGCGATAGGCCGGTGCTCGGTCCGCGCCCTCCTTGGCGACGATCAACGGATCGGGCGCCTGGTCGGCCCCGCCCCGGTGCAGGCGGTAATTCAGCGTGGTGAGGTCGATCTCGCGGCCATCGGCCCAGACCCGGCGGACATGGGCGATCTCGCCCTCGCACAGCCCCACCGCGAGGTCGGCGAAATAGGCATAGGTGGTGGTCACGATCTTCTGGCCGGCGACGCCCTTGCCCCCGGACGAGGCGCGCTGGACGCTGGTATTGGCGACTTCCAGCGGGCGCGTCGCCCAGATCAGGGTGCCCCCTACCTTGGCGCGGCCGTAGACCCGCTTGATCGGCTCGCCCTCCGTGGAGGACAGCCCGGCCACATCGGTCAGGCGCGGCCCCTCCACGACGCGCGGCCCGGCCCGCGACCCGAACAGGGCGCTGTCGATCGCGCCGCCGGCCACGGCGCCGAGCGTGCTCAGCACGGCCCCGCCGATCGGGCCGCCGAGCGCGGTCCCGAGCGCCGCCCCGGCCGTCTGCAGGATGAGCGTGGCCATGCGGGAGGGCTCCGGGAGGGAGGGCTAAAGGATCAGGGACACTCGGTGCGCATCGCCTCGCCCCGCCTGCGGGGAGGGGACGAAGTGCGCGTGCCGGTTAAAGAGGAACGTCAACGGTCACTGCCCAAGCGCACGCGAAAGCTTTCACAGGACGCCATCGCCATGCTCTCTTCGCTTGACCGGAGCACGCCATGACAGAGTTCACGCCCTTCGACGCGTCGGAGTATCTCGGCACTGTCGAAGCCATCGCCGAGTATCTCGCGGCCGCCCTCGAAGATTCGGATCCCCAAGTGTTTCTCGCGGCCCTCGGCGACGTGGCCAAGGCGCGGGGCATGACGCAGATCGCCAAGGATTCCGGGATTGGCTGGGAAATTCTTTACAAGGCGCTCTCCCCGGGCTCGAAGCTGCGTTACGAGACCGTCCGGAAGGTCATGGATGGGCTGCGTGTGAGGCTCACCGTCCTTCCGCATTCCTGAAACAGACCATCCTGAAACCGGAGCACATGCGCTTGGTGCGGGCGGCGGTGAGGTCGACTGTGCGGCCATCAATCCAGACCCGCACATCGGTGCGCCTCGCCTCGCCCCGCACGCGGCTACTGGATTCACTTATCCATTCTTGCAGGCAGGGCGCGTCCCTCTC
>NZ_NKUG01000158.1 GCF_014845095.1 Methylobacterium bullatum | reverse complement strand
ATCCCACCAGACCACCTCATCCTGAGGTGCCCTTTGCTTCAGCAAAGGGCCTCGAAGGAGCGCTCCAGTCTGCTCAGTGGGTTCTGGAGCCCTCCTTCGAGGCCGCTACGCGGCACCTCAGGATGAGGTCGAGCCTTGGACAGACACCTGAAACAGGCTCCTAGACCGCGATCCGCATCGTCCGGTGCGAGTCCATCGCGTCGGCGTAGATCCCCATGAGCTGGTTCGTGGTGACGGTCTCGCTCCAGCACGATTCGTATTTCGACCGCGCCGCCCGGCTCATGCGCTCGGATGCGGCGCGATCGGTGAGGATCCGCGTCATGGCGCGGGCGAGGTCGGCGGCGTCGCCCGGGGCGGCATGCAGGCCGGTCACGTCGTCCGAGACGATCTCGGCGAGAGAGCCGATCCGTGAGGCGATCACCGGCAGGCCCAGGGCGAAGGCTTCGACCACCACCATCGGCAAGCCCTCGTACCAGAGCGAGGGGACGAGGAGGGCGCGTGCCTCCCTCATCGCGGCGCGCACCTGAGCGGGCGTGACCTGGCCCCGGTAGTCGAGATCGGGCGAGGCGGCGACCTTGTCCGCCAGCGGCCCGGTGCCGACGACCGTGACCCTGCGGCCGGCGATCCTGGCGGCGGCGATCAGGGTCTCGATGCCCTTCTCGCTGGTTAGGCGCCCCACGAACAGCAATCCTTCCCGCTCGCCCTCCCGGACCGGGCCGGGATCGGCGAGCCCGTTCGCCTTCACGGCGATGCGGCCGCCGGGCAGGCCGGCCGCGATGAACCGGCCGCGTTCGAATTCGGTGAGCGCGACGAAGCGGTCCACATGGTTCGCCCATGTGCCGATCTGCTTGTGATGCTGGATCGATCGCGCCACCGCCAGCGATCCGAGCCGGGAATCCCGGTAGCACCGGTGCAGCACCGCATTGTAGGCGGAGCCGCCGACGCAGACCTCGCAGGGCGCGCCGTTCCGCGTCAGCATCGCGTTGGCGCAGATGATCCGGTAATTGTGCAGCGTCTGGATCGTCGGTGTTCCCGTCTTGCGCACGGCCACATGCACCATCGGCGAGATCAGCGGGAAGTAATTGTGCACGTGGACCACGTCCGGCCGGAAACCGTCGACTTCCTTCAGGACGAGGCCGATGTTCTTCGGCGAATTCACCGACTGGAACGCCGCGCGCAGTCGGTCGATCGGCGTGACGATGGATGTGTTGCTCAAGGTGAAGAGCCGGACCTCGCAGCCGGCCCGTTCGAGGGCGCCGATCTCCTGGGCCACGACGGAATCCTCGCCGCCGTGGAACTGGTACTCGTTGTGGACGATCAATACGCGCTTCGACATCCGGATCGCCTCACGGTCGTTGCTGTGGCTGCTGCATCTTCGTCGCGAGGCGGTCCGCCGAATACGTCGGTGCCGCATCCGTGCCCATCGAAGCGGATGCGGCGCCGGGCGCGGGGTTATTCGGCCGCGACGGAATGCCGGACCGGATGGGCCTGGGCGATCTCTTCCTCGATCCAGCGGTAGGTCGGCACGAGCCCCTCGCGGATCATGATCGTGGGTTCCCACTTGAGGACCTTGCGGATCAGGCTGTTGTCGCTGTTGCGTCCGCGCACGCCCTGCGGCTTGGTCAGGTCGTGGCGCTTGGTGATCGTCTTGCCCGCGATCTCGGCCGCGATCTCGACGAGGTCGTTGATGGTGATCATCTCGTCGGTGCCGAGATTGATCGGGGCGCAGTAATCCTCCGCCATCAGCCGGCACAGGCCCTCGACGCAATCGTCGATATACATGAAGGAGCGGGTCTGCAGACCGTCGCCCCAGACCTCGATCTCGCCGCCGTCGGGGCAGAGCACCACCTTGCGCGAGATCGCGGCGGGCGCCTTCTCCCGGCCGCCGTCATAGGTGCCGAGCGGACCGTAGACGTTGTGGAACCGCACCGACCGGGTCGGGATCTTCCAATCCTCGGTCATGTATTGGCACAGTTTCTCCATGTAGATCTTCTCGAGCCCGTAGCCTTCCTCCGGCTGGGCCGGCCACGCGACGTCCTCGGCGAGGGGGGTGACGTCGGGCGAAAGCTGGAGGTGCTGGGGATAGACGCAGGCCGAGGAGGAGAAGAGGAACTTCTCCAGGCCGCTGTAGCGCACGGCCTCGACCATATGGGCGCTGATCAAAGTATTGTTGAGGGTGATCTCGGCATGGGAGCCGCTGATGAAGCCGATGCCGCCCATGTCGGCCGCCAGATGATAGACCTCGTCCATGTCCTTGACGGCGATGGCGCAATTGTCGCGCATGCGCAGATCGACCTGCATGAAGTCGTGCGCGGCCGAGGCTTCGTATTGCGGAAGCTTGATGTCGGCCCCGCGGACCCAATGGCCCTGGCTGACGAGGCTTTTCACGAGATGGTGCCCGATGAACCCACCGGCCCCGGTCACAAGTATCTTTTTCTTCATGACAGACCGTCCTTATTCAATGCGTGCCGCCAGAAGGACTGCATGATCGTCGACTGTATTGGTAGGAACCTTGAGAGTTAGATCGAAAGCGCTCGACCAGCCGCCATAGTACCCTTGCGCCGGACGGGGCGACGTTGCGGGGTCGAGGAGCGGGCGCAGGGGCGCAGACGCATCCGGCCTCGTCCTGATGCTCATGCCGAAGTCGGTCATCTGTCAGAGTGGGTCATCCTAGAGCTGCGCCCGACCACGTTGGGTCGGGGCACATCTCCAGGCCTTTGTTGTGCCGCGCTCTTTTTCGCCGAACCGGCATCCACTTCGGCGGAGAGCGCTCTAGCCGACCACCTCATCCTGAGGTGCCGGAGCGTAGCGGAGGCCTCGAAGGAGCCCTCCAGTGGTCGCGCGATCCCTGGAGCTCTCCTTCGAGGCCGCTGCGCGGCACCTCAGGATGAGGTCGTGCCTTGGAAAAACAACTCGAAGATGTCTTGGATTCCGTCCCGCCCGGACCTTGCCGGGCCACCGAATCGGGATGACGCACCGTCGAATCGCGTGTTCGCCATCAATAATCGGCGCCGATCATGTAGCTTTCGGACTAGTTTCCGCCCACTCGGAAGAGATGTTCTTCAAGACAGGATGATATTTTAAGGTTGTCGCTTGCGGCGGTTGCTGTTCGACACGAGCGGCCGCCTTTGCTGATCTGAACGATCCATGGAGGCTGGAATGCGGGTGGCGGTCATCGGCGTCGGATATGTCGGGCTCGTATCCGGGGCGTGCTTCGCCCAATTCGGGCATCATGTGCATTGCGTGGACAAGGACCCTCAGCGGATCGCCGCCCTGTGCGCCGGCCGGATGCCGATCTACGAGCCGCATCTCGATGCCCTCGTGGCCGACAACGTCGCGGCCGGGCGGCTGACCTTCGGCACCGATCTCGCGGCGGCGGTCCGCGATGCGGAGGTGGTGTTCATCGCCGTCGGCACGCCCGCCCGGCGCGGTGACGGCCATGCCGACCTCGCCCACGTCTTCGCCTGTTGCCGCGACATCGCGCAAGCGATCCAGGGCTATACCGTGGTGGTGACGAAATCGACCGTCCCGGTGGGCACGGGGGACCGGGTCGAGCACATCATGCGCGTCGTCCAGCCCCAGGGGGCCTTCGCCGTCGTCTCGAACCCGGAATTCCTGCGCGAAGGCGCGGCCATCGCGGATTTCCAGCATCCCGACCGGATCGTCATCGGCACCCAGGACGAGCGGGCGCGGGCGATCATGACCAACCTCTACCGGCCCCTGGCGGAGGCGGCGGTGCCGCTGTTCTTCACCACCCGGCGCACCGCCGAGCTGGTGAAATACGCCGCCAACGCCTTCCTCGCCATGAAGATCGGCTTCGTCAACGAGATGGCCGACCTCTGCGAGCGGGCGGATGCGGATGTGGCGGGCGTCGCCTACGGGATCGGCCTCGACCGGCGGATCGGCGCGCAGTTCCTCCAGCCCGGCCCCGGCTTCGGCGGATCGTGCTTCCCGAAGGACATCCAGGCGCTGATCAAGTCGGCGCAGGATTACGGCGTCCCCTCCCGCATCATCGAGACGGTGGCGGCCGCCAACGAGCAGCGCAAGCGATCGATGGCGCGCCGCCTCATCAAGGCCTGCGGCGGCTCCGTGCGGGGGCTGACCGTCGCGGTGCTCGGCCTGACCTTCAAGGCGGATACCGACGATGTCCGCGAGGCGCCGGCCACCTCGATCATCACCGCCCTGCAGGACGAGGGCGCCGAGGTGCGGGCCTACGACCCGCAGGGGATGGACCAGGCGAGGGCGCTCATGCCCGACATCGCCTACGCCACCGATCCCTATAGCTGCGTGGCCGGCGCCCACGCGGTGGCGATCGTGACGGAATGGAGCGCGTTCCGCACCCTCGACCTCGCCCGTCTCCGCTCGCGCATGGCGGGGTCGGTCCTCGTCGATTACCGCAACATCATCCCGGCGGCGGAAGCCGCGGAGGCGGGCTTCCGCCACGTGGGCATCGGCCGGCGCAGCGTCACGGCGGAGCGCCCGGCGCCACGGATCGACCTGACCGAGCCGCAGGGCGCGGTGCTGCCGGAACTCGCGGTCGCCGCGGGGTAATCCCGCGAAGACATCGACCGCGCGAAGGCCGCCCTGCGACTGCGGGGCGGCTTTCGTATGTCGGTTTTACTTGGGGAGTTTACTTGGGGAAGTCGGTGTCGTTGCAAGACGAGCGATCTCCCCACTCCCTCACCTCATCCTGAGGCGCCCTTTGCGCAAGCAAAGGGCCTCGAAGGAGACCTCCAGTTCTCTGAGCAAGGACTGGAGCCCTCCTTCGAGGCCGCTTCGCGGCGCCTCAGGATGAGGTCAGGGGTTGGAAAGACGGGGAACGGGTTTCGGGAGGCCCGTGTTCACCGTCCGGTCGCGGTCCGCAGGGCGGGTTTCGGCCAGAACGCGGAGGCCTGGGCCAGCACGGTCTCGATCACCTCGTCCTGCTCGTCGATGCGCAGTTCCGGGAAGAGCGGCAGCGAGAGCGTGCCCTCGCCCCATTCCTGGGCGACGGGCAGGGACGAGGCTTCCGGCACGTCGCGGTAGAGGGTCAGGGTGGGCACGCTGCGGTAATTCACCGTCGTGCCGATGCGGGCCTCGCCCAGCGCCCGGAGCATGTCGTCGCGCCGGCCGTCGGGCACGTGGATCGGGAAGAGGTGCCGGGCCGAGACCACGCCCGGCTCCAGGGCCGGCCAGGTGAAGGGGGTGCCGGCGAGCGCGGCCTCGTAGCGCCGGCTCAAGGCCTCGCGCCGGGCGCACTGGACCTCCACCTGCTCGATCTGGGGGGCGAGCAGGACGGCGAGCAGGTCCGGCAGGTTGGCCTTGGTGCCGAGGCGGTCGATGTCCCAATGGTTGTAGGTGCCGCCCTGGAAGCGCTGGGCCGCGCCGGCGGACATCCCGTGCAGCACCGTTTGCACCAGGGTCCGGGCGAGGTTGGGATCACGGGTGACGACGGCGCCGCCCTCGCCGCAGGTCACGTTCTTCGTCGCGTAGAAGGAGAAGATCGCCGCGTCGCCGTCCTGCCCCGGCCGGCGCCCGTTGCGGCTGCCCTCGAAGCAATGGGCCGCGTCCTCGATGATCCGGATCGAGGAAGGAATCGCCGCCCGCAGGGCCGGGATGTCCACCATCTGGCCGTAGAGATGGACCGGGATGATCGCCCGCGTCCGCTCCGTCACGGCCGCCGCCGCGAGAGCGAGATCGATCAGGAGCGTGTTCGGGTCGCTGTCGACGAAGACCGGCGTCGCGCCCACGAGGCGCACCACGTTGGCCGTCGCCGCGAAGGTCATGGCCGGCACGATGACCTCGTCGCCGGGGCCGATCCCCAGGGCGAGGAGGGTCGCCACCGCCCCTTGCGTCCAGCTCGAGGTGAGCTTGGCATGCGGCACCCGGAAGAAGTCCCGCAGCAGGTCCTCCACGCGCGCCCCCTCGGGGCCGGTCGTCAGGAACGCGCTCCCCAGGACCGAGGCCACCCGAACCGCGTAGTCGGGCGAGAGCGCATGCCTATAGAACGGGACTGCCATCCGTTGCCTCCATGTCTTCGGTGAGAGCCGGCGATGCCGGTGTGGTTCGGTAGAGGGCGTGCAGGCGCGCCGCGACCACGGTCCAGTCGGCCGAGCATCCCATCCGGTGGGCGCCGCGCGACATCGCCTGCCATTCCGCGGAATCGAGGGACGCGGCCCGGGCGAGGGACGCGGCCACGGCCTCGGCCGTCAGATCCTCGATGAGGAGGCCGGCGCCGTGCCGCGTCATCGCCTCGGTCATCCCCGCCTCGGCGGTGATGAGGAGCGGCACGCCGAGGATCTGCGCTTCGAGGGCGGCCGTCGGCCAGCGGTCGAGGCGCGAGGGAAAGGCGAAGAAGTCCCAAGACCGGACGATGTCGTCCCGCTCGGCTCCGTAGCGCGGCCCCTCGAAGGTCACGGCGGACCCGATTCCGAGGCGGAGGGCCATCGCCGCCAGCGCCTCGCGCTCGTCGCCGGGACCCATGACGACGAGGCGGCCGGTGCCGCCCTGCCGCCGGTAGAGGGCGAACCCCTCGATCAGGAGGTCGAGGCCCTTGTGGAACGTCGCGAGCCGGCCGCAGAAGCCGAAGACGGGCGAGCCGCCGGCAGGGCCTAATAACCCGCCGGCAGGGCCCAATAACCCGCCGGCAGGGCCGGGCCTGTCGACGAATCCCGGACGCCCGCCGAGCGCGCTCGAATAGACCCCGTGGGGCACGAGGACCGACCGGGCCTTGGGCGCAAGACGGCGTAGCTCGGCCTGTTCCAGGGCGGTGATGACGTGGACGAAGCGCGCCCCCTCCAGAACGCGGCGCTCCAGCAGCCGGACGTAGAGGGCGGTCGACGGCTTCACCAGCCGGCCGGCCCGGTCGTAGAAATGCGAGAAGCAGGCGTGGAGGCTGATGACGTAGGGAATGCCGCGCCGGCGCAGCATCCGCGTCAGCGAGACCAGGAGCGGTTGGCGCGCGCCGTGGAAGTGGAAGACCGTCCGCGTGTCGGCCCCGTCGAGGAAGGCCTCGCGGGAGCGGCGCGACAGGCTGACCGTGCGGCCGAGGAGCCTGAGCCCCTCCAGCGGGACATGATCCATTCGGATGCCCGCCGGCACCGTCATCCCGTGCGGGTCGCGCGACAGGAACAGGATGCGGGACGCCTCGCCCGACAGGGTCTGTTCGGTGACGAGGGAGCGGGTATTCTGATGAATACCGTTGGCGAAGGAGGGATATCCCTCCTTGTTCTCGATGATGACATGACGGACGGAGAGCGGGGAGCCGCCATCCGGCCGTCGGACCGGGGACGAGGAAGGCACGTCATAGGCTCGCATGGGTGTCCTCCTAAGCAGGTTTCGCAGACGTGGCCCCCGGTTCTGCGATCGAAAACCTGCGACACGGCGCTCTTGAGCCGGTCGATGGGAGGCGCGGGTCCGGATCGGCTCTCAGGCGCGCGCCCCGTCCGCGGCGGTCTCGAATTGCGGGCGGGGGAAGACGCCCGGGCTCGCGGCGACGGTCTCCTCGGCCGCGAGGGGCAGGCTCAACCCCTGGAGCGGATCGGCGAGCAGCATCTTGTACCACTTGACCGTGTTGCAGGCGGGCGTGTTGCGCAGGAGCTTGGCTTCGATGGCGTTCTGGATCTCGATGACGGCGTCTTCGATCCGGTACCGTGCCCCGAAGCCGAAGTGTTCGCGCGCCTTGGCGAAGCTCACATGGTAATCGCGCCGGTCGGGTCCGCCGGGCATGAACTCGATCTCGCTCGGCCTCGTGACGGTGTTCTTCACCGCGAGCGCGATGTCGACGATCTGGCGATTGTCCCAGCCGACGTTGAAGGCCTCACCGGCGACGGCTCCGGCGGGAGCGCGCAGGGCGCCGAGGAACGCGGCGGCCACGTCCCGTACATGGACCAGGGGGCGCCATTGCGAACCATCCCCCCCCACCGTGATGCGGCCGCGATCCAGGGCGTCGAAGCTCATCTGGTTGACCACGAGGTCGAAGCGCATGCGCGGCGACAGGCCGAAGACGGTGGCGTTCCTCAGCGCGGTGGCGACGAAATGGCCGGTATTCAGGGCGAGCACGGCCTCTTCGGCCCTGGCGCAGGTCTGCGCGTAGATGGTGAGCGGGCGCAGCGGCGTGTCCTCGGAGAGGAACAGGTCCTGGCCGGCACCGTAGACCGCGCAGGAACTGGCGAAGAGGTAACGGCGGACGCCGGCACGCTTGGCGGCCATCGCGGCCCGGATGCGGCCCGTCTCGTTGATGGACCGTGTCAGTTCCGGGTCGAGGTCGCCGGACGGATCGTTGGATAAAGCGGCCAGATCGATGGCATAATCGCAATCGTCATAGGCGCGGTGATCGATGGTCCTGATGTCCTGCTTGACGATCTCGAGTTTCGGATGGCCGTCATACTTCGAAAGACACGGCGTTCCAAAGTAGAACGCGTCGATGGCCCTGACCCTGTACCCGCTGCGCAGCAATTCTCCGACCATGACGGATCCAATATATCCGCCAGCTCCCGTGACAGCAATTTTTGCGTTCATGGCTCTCTTTCCATCACGTCATGAAAACGATCTACATCAGTCTTGATATTCAATTTAAAGTGATGGTTCTGGTAAATCAAAAGAACAATCGGACTAATAACTATGGAACCGTGATGTCTTCGATAGTGCCAAATCAAGCCGATCTGGTGCGCGAAGGGGTTAGTCGAGACAACTCCCGGTGCGGCAGGCTTCATCCACTCCGATCGACCGGCGATGAGCGCTGATGTGCGGTGCCGGCGGGGCGCGGGCGTCGCGTCATCCGAAGGGCCACGCGACGCGATGGCGTACGGTTGGGCGTGGCGGGGTTGGCCGGGGCATCGCGATATGGCGTGCGAGGGCAAGCGCCGGCCTGACAGTGTGCCGGTCGGGCCGAATGTTATGAGGTGTAGTTCAAGTCTTCATTGGGAGGATTGCCGCCCTCAATGGACCAGGTGCCGGCCGAGAGGGAAGGTCGCGTGAGGCCGATTTGGTTGGATGTCTCAGCTGTTGCTCATGCCAAAGCCGAGCATCCAATCAGACAGCCTCATCCCGAGGTGCCCTTTGCTGCAGCAAAGGGCCTCGAAGGAGGCCTCCAGGGATCTCGCGATGACTGGAAGTCTCCTTCGAGGCCGCTGCGCGGTACCTCAGGATGAGGTGAAGCCTTGGACAAACACTCCATCTGTATAATCGACTTTCTGAGCGGATGTTTCTACCAAAGCCGAGCATCCAATCAGACAGCCTCATCCCGAGGTGCCCTTTGCTGCAGCAAAGGGCCTCGAAGGAGCCCTCCAGTGATCTCGCGATGACTGGAAATCTCCTTCGAGGCCGCTGCGCGGCACCTCAGGATGAGGTGAAGCCTTGGACAAATAACCCATCTGTCTGATCGGATTCTTAAGCGGATGTTCCTGCCAAAGCGGAGCATCCAATCAGACCACCTCATCCTGAGGTGCCGGAGCGTAGCGGAGGCTTTGAGGGGAGCCCTCCAGAGACCAAAGCGGTCACTGGAAGGCTCTCTCACAGTCGCTACGCGGCACCTCAGGATGAGGGAACGCCTCGACGGTACTGTTAGACGTTCGCCATCTCTTCGAGCACGTCGTTCAGGGACGCCACACCCGGATGATGCGCGACCAGACGGCTGCGGTCCCCGGCGTTGCAGTATTTGATACCCCAGAGCGCGGCCTGTGTTCTGTTTCGTACATTGATCTTTCGGAGGATCGCCTTGACGTTCCCCTTCACGCGTCCCTCGGCAATGGACAGGCGCTCGGCGATCGCGCGGTTCGAATCGCCCTTGATCAGGCAGGCGATGATGCTGAGCTCCCGCTCCGAGAGATGGAACGCCTGATCGTCCGAGGGAGGCCGATCCTCGCCGGTGGGCGCGGGCGCCTGATCCTCTTCCTCGCATGGCTCGGCCTTCACATGCGCGCGAACCGACAGGTGCGGCACGACGCAGTGATCGAGGAGGATCAGTTCCAGCGCCTGAACCAGCGTATCCGAACCGGCGCTGGACAGAAGGATGGCCGCCGCGCCGCATTCCAGCATCGGTGCCACATGCTCGACTTCACAGGTCGCGCAGATGCAGATGATGAAGCTATTCGGGAAGCGAAGACGAGCATTGATGATCTCTTCGGTCGGCGCGTCCGTGGTCGGTTGAATACTCATGATGATAATCAAATTCGAATCAAATGTTTCGGTAAAATCCTGGGACTGATCCAGGCTTCCCACCATGGAAACGACGTCGAAGCCGCTCTTTATCAGGATGTAGCGTAAGCCTTCTCTGTAGAGCGCCGTTCCACCGCTAATGACGGTCGCCGGACGTTTTGCGGGAGCAATAGTGAGTCGAGGAAAGGTAGTTCCGGATACATGAATCATCGCTGGACCCCCACCGATTCGCATTGAATAAATCGACCACTCCGTTTTCAAGTAATGTATAAACCGATACATTAAATTGAGAGTCTGGTATGAATTGGAACAATCTGATCGTCAATGAAAAATGGGTTAGCTAATCCTTTTTTGGTCATCCCATTTGATCGATGCCGGCTTCCGACTTCGCCGAGCCATCCGAAAGCTCTATGCGGATGTTAATGTGTGGTGGTTCTTGGTGCGAACATTGAGAGGTGCACTCGGGGATTCCTACGGCGTCTCAAATCCAGCGACTGTATAGATTCCGCTCGGATCGTTCGGGACCGGTCATACGTCGAGATCGTCCGTTCGGAGTAGGTCTCTTTCGATCTCCGATGACTGGCAGCGCGAGGTACAATCGGCGTCATACAGCTGCGGTGATGTGAGATTCGATATGTTGGGCAGGTGGTTGCACGCTCATGACAGCTTTGCCGGCTCCAAAAGATCGCTCGGTGCCGGCGATGCGGCGCAGGTCGGTTCGGTCCGCGCGCCGCTCCCCGGGGGAGGGGGGTGGGCCGAGTCGTTCCGGCACGACCATGCCGACCTCGTCGGCCCGATTCGGCCGGGCTCCCGCTTCTCGGGCAACCTCTATTGGCTGCTGGCCACCACCTCCATTCTCAGCGCGATCGTGTTCGGCCTCGTGGTCGAGACGACCCGGTCCGTGGGAGCGCGCGAGGCGCGCCAGGAGCAGGACGGGCATCGGGCCGCCTTGCAGCAGGCCGAGGACAGGATCACGACCCTCGCCCTGGCGCTTCGCTCCGAGAAGGACGCGGCCGAGATTGCCCGCTCCCTCCTGGGCCGGCAGGTCGATGAAGGGCGCCGGGCTTTGGAGGCCGTGGAGGCCGACCTGAAGCGGACGCAATACGATCGCCAGCTTCTGTCCGCCCGCGCGGAGGACCGCGAGCAGGCGCTCCGGCGCCTCGAAGGGCAGTTCGAGGCCAGTCGCGGGGAGGTCTCGACCCTCCGGTCCGAGGCCGCGGATCTCCAGGCCCGCGCCGATGCCGCGATCCGCGCGCAGGCGCTGGCGGATGAGGCGCGCCGGGTGGCCGAGACCGCCCTGGCGGAGGTCGGGCTCGCCCGCGATGGCGATGCCCCGGCGCGGATGGAGCTGGCGTCGGTCGATATCGATGCGAAGGGCGACGTCGCGAAAACCGACGCTGCGGAGAGCGGGTCCGGCGCGGCGCGGGCCGCTGCGGCCAGGGTCCGGGAGCTCGCGCCCGTGGACGACGCGCCCGTGAGCGACCTGCGCCCGCGATGGTTGACGCTCGGCGGCGCCACCTTCGCCTCCCTCGACGCGCTGACCTTCGCGAGGGGCATCGCCCCATCGAAGCCGAAAGCGCTGCCGACGCCCTCCGTCCTCCGCCGCGTGGCTCCGCGCCCGAACCGGGGGCGGCCCCAGGCGAACGCCGCCGCGCCGTCCTCCGCCAATGCCGCCCCCGCCGGGAAGGCGTTTCCCGACGACGGAGGCGCCGGCCCGGACGGCGAGGCCCACGACACGGTCCGGGCCTCGCGTCTTCCGGTTTCGTCGCTCATGCGCCCGGCACTGACCCAGGGGGCGCCGCAATTGAAATCCGCCCGCGGCGACGGGGCGCCATCGGGGAAAAAGCTCAGTAATCCGAAGTAGTGCTTCTCTTGAGGGGATTAACGCCGCATCTTTTATTTGAAAGGTCGAGGAAACGAGTTCGGCCCGTCATGCGGGTCCGGGTTCGTCTCAATAATCCCTTTCAGGAATGACGGCCGGTACGATTTCTATCCGGATCGTCGGCTTCTATTCGATCATTGCCTCAATGATTCGTCGAAATTCATGTCTTTGTTTGCCGGAACGAGCATTTTGTCTCAAATTTGAAAATTCGAAACCTCGTTTCTTGTTTCAAGTCGTCGATCCCCCTGACGTACAGCGGTGCCGGAGCCTGTCGAGATGGAATTCATCGGGAACCGTCCTCGGGACGATACGGTCGCCCATCACGCCGAGGACGATGCGAGACCCACCGCCTGCTTCATCGGCGACGGGACGCTGCTGATCCGATGCGCGGAGCTTTTTCTCGCCGCAGGGCATGCGATCTCCGCCGTGGTCACGCGAGATCCCCGCGCCGCCGACTGGGCGCGCCGTGTTGGACTCACCCTCATCGACAAGGACGCGTACCTGAAAGCGGGCCAGGGCCACGTGCCGGTCGATTTCCTGTTCAGCGTCGGCAACCTCGACGTGATCCCGCCCGCCATCCTCGCCCGCGTCCGGCGCCGGGCGATCAACTTTCACGATGGCCCCCTGCCGAGGCATGCCGGCCTCCATGCCACGACCTGGGCGATCCTCGCCGGGGAGACCTCGCACGGCGTGACCTGGCATCAGATCGACGAGACCATCGATACCGGTGCCATCCTGGCGCAGGAGCATTTCGACATCCTGCCCGGCGACACCGTCTTCAGCCTCAACGGCCGCTGCTACGAAGCCGGCGCCTCGAGCTTTTCCGCCCTCCTCGACGGGCTCGTCTCGGGCCGCGTGGAAGCGAGGCCGCAGCGGGGCGAGCGCCTCTACCATGGCCGGCTCAAGCGCCCGGATCGCGCCGCGACCCTGGATTTCCGCCAGCCCGCCGCGACAATCGCGGCCCTCGTCCGCGCCCTCGATTTCGGCCCGGTGCCCAATCCGCTGGCGCGCCCGAAGATCTTCACCGGGCAGGATCTCGTTCTCGTCCGGGGCGCGGAGATCGGTGCCGCCTCCGGTCATCTCCGTCCCGGCACGATCATGCGGGTGGGGCCCGATCTCGTGTCCGTCGCGACGGCGGATCGCGAGATCGTCCTTTCCGGCCTCACGACCCTGCGCGGCGAGCCGGCCGGCTCCCTGTTCAGCCCCGGCACGGTCCTGCCCGAGATCGAAGGCCCGCGCGCCGAGGCGATCGCCGCCGC
>NZ_NKUG01000157.1 GCF_014845095.1 Methylobacterium bullatum | reverse complement strand
GTCGGGTGTCGCGTCGCGCTCGGGAGCGGCCGGGGCACGCTCGCGCGGGGCCGGAGCCTCCTTCGGTGCCGGCTTGGCGGGGGCGGGATCCGGATTGCGCTCGCGCGCGGCCGGAGGGGTCGGCCGTTCGGCCGGGGCGCGGTCGGGCTTCTCGGGACGATCAGGCCGCTCGGGGCGCTCCGCGCGCTCGGGCCGCTCAACCGGAGCCCGTTCCTGGCGCGGCTCGGGACGTTCGGGACGCTCCGCTCTCTCGGGGCGCTCGGCCCTCTCCGGCCGTTCTGCGCGCTCGGGGCGTTCAGCCCTTTCCGGGCGCTCGGCTCTTTCCGGCCTAGCCGCGCCGCCACGGGGGGCATCGCCGCCTCCGCGCGGGTCGCCGCGCTCGGCTCCCGGACCCGCTTGGGCGAGCAGCATCACGCCCGGCCCGCCTCTGTCGGGGCTGGCCGCAAGGGGGCCCGATAGGATCAAGGCCGGCAACATGGTGCCGGTCAGAAAGAGCAGGCGGAGGTTCCGCATCGATGGTCACTCACAAACGTTGATGTGGCCATCGGAACCGAATGGAGCCGGGATGGTTCCGAATTCATTCCCGGAGCGTGCGCCCGCGATCCACCATCTCGACGCGGAATCGAAGGCGAGCGCGAGGGAAATCCTTCGCCCTCAACCGGTTAGGGGACGTGTCGCCCGGGTCGCTCGTGACATCGCGGCGGGACCGACGATTTCCCTCGCCCGCCGTGAATGTCCGCTAGGGCGCGGCGGCGCGAGCCGGGACCGCGATCATGCTCGGCGCGATGATGCGGATGGCCGCGCGCTCGTCGCGGCCGGTGGCGGACGCTTCCGTGGCCGCCCCGTCGCGAACCACGCCCCCATCGGACAGGATGGCCCCGTTCCGGGTCGCCGCATCGGCGGCGATGGCCGCCACGGTCTTGTCCGCACGGCCCGCGAGGGTGACGCGCACCTTCGGCCGCGACATGGCTTCCGCCTGCATCGGTGTCACGAAGATGTCGCCCTTGTGCCGGACGAGCATGCTCTCGGCCTTCACCAGGGACTGGGCCCAGGTCTGGTTCGCCTTCTTGCACGAGCAGTCCGGCGTGAAGCTCTTCTGGAACTTGAAGGCGTTGGCGAGCGACACGTAGGCCCGGCTGCCCTTGATCGATGCGGCCTGTTTCAGCCCGTCATCGCCATTGGGCATCGAATAGGCCACCGCCTCCGTGCCGGGGCACAGGGCCTGACACAGCTCGTTGGCCCCCTCGCGACCATCGGGCAAATTGTTCATGGGGAAATAGGCGCCGTCGCAGGTCCGGACGCAGACCACCTGCGGCCCGCCCCGCCCGCGCTGCTCGCCGACCACGCCCTCGACGATCTTCGGACCGGTCTCGGCGCAGGAGGAGGCGATGGCGGCCGTGAGCTGGCGCCGCCGGGCGGCGGTGACCTCGCCGTTCTCGGCGCCGTAGCCGGCCTGGAGCGCCCGGATACGCTGCTCCACCGCGCCGCATTGCGGCGGGCGCGAATCGAAGAACAGGAACTTGCCGCCTTCGCAGCTCAGGGTCCGGTAATAGGCCTCCAGCCGGCCGATCTCGTTCTGCAGGGCGCGGGCGGTGTTGGCGCCGTCGCTGAGATTCGCGAGTTCGAAGCGGTATCGCTGGCACTGGGCGTTGGGTGCCTGCGCCTGGACGGCTGTCCCGAACGCGATGGCGGCCATGGCGGCGCCGAGCGTTGCGACGAGCTTGCGGATCTGTGGAGGGATCAGCGGCATGACCTGTCAGAAACGGGTGTGAAGCTGGGCGGTTCCGGCCCTCGGGCAGGGTACGGAAGAACGCCTTTGCAAAGGGTGTCTAACCGCCCTCGCCAGAGCGCGACAGTGTTCCCACATGCCCATCGGCAAACTTGAGGGGAATGATGTGATGATGTGTCTTCGGAGTCTCACAAGCCGCGCGGTGGCGGCCGGATTGGCGGCGTTGGTGATGGGCGGGACGGCGGTCCGCGCCGACGACACGGACCGGATCTTCGACAAATCCACGGTGTGGCGTCCGCTCACCCCCAACGACAAGCTGGTGGTCTACGGCATCGACGACCCGGAGGTCTCCGGCATCGCCTGCTGGTACACGCAGCCCGAGAAGGGGGGAATCAAGGGCACGCTCGGCCTCGCCGAGGACGTCTCCGACATCTCCCTCGCCTGCCGGCAGGTCGGCCCGGTATCGTTCAAGAATCCGAAGGACAAGCTCAAGCAGGGCGACGTCGTGTTCAGCGAGCGGCGGTCGCTGATCTTCAAGTCGATGCAGATCGTCCGCGGCTGTGACGCCAAGCGCAACACGCTGATCTACATGGTCTATTCCGACAAGGTGATCCAGGGCTCGCCCAAGAACTCCACCACGGCGGTGCCGCTGATGCCCTGGGGCACCTCCGAGGCGCCGCCCCGCTGCGGCGATTTCTTCAAGGGCTGATCCGGCCCGGAGGCGGCGCCGGCATCGGGCCGGGCCGCCTCGAACGAGCGGGTGTGAGCCCTGCGGATCAGTCCTTGCAGGTGATGCGGATCGGCGGTTCGACGGGCTTCGGCGCGGGCGGCTGGCCGATCGCGCCGGTATAGTCCTCGGGAGCGGCCAGGCCGAAGGAGCCGGCGACGGCGAAGCCTTGCGCCTCGCACCAGGCATCGGCCACCACCTGCCCGCAGGAGCCGCTGCCCGCCACCAGGCATTCGCCGACGCCGTAGCCTTCGCCGGCGGGAATCAGGAACGTCTTCTCTACCTGTGCCGGCGCGCGGGCGGGCTTCTCGCCGTCATCGACGGCCAGGGCGGCGGAGGAAATGAGCGCGAGGGCGCAGAGAGCGCCGAGACCGGCAGCCGAGCGTCGCATGGGCAGTGACCTTGATGACGGGATCCGCGAAAGGCTGGATTCACCGGATGGGAGGATTCGCGTTTGGGAAAATCTCGGCCTCGTCGGTAAACAAATCCTTTCCGGATCGTCGCGACCTTGACCGAACCTCTCCCGGCGTCGTTCTCGAATTCATCACCGTTTTGGGGTAGCGCAGTTGGTCGGCAGGGTCCGTCGCCTCCGTGCAACACGCAGGGTGCTTGGCGTCCGGCCGATCCGGTCGTCGCGGTTGCGGGGCGCATGCCTCGCGACTCGTAAAAGTTGATCGGTTCTCGGGATTTAGGGCATGGGGACAGGCGGCATCCGCAGGCGGCGGAGCCGTCGCGTCCCAGGGTTACGAAAGACGGTTTCATGGCGCCGATGTTGCGGCTCTACAACACGCTGACCCGCGAGAAGGCGCCCTTCGTGCCGATCGATCCGACGCATGTGCGGATGTATGCCTGCGGGCCGACGGTCTACGACGCCGCCCATATCGGCAATGCCCGGCCGATCATCGTGTTCGACCTGCTGTTCCGGCTGCTGCGCCATCTCTACGGCGAGGCGCATGTCACCTATGCCCGCAACGTCACGGACGTGGACGACAAGATCAACGCCCGCGCGGCCGAGCGCGGCATCACCATCCGCGAACTCACCGACGGGACGCTCGCCGCCTTCCACGGCGACATCCGCGACCTCGGCGTGCTGATGGCCGAGGACGTGAACGTGGCGGGCGAGCGCCCGCGCTTCGTCGAGCCCCGCGCCACCGACCACATCGCCGAGATGCACACGATCATCGACGGGCTCGTGGCATCGGGCCATGCCTATGTGGCGGAAGGCCATGTGCTGTTCGACGTGCCTTCGATGCCCGATTATGGCGCGCTCTCGAAGCGGCCCCTCGACGAGATGGAAGCCGGCGCCCGCGTCGAGGTCGCCCCCTACAAGCGCTCGCCCCTCGACTTCGTCCTGTGGAAGCCCTCCAAGCCCGGCGAGCCGTCATGGCCGTCGCCGGCCGGTATCGCCGCGCCGGGGCGGCCGGGCTGGCACATCGAGTGCTCGGCCATGTCATGGAAGCATCTGGGCAAGACCTTCGACATCCATGCCGGCGGCATCGACCTCATCTTCCCCCATCACGAGAACGAGGTGGCCCAGTCCCGCTGCTGCTTTGCCACCGACGTCATGGCCCATGTCTGGCTCCATAACGGCTTCCTCCAGGTGGAGGGGCAGAAGATGTCCAAATCGCTGGGCAACTTCATCACCCTGCGCGAGGTGCTGAAGGATTGGCCCGGAGAGGTCGTGCGCCTCGCCATGCTGAAGACGCATTACCGCCAGCCCATCGACTGGACGGTACGTGGGCTGGAGGAGGCGGCGAAGATGATCGACCGCTGGTACGGCATCGTGGGCGACGTGGCCGCCGGTGCCGAGGTGCCGGCCTCGGTGGTGGAGCCGCTCCTCGACGATCTCAACACCGCCGCCGCCCTCGCCGAGTTGCACCGCCTCGACGACCCGGCGACGCTGAAGGCCGGGGCGGGCCTCCTCGGCCTCCTCGGGCGGACGCAGTCGGCGCGGGCGGACAGTGCCATCGCCGCCGCCGGCGTCGACGTGGCGGCGGTGGAAGCCGCGATCGAGGCCCGCCGCGCCGCCCGCGCCGCCAAGGACTGGCCCGCCTCCGACCGCGCCCGCGACGCCCTCGCCGCCATGGGCGTCACCGTGAAGGACAACAAGGACGGCACGACCACCTGGACGGTGTCGCCATGATCGCCCCCTCGGACCGCCAGCCGATCGTCGTGGCCGATGCGGGTCCGCTGATCCGGCTCGCGGCAGCAGGCATCCTCGATACGCTGCGCGGTCTCAACCGGCGGATCGTACTGGTGGACCGGGTCGAGGAAGAGGTGGTCGGTGATCTCTCCAAGCCCTTTGCTGCCGAGATCGCCGCCTGGATCGATGGCCTCGGCGAAGCCGCGCTCCGGGTCGAGACCGTGGTCGGCATCGGTGTCGCGGCCCTGCGCGCCCGGCCGCGGACTCCAGCGGGGGATGCCTTGCTCAAGTCAGCCCTGCGTGATTCCGGCGAGCAGGCTCTGCGCGAGTTCGTGGCGCATTGGCACCCGACCGAGGCGAGTTCGGCGGTCGTGCTCTACGAAGATCGGAAGGTCGCGACCCTGTTCCTCGACGTGGAGTTCCCCGTGACGCTGATGACGACGCGCGCCTTCGTGGCGACGGTGACGCGCTGGGGCATCAATCAGGACGCGATCGCCGCCCTCGAAGCCATTTCCGGTCTCTATGACATGAAGCCGGCCCTCGTCGGTGAGATCGACCCGAGCCAGCCCGGCGACCTACGGACGTTGCCGCAGCCGATGCCACCGATCCGAACTTGACCGACCGTCTCCCCGCCCTAGCCTGGCGGCATGGACCTATGCCGGTTCGTTCCCCGTCGAGAGAGACGCCAGATCCCCCTTCCGCAGGAAAACCGACCCAAGATAGAAAACATACTTTCATCTAGGCCGCCTGAGATGCAAGGATGGCGGCATGACGAACGAACGCTCGGCACATGCGCCCTTCGAGGTTTCGGAGGGTCTTCGCGAGATCGGGCAGGCCATAAGGGTCGCGCGATTGCGCCGACGTCAGCCCGCATCCGACCTCGCGTCCCGCGTGGGGGTCTCCCTCCCGACCTTGCGCAAGCTCGAGAAAGGCGATCCTTCGGTGTCGCTCGGCGTCTTCGCCAGGGCCGTCTGGACCCTCGGCCTGTTCCCGGCCGTCCGGCGCGCGGTCAGCCCCGAGAACGACCACTTGGCCGCTTCCATCGAAACCAGCCGCCTTCCCAGCCGCGTGCGCCGCCCGCGCGAACTGAATCTCGATGACCTCTGACGTCTATGTCCATGTACGCCGCGAGGACGGGGCCACGGACCTCGTCGGCCGTTACCGGCTCGTCATGCCGGCGGCCGGTCGGTCCTATGGCGAATTCGCCTATGTCGGGTCCTGGCTGAAGAACAATCATGGCCGGGCTTTCGCCCTGGACCCGGAACACTTGCCGCTTCAGCCGGGGCCATTCAGGAGCACCATCCGTGGCCGACTTCCGGGCGTCCTGGCGGATGCCACGCCGGACCGTTGGGGGCGACGGCTCGTCGAACATCGTCGGCCTCACGATTCTCCGCCGATGATGCCGTCTGACTGGTTGCTCGCCCCCGGAGACGAGCGCGTCGGCTGCCTCGCCTTCTCCGAAACCCCGGCTCCCCCGTCACCGCGTCCGAGCTACGCGGCCACGGCCGATCTCGACGGCATCGCGGACGGGTTCGAGCGTCTCGAACGAGGCGAGGCGGTCGAAGGGCTGGCGGCCCGCCTCTGGACGGCGGGCATGAGCATGGGCGGCGCCCGACCGAAGGCCGTCATCGACTACGAGGGTGCCTTATGGATCGCCAAGTTCCAAAGGCGGGACGACACCTACGACCAATGCGGCGCGGAGCACGCGACGATGCGTATGGCATTCCGTTGCGGGATCGACGCCGCCGAAACCCGGGTTCTCGCGGTCGGGCCTCGCAAGGTCGTCCTGGTGAAGCGCTTCGACCGCGATGCGGCCCCCTACCACCCGACATGCCACTACATGAGCGGATTGACCGCTCTCGGATTGGATGAAACCTCCGATTTCGGTTCCTACCCCGACCTTGCCATGTTCCTCCTCCGGCACGGCGCGCGTCACGTGTCCGACCGCCATGAACTGTTCCGCCGCATGGTGTTCAACGTCCTGTGCGGCAACCGGGACGATCACCTCAAGAACCACGCCTTCCTCCGATGCGGCGACGGGTGGCGGTTGTCCCCGGCCTTCGACGTGGTCCCCCAACCGGATATGGATCCCCAGCAAGCCATCGGCGTCGGTCGATCCGGGAGCTACCCGACCACCGGCAACTGCCTGACACGGGTCGAGGATTTCGACCTCTCGCGGGACGAGGCCCGAGACATCGTCGCCACCCTCGCCATCCGCATGCGCTCCTGGCGTACCGACTTCGTCGCCGATGGCGTCGACGATGCAACGGTCGAGCGCCTCGCGCGCGCATTCTCGAAAGACCTCGACTGACCTCGGGCGTGGCGGGATTCCGCCGAACGCGCTGAGGACGACCATCGGCCGGGATCGGCGCCGCTCGATGCAAGGCGATCTCAGCGAGGCCCGACACCGAGGTCCGGGCTCATCCTCCCGTTCCCGGGATAAGCCGCCTCAGCGACAGGGCCGGCCCGGATGGCAGTTCGGGTTCCCGCCCGAAGGCGGAGCCTGCCTCTGCTGGCGCTGGGCCGCCTGTTGCTGCTGCTGTTGCTGCATCATCTGTTGCCGCTGGGCGGCCTGTTGCTGGTGTTGCTGGGCCTGCATCTGCTGACGTTGCATCATCTGTTGCTGCTGCTGCATCTGCTGGCGCTGGGCCTGTTGCTGCTGCTCCATCTGCATGCGCTGTTGCTGGCGGTTCTCCTGGATCTGCTGGCGCTGCATCATCTGCTGCTGCTGGACCTGCCCCTGCTGGCGCCGGGCGGCCTGTTGCTGCTCCATCTGCATCCGCTGTTGCTGGCGGGCCTCCTGGATCTGAAGCCTCTGCTGCTGGCGCTGCAGGGCATCGGAATCCGGGCCGCGTCGCGGCGGCTGGCCAGCCGCTTCGCGATTGAGATTGGCCGGCTCCCGTCTGGCGCGCTCGGGGCCGTTCGGCTCGAATCCCGGCCGGGCCACCCGATCATGGCCCGGACGCCCCTCGCGGGCGCGGTAGCTTTGCGGCTGGTCGAGGGCGGGACGCAGCTGCGGTCGTTCGGCTTTGGCGGCGGCGCGGGCCGCCTCCCGGCGCTCGATCCGCTCCCGGCGCAAGGCCGCCCGGTCGGCGGGATCGGCGTTGCCGCGTCCGGCTCCGGGTCCGGCGGGGTTCGCCCCATCGGGCGGGGGACGACGGTCGATGGCGGCTTTGCGGTCGGGCCCGGCCTTCCCGTCCCCCGGGCGCACGCGGTCGGGCGGTCCGCCGACGTCACCGGATGGGCGCGTGTTCGCCACCGGCCTCGGCTCGGGCAAAGCTTTCGGGTCTGGGGCGCCCACCGCGGGGAGCGGGCGGCCGATGCGGGGACCGTTCGGTCTTTCGTCGCGGGCACCCGGCGGCAGGGTGGGGCGGTCGCGGCGAGGGCCGTCGGCGTTGTGACCGGCGTCGTGACGGTCGGCGCGGTGCGACAGGGAGGGCGGCAGCGCCACCCGAGGGGCGAGAGCCGCCGCTCCGAGACCGGCGGCACCGCCTATGAGGGCCGCCGCCGAAGGTCCGCGCGGCCGCTCGATGACGCGCCGGTTGATCTCGTTGATCACCACCCTGTTGTGGATGTTCTGGTAGATGACGTTGTCCGGCGGCGCGACGATATAGGCGGGCGCGCTCACATAGGCCGGAACCGGCTCGAAGAGGGGGACGGGGAGGGCGAACGACTCGTCCTCGGGCGGCGGCGCCGCGATGTCCACGATATAGGCG